>JAFQEE010000072.1 GCA_017399175.1 Clostridia bacterium | reverse complement strand
GGCGTTATAATCGCGTCGCAGACACTCGCCTACCGGCTCAGACAGTGCTTCTGCTTCGCAGAGGTGTCCACCGGACACCCGCACCCCTTAATTCCGAATTACGAATTACGCATTACGAATTATCCTTACAAACTCCAATTTGTAATGCAAGATAACCACGGACAGACGGGGACATCTGTCCCTACGCGATGTTCCCGATGAATTTCAATTTGAATACACATAAAAAATACCGCGAGCCGATAGACACGCGGTATTGCGGAAAAAGAATCAATTTTTAGAAAAGGCCGTCGATTTTGCCGTCACTATCCACATCAATCTTGTATGCTGCAGGAACTTTGGGAAGTCCAGGCATTGTCATAATGTCACCTGTAAGGCAAACGATGAAACCTGCACCTGCGCTGAGTTTCACTTCACGAACTGTCATCACAAAGTTTTCAGGTTTACCGAGTTTTGTCGGGTCATCTGAAAGTGAGTACTGTGTTTTAGCAACACAAACAGGGAGCTTATCCTGACCAAGAGATTCAATATCCTTGATTGCCTTTTCAGCCGCTGCTGTGAAAATTACGCCGTCTGCACGGTAAATCTCCTTTGCGATTGTGTTGAGTTTTTCTTTAATTGAAAGCTTTTCATCATAAAGAGGTGCGAAATCTGCTTTACCTTCGTCGATAACTGCACATACTTTTTCTGCCAAATCCATACCGCCTTCGCCACCTTTAGCGAAAACTTCAGCAAGGGAAACAGGAACTTGCATTTCTTCACAGAATTCCTTGATATAAGCAATTTCAGCATCTGTATCTGTATGGAATTTGTTAATTGCAACAACAACAGGCACATTGTATTTTCTCATATTTTCAATATGAGTTTTAAGGTTTACGATACCTGCTTTAAGTGCTTCTACATTTTCGTTCTGTAAATCAGCACGAGCAACGCCACCGTTGTATTTGAGAGCACGGATTGTAGCAACAACTACAACACATTCAGGTTTAAGACCTGCATAACGGCACTTGATATCAAGGAACTTTTCAGCACCAAGGTCAGCACCGAAACCAGCTTCTGTAATACAGTAATCAGCAAGTTTTAAAGCAAGTTTTGTAGCAGTAACAGAGTTGCAACCGTGAGCAATATTTGCGAAAGGACCACCGTGCATAATTGCAGGTGTGTTTTCAAGAGTCTGTACAAGGTTTGGCTTGATTGCATCCTTTAAAAGTGCAGCCATAGCACCAACTGCATTGAGGTCCTTTGCATAAACAGGAGTATTATCAAGTGTCCAAGCAACAAGAATGTTACCAAGTCTTGTTTTAAGGTCATCAATATCAGTTGCAAGACAGAGAATAGCCATAATTTCACTTGCAACAGTAATCATAAATCCGTCTTCACGAGGCACACCGTTAACTTTGCCACCAAGACCAACGATAACATTACGAAGTGCACGGTCATTCATATCAAGGCAACGCTTAAAGAGAATTCTTCTCTGGTCAATGCGAAGGTCATTACCCTGTTGCATATGGTTGTCGATAATAGCACAAAGAAGGTTGTTAGCAGCAGTAATTGCGTGCATATCACCTGTGAAATGAAGGTTGATGTCTTCCATAGGAATAACCTGTGAATATCCACCACCTGCCGCACCGCCTTTAACACCGAAGACAGGGCCCATTGATGGTTCGCGAAGTGCGATACAAGCATTTTTGCCGATTTTGTTCATAGCCTGACCAAGACCTACTGTGATAGTAGTTTTACCTTCACCTGCAGGAGTTGGATTAATCGCAGTAACAAGGATGAGTTTACCATTTTCTCTATCTGCATATTTTTTGTTAAGAGAAAGTGGAAGTTTTGCCTTGTACTTGCCATAAAGTTCAAGGTCATCAGCGTCAATATTGAGTTTTTTGGCAATTTCTGTGATTGGTAAACAAGGTGTCTGCTGTGCGATTTGAATGTCTGAAAGCATAATAAAATCCCCCATATTTATATTTTCAGTAAATTATTTAACTTATTCATTGTTCCCTTTGTTGGTACTGGAATATCTGCGAAAGGAAACTGTATACTCATACTGTCATATTTTGTCTGACAGATTTTTTTGAAAGGTAAAAGTTCAACCTTATCAATACAAGTGTTTTTTTCAACTATTTCATTTAGTTTTTCAATATTCGTTTCATTATCATTAAGTGTTGGAATAATAACTTGTCTTAATGTAGTTGGAATTATCTGTTCATTAAGATACTGTAAAAACTCCATTGGTTTTTGGAGCGAACAACCAACATTTTCACGATAAAGTTCATCATCAGTATATTTGATATCAAGTAAAACTCTATCGGTTTCTGTTAAGAGTTTTTTTATCTGTTCATTCAAAATACTGCCTGATGTATCAAGACAAGTATTGATGCCTTTTTCATGACAAAGACGGAAGATTTCATAGGCAAAATCAGGCTGTAAAAGTGGTTCACCACCTGAAAGTGTAATTCCACCCTTTTCACCGAAATATTCACGATACTTTGTGGCTTTTTCTACAATTTCTTCTGCAGTATAGGTTTTTGCACCTTGTATTTCCCAAGTGTCGGGATTATGACAACATTTGCAACGAAGATTACATCCTTGCAGAAAAACCACAAATCGGAGTCCCGGTCCGTCAACAGTACCTAAACTCTGTATTGAATGAACCTGTCCTGAAACTGAACTCATAATTACATTGCCTCGTGGAATGTTCGGCTGATAACTTCTCTTTGCTGTGCCTTTGAAAGTTTATTGAAATTAACAGCATATCCTGAAACACGAATTGTAAGGTTAGGATACTTTTCAGGATTGTCATAAGCGTCCATAAGTGTTTCACGGTTAAGCACATTTACATTAATGTGATGAGCCATCTTGCTGAAATATCCGTCAAGAATTGCTACAAGATTATCAATTCTCTCGTCATCATCACGACCTAATGCTTCAGGAGTGATTGAGAATGTATTTGAAATACCGTCACGACAATCTTCGTAACTGATTTTTGCAACTGAGTTAAGAGAAGCAAGTGCACCATTTTCTTCACGATTATGCATTGGATTTGCACCAGGAGCAAAAGGCTCTGCATTCTTTCTTCCGTCAGGAGTTGCACCTGTGTTTTTACCATACATAACATTTGATGTAATTGTAAGTACAGAGAGTGTATGAATTGCATCTCTGTATGTAGGTGTTTGACGAAGTGCTGTGATTACACGATGTGTCATATCCTTTGCAATAAGGTCAACTCTGTCATCATCGTTACCATATTTAGGGAATTCACCTGTTGTCCTAAAATCTGTGATAAAGCCGTCATCATTCATAACAGGCTTTACATCAGCAAACTTGATTGCACTAAGTGAGTCAGCAACAACAGAAAGACCTGCGATACCGAATGCCATAAAGCGTTCAACATCTGTATCGTGAAGTGCCATCTGTGTCTTTTCGTAAGCGTATTTATCGTGCATATAATGAATCACATTCATTGTGTTTACATACAAGTGGCTAAGCCAGTCAATATAAATCTGGAATCTTTCCATTACACTGTCGAAATCAAGTTTATCACCATCAAGCACAGGCATCTGTGGGCCTATATGCATCTGGCTTGTTGTATCGTAACCACCATTGATAGCAATAAGCAAGAGTTTTGCAAGGTTACAACGAGCACCAAAGAACTGCATCTGTTTACCCACTTTCATAGCGGAAACACAACAAGCAATAGCATAATCGTCACCGTAGTCAGGACGCATTACATCGTCATTTTCATACTGAATTGAGTCTGTGTCCTTTGAAACCTTTGCACAGAATTTCTTAAAGTTTTCAGGAAGTGCAGTTGACCACAAAACTGTAAGATTTGGTTCAGGAGATGAACCGAGAGTATAGAGAGTATTGAGCATACGGAAACTGTTTTTTGTAACGAGAGTTCTTCCGTCTTCGCCCATACCACCGACTGCTTCTGTAATCCACATTGGGTCGCCACCGAAAAGTTCGTTGTATTCAGGAGTTCTTAAATGTCTTGCCATACGAAGCTTGATAACAAAATCATCCATAAGTTCCTGAGCACTTTTTTCGGTAAGAATTCCTCTTGCAATATCGCGTTCAATATAAATATCGAAGAATGTACTTACTCTGCCCAAAGACATTGCAGCACCATTCTGTTCTTTGATTGCACCAAGGTATGCAAAATATGTCCACTGAATTGCTTCACGAGCATTTTTCGCAGGTTGACCGATATCGTATCCATACATTGCAGCCATTTCCTTTAAATAACCAAGGAATGCAATTTGCTGATAAAGTTCTTCAAAAAGACGAATCTGGTCTGTATTGAAATTACCGTTTGCTCGTGCTGCCTTATCCTTTTTCTTTTCTTCGATAAGTCTGTCCACACCATAGAGTGCTACACGACGATAGTCACCGATAATTCGACCACGACCGTAAGCATCAGGAAGACCTGTGATTACATGGCATTTACGAGCAGCACGCATTTCGTCAGTATATGCACGGAAAACACCGTCATTATGTGTTGTTCTGAACTTGAATTCTTCTTCAACCTTATCACTCAACTGATATCCATAAGCTTCACAAGCCTGACGAACCATTCTCATACCGCCAAAAGGATTAACACCTCTCTTTAATGGTCTGTTAGTTTGTAAGCCGACAATAAGCTCGTTTGCCTTGTCAATATAACCGGGCAGATAGCTTGTAAGTGAAGAAACTGTTGTTGTGTCAATATCAAGAACGCCACCATACTGTCTTTCAAGAGCAAAAAGTGAATTCACCTTTTTCATCATTGCATCTGTACGCGGTGTTGCATCTTCAAGGAAACTTGCGTCACCTTTATATTCTTTATAGTTTTTCTGAATGAAATCACGAACGTTGATTTCATTCTGCCATACGCCTTTTACAAATCCGTTCCAATTGTTGTGTTCCATAGGTTTCCTCCTTGTAAAATACCAAAAAAACAAAAAGAGCAATTCAACTAAAATTATAAGTTGAATTGCCCAGACGGTCGGCTTAATGCAGTTCGCGTTTCCTTGTGGTAATCCACTAAATCCGTCAGTTACGCAAACCAACTATATCTTGTGATTAAATTATACATTCAGCACAATATTTTGTCAAGTAAAATTACTTGAGAATTGGAGTGCCTTTTTCGTCAAAATTGACTAATTTTACCCTTGCGTGACGACAAGGGTCATAAAGCGGTTCATCACAGTATGAGCCACATTTTTTATCGAAATGTGAGAATGGTCTTGCGTGATAAACAATCAAAAGATTATCATTTTCATCAACCACAAAGCTATTGTGTCCCGGACCTGCCTCATCAACCAAATCACTTGTCTGTAAAGCAGGTTCAGAGTCCTTTGTCCAGATAGTTTCATCCATTAAATCTGCATTTCTGTCTGCATACACTTTTCCCATACAGTATTCTTCGCCCGTACCTGATGCAGAAAAGAAAACATAGATTTTATCATCAGTTTTAAGCACAGCAGGGCCTTCGTTAACGGCAAAACGGACTTTTTCCCAATCGTATTCAGGCTTTGTAAGAAGAATTGGTTTGTTTATGAGTTTCCAAGGCTCGTTTGGATTAATTTCTGCCATAAAAAGTGATGAGTCATCAAGTTTTTCTGCCCAGATGAGATAATGCTTGCCATTATTCTCAAAATATGTCATATCAAGTGAAAATTCTGTAAAAGACCTGTTATCACCCTCACAGGCTTGCATTTTGCCCATTTCTACCCATTCGTCATTCATAGGGTCTTGTCCTTTACACATAAGCACAAAAGGACGGATATTCCACACATTTTCTTTTTCACCTGCAGCAAAGAAAACATACCATTTCCCACCGATATAGTGAATTTCAGGTGCCCAGATATGCTTTGACATAACACCTTCGTTATGAGCGCGCCATATTGTTTTTTCTTCGGCGGTTGCAAGACCGATTACTGTTTCACTTTTTCTTAAAATTATTCTGTCATAACCTGCGTCAACATTCATAAAAGCAGGGTAACTTGCTGTAAAATAATAGTTTCCGTCAGGACCCTTTGTCACATAAGGGTCTGCTCTTTCAGGTATAAAAGGATTAGGATAGTTCATAAATTTCTCCTCATTTTATGCTCTTCTTTAAAATAGAATGTTCTTTCACGGTAATATAATCACCGTTTTCATCTTTGACAAGCACATCCTGAGTCTTATTTTTTACTACGATATCAAATCCGAGATGCTTATATATACTCACATTCTTTTTATTGTCCGTATGAACACCCAATGTCAGATATTTAAAGCCTTTTTCTTTTGCTTGTTTTTCAACATAGCGTACTAATTTTGAACCAATTTTATGTCCTCGAAGTTTAGGATGCACCCATAGGTTTGAAAAATAACAAACATTTTTGCCGTCAGCAAGGTCTTTATCATCCAAATCTGTAAAGAGAATAATTCGACCAAGTGTTTTGTTAAAAACAACTATCGCATAGAAAAAGCAATTACCGTTATTCATTTTTTCAATAAATAGTTTTTTACCGTTTTTCGGAATGTGCAACAAATTTGCAGCCTCGTCAGCAGAGTAATTTTTAACTTTGAGAACACTTGATATTATACTCATAATATTTCCTTCACCTTGTAATTACAGTCAAAATACTATTTGATTTTACCGTAATCGCATTTTTATATTCACCGTTATAAATTTCATTAAGATAATCTTCATCGACAGACTGAATAATCTTCATTTCAGTAAAGTTTCCGTCAAGAGTTAATTCTCTTTCTTCACCCTCATTGACAATTACAGTTACAGTTTTTCCGTCAGGTGTTAAGAATGAGAACACATTAAAATCGTTGCTTTCATCAGGAAAAAAGCCGTTATCAAGGCAAACTGAATTTACAGGAATGAACTTTGCAAAGTGTGCAAACCCCCAGTATCTTCGTGCCACATACCACTCGCTGAAATCATTTGTCGCAGTAATGGTAGCATCAGAATAATCATTTCCGTCTTCCTTAATTGAAAATTGATTAACTGCAACCCATGAAGTCCAGCTTTCTGCACCTGCATACGCTAAATCCTGACCGATAATACGAGCAGTTATCAATGCACCCTTAAAGTTCTTTGTATGGCTCTTGTTCGGCAATTCGCACCATTCACTCATATCGAAACGGAACTGCGGATATTTCTCTACGATTTCCTTTTTAAATTCAAGGCGGATATTCGGATTGTTATCATCATGGTATGAATGATAAGCGAAAATATCCATTACCTTCATAATGGTTTCGTCGGCTGTAATCGCCTTTATGTATTCAGGAGTAAGTCCCATCATTTCGCCGGTTTCAGGACCATAAAGCTTAACATCCATTCCTCGTTTTATGATTTCTTCGGCAAAAATGTGATAAACAGCCACCATTTCTTCAGTTTCGTAATGGCAACCCTCCTGCCACACATAACTGCCACCCCATTTCCATTGAGGTTCGTTAATGGGACTCACATACTTAACAGGGAATCCCATATCAATAAGTGCTTGTGTGCAAGTTAAGAAGTAATCCGCGAATTTTCTGTAATTTGACATTGGCAAATTGCAGGTATGGTTGATAAGACTGCCTGATGCTTGTCCCGTTGATGTATGTGAATAATGTGGTGAATTTGCAAACACGATAAGAGTATCAACATTTCCCTTGTCTAGACAGCGTTTCATCATACTGATTGCTGTTTTATCGGCAGTAAAATCATATTCGCCCTCTGCCTTTTCACGGTCATATTTATAGAAACTTTCAGTCACTCGCCAAGGATTAGTCACACGACAATTATCAGGGTCTGTTCCCCCACCGATATTGTAACGATAAATGTTAAGTCCAAGACCTGTACCACCATATAAAAGTTCTGCAATTTCTTCGGCTACTTTTTCATCAGCACAATACTGACTCCACCAACAGGCAGATGTTCCAAAGCCTTTGAGTGTCTGTAATTTTTTTGTATCCCTTAAATCAATTTTCATAATATCCCCACCTTATGAAAGGTCTTTTTTTCATTTTAACATTTTGAGATGAATATGTAAACAAAAAAATAAGACCATCAAAAATTTGACGGTCTTTAGTAAATTGGGGGTTGTAGGGGTAAATGCAGAATGCAAAATGCTGAATGCAGAATTGTGGGTCTGCGACACAATTATAAAATAAAATCAATATAGTTGTATTCTCGGCCCCCTCTGACGAGGGAGCTGTCTGCGAAGCAGACTGAGGGAGAGATTCAGCGAACAGAAAAACTATCTCTCCCTCCGTCAAAATCAAAGATTTTGCCACCTCCCTCGTCAGAGAGAGGCATTACAATCGCAACGCAGTTCCGACATTTTGCACTCTGCACTTTGCGTTTTGCACTTATTAAACATCCCGACAAATTATAATTTGTAAAACAAAAAATAAAACCACCGCAGAAGCGATGGTTTCATTTTTATGGCTGGGGAATAGGGATTCGAACCCCAACAAACAGAGTCAGAGTCTGTCGTGCTACCGTTACACTATTCCCCAACGAGCAAAAATAATTATATATTAACAGAATGTGTTTGTCAAGTGTTTTTTATAAAAAATTATTTTAAAAATACTGTAATTCTGCACTTTGCATTTTGCATTAAAAAAGGACTGATTTTTCAATCAGTCCTTTTTCTCATTTTCCTACAAATTCTGCAATCTGATGTTTTTCTTTTGCACCTACAAAGCGTTTTACTTCCTGTCCGTTTTCGATAAGAAGGACTGTTGGAATACTCATTACACCATAAGTAAGTGCAAGGTCTGTTGCATCGTCAACATTGAGTTTGCAAACCTTTACTGCGTCTGTTTCTTCTGAGTAAGCCTCGATTTCAGGTGCCATCATCATACAAGGTCCACACCAGTCAGCATACATATCAAGAAGAACTGGTTTATCCGACTTTAAAACTTCTGTTGCAAAATTGTTCAAATCAACTTTAATAACTGCCATTTATCTCACCTTCCAATATAATGCTCTTGCTCTGTCAACATCTGTATTATCAACACCGCATTTATCAGTATTTTTCGCAAGTGTTACACCACAAAGTTCAATATTGAGAACTGAAAAAGCCTGTAAAAGCTGATGTTTGATTACTTCGTATCCGATTTCGCCGTCAGAACCACTTGTTACAATAAGTAATGCTTTGCGATGCTTTTCGATTGGATTTTTCATATTACGACGAAATCTTGCTTCATAATAACGCTGAAAACGGTCAATCAATGCTTTGAATGGTGCAGGCACACCCATAAAATAAATAGGTGTTGCAAATACAATTATGTCTGCATTTTCAAATCTTACCCAAAAATCCTCAAGGTCCTTTTTTGTACAACCGTTACCTGCCTTGCAATAACCACAAGCATTACAAGGTACGGGATTGAGTTCATATACATTTACAATATCAAAATTTGTTCCTTTTGGGAATTCACGCAAAAGACTACCAAGAAGCTTTGCTGTATAGCCGTTTTTTCTTGGTGATGCCATAATTGCCATTACGGTAAGACCGTTTGAATTGTTTTCAAGATTATCCTGACCAAAAATCATTTTTATTATTCCTCTGTTTTCTCTTCCGTCTGTTTTTTTGCTTTCTTTTTATCAATATTAACCTGACGCTTGATTTTCTTTGTCGTTGTTTTTTCAAATTCAGTTTCACTTATGTCATAGCTTCTGATTTTCTTGTACTTAGGAAGTTTTTTGTTAACATCTTTAACAGCTTCATCAACTGTTTTCTGAACATCTTCCTTCGTAATATCCTGACGCTTAAGATTATTTTTAATCTGTTCATAGTTTGGATAAATCATAGCACTGACAAGTGTTTCGTCGTCAACATCATCAGCAAAAACGATACTTTCTTCAATAATCGGATTAGTATTAAGGTAAAGTTCAACTTCTTCCGGGAAAATATTTTTACCATTTTTTGTAACGATAACATTCTTGCTTCTGCCTGTAAGCTTATAACAGTTATGACGGTCACAAGTACCGATGTCACCTGTTCTGAACCAACCATCAGGAGTAATAACCTCTGCCGTTGCTTCAGGGTTTTTATAGTACCCGTTCATAACCATTGGTCCTCTTACCCAGATTTCACCAACACCCAAGGCATCAGGGTTATAAATTGCAACCTCTGCACCCGGCATTGGAGTACCGATTGAATCAGGAAGCATAAGTCTGTCATTATTACAAGCAACAAGCGGAGCACATTCTGTAAGACCGTAACCGATATAAAGGTCAATACCCATATGCATAAAATCCTCTGCAACACGAGGGTCAATAGCAGCAGCACCCGTTACAATAAGTCGAAGTCGGCCACCAAAATTATCAATAACCTCTGAGAAAAGTTTTCTGTCAACACCTTTAACACCCATTGCTCGGCTTGCCATTGATGCATATTTACCAAGCTTGAATATAAGTTTACCCGCTGTTCGTTCTTCCATTTTCTTCATAATCTTTGCATGAACTTTTTCAATAAGAAGCGGAACAGTAATAAAACAGGTTGGTTTTATATCCTGAAAATCTCTTGTAATATAGCGAAGTCCCTGATTGAATGCAATACAAGCACCTGAATAAATAATATAAAGGAAACCAACAGTACATTCGTATGTGTGATGAATAGGAAGAACTGACAAAAGTTGGTCATCAGGAGTAACTTTGATACAACCTGCCGCACCCATAACAACTGAACAGATATTTTTCTGACTAAGGCAAACACCTTTTGAAACACCTGTTGTTCCTGATGTGAATAGAATTGCAGTTGTAGCCTCAGGGTCAACAGTAATATTATCAAGATGTATTACACCTTTTTTATAAAGTTGTCTTCCTATGTCAATATAATCTTCAAAGTATTCTACACCATCAATCTGAACATCATCAAAGCAGATAAATCTGAATCCGTCAGGCAACTGGTCTTTTAACGCTTCAATTCTCTTAATGTATTTCTTATCCCCAAAAAGGACTGTTGCATCAGAGTCCATAATAACATCCATCATATTGTCTGCTGTCAATTCCTTGTCAATAGGCACAATGATATTATCACTGCAGGTTACTGCAAGATATGTGACAGACCAATTATATGAGTTTGCACCAACAACAGCAATATGTGTTCTTTTATAACCGTCATTTACAAGGCTGTTTGCAAGATAATTGATTGAATGACGGAAACTGCTATAAGTAACCTCATAATAAACTCCGTCTTTGTTCTTGAGTTTATAAGCAGGACGTTCAGAGAAAAGTCTTTCACTCTGGTCAATTAAGTCCTTAAAATCTCTTATGTCGCGAACCTCGTAAAAAGGTTTATTTATTGGAAATTTACTTTGAACATGCATTTTGAATACCTCAAGTTCATAAAATTTGAGTTTGAAAGTTTATTATATCACATTTTCCTTAATTTGGAAAGAAAAAATTTAATTATTGTGTATCTTTTCAATGACTTGCTTATATTCTTCGTAAGTCATATATGAATTTATGATTTTAAGAAGTGATGATGAACTGATTTTTTCGGGAAGACAAAGTTCTTTTGCAAGAGTTTTACGGATTAAACTACTGTTTTCTCCACCACTTATGCCGTCCTCAAAAAAGTCCGTATGGGTAATTTCACGACCTAACTTCTTTTCATTCTCACTATAAATCACACCTGCTTTTTTTAGTGCATCTATAATGATATGTACTTCCATTCCCTCAACACCAAGTTTACCTTCTTTTGAAAACTCGGTTTTTCTTTTTTCTTTTCCATAAATATCGGGAATATACACATTTTTTACATTTTCACTTTTTGTTATCCCTTTTATGAAAGAACGGATTTTAAAACCCGCACCATCACTATCTGTCAGAATAACAACACCTCGTTTTTCAGCAAGGAATCGGATAAGCTGTTGCTTTTCCTTGTCCTTAAAAATTGCAAAACCGTCAGTTTCAATGATAATAGTATCAAGAATTCCTGAAAGTTTTATTTTATCGTATTTTCCCTCAACTATTACTGCTTCGTTTATCTTTATCACAGCGGTCACCTTGCTATTATAAGTGAAATCTTTACTATAAGTTTTTCAAGAATCAATTCACCGTTCTGTGCTGTACTTTTAAGTGCTTTGTCGGCTTCAGTGAAACAGTCAAAACATTCGCGGATTTGTTCCATTGAAAGATTTTTTGCATATCTGTCAGCATTTTTAAGGCGAAAATCCTTGTTGCGATAATCAAATACTTTTGCAGGATACAGCATACTTTCGCCACCTGACACAGCGACCTTAACACGATAAACATCAAGGAATGACATCAAGATAACACCAAAAATATCAATCGGTTCTGCCTTCTGCATCATCAGTATATGAAGAAGTTCCAATGCACCTTGCGGATTTTGGTTAAGAATAAGCTTTGATAAGTCAAAAACCTTTGCTTCAAGTGAACGGACAGCAACACCATCAATGCATTCACGAGTTATTTCGTTACCCTGTCCCGCAAAGTTGGCTGCTTTCTGTATTTCGTTAAATAGTGTATTAAGTCCGTCACCTGCAACCTCAACAAGATATGATGCTGTACTATCACTCATCATACAACCCTGTCGCGACGCATATGCACAAAGAAGTTTAAGGAGATTTCTTCCCGTCGGTTTTTCGAAATCAACGATAGTAGCACATTGCCCGAAATTCTCAACTACCCATTTCCATTTTGCATTTTTAGGTTGAACCTCAATACTGTCCATCCAGAATATTGTAATTGATGTATCAGGAGTATTCTCCAAAAAAGCTGTAAGTTTGTTTTTATCGTCATTATTAAGTGTATCAAGAGGAAAGTCACGAGCAATTACAACACAGTATTCACTCATAAAAGGCATAGATGAAGCACCCTCAAGCACATCGTCAAGGGTATTTTCCTTACCGTCATATTTACGCAGACTGAATGTTTCACTACCCGGTGTTACAAAAGTTTTACATATCTTTTCAGCATAAAACTGTTTAAGATACTCTTCACTTCCGTAAAAAAGATAGCAGTTTGACATATTCTTTTCTTTAATCTGTCTTTTTAAATCTGCTTCATAAATAAGTGCCATTTCCTTCTCCCGTTACACTAAAAATTAATCGTTACTTTTTCTCCTGTGGCAAGAACAATTACCTGAACATCATTTTGATTTTCTTTAATCAAATCTTCATATTCAGATATATTTTTGCCATACAAAATTATTATATCACAATCTTCTTTGTTTTCAAAGACATTTTCTGCGTTTTTACATTCTGCAATAACAACACACTTGTTTTTTGCTGTAACTCGTATAAAATCGTTTTCTATAAAATCAACCCTGACATTTTCTTTTATTGAAAATCCTCTGATTGAACCTTTTGATGTTTCTGAAAAGACTTTCGGTGCAAAGGTATAAAAACAGGTGTCTGTTATACCAAAATTATTATAAATATTTATCGTTTCTGATATTACCGCTGAATGATTTTCGTTCACCACGAGCATATCCGGTTGCTTTTTATTATGTTTATTCAGTACATCTTTTATTATGTTGATATATTTATGCTTTTGGGTACCTATCAGCACAGTTTCATTGTTGTAATTAACAGTTATAACAGGATTGCGGTCTGTTCCTGCTATTTCTATTGTGGGAGTATTGTAACTGAACCACACACAGTAAGTTGTCAGTATGATAAATGATAACGAAAGTAAAATTGTTGTAAATTTTAACAAATGAGGCTTTTGTTTTCTCATTAATAAAGTGATACCAATACACACAATGGCTATTGCAAAGAAATTTTTATAATATTTATGCTCCAACGATATTGTTGACCATTCCCACATACCGATTTTTTCTGCAATAATATGAAGAAACTCTCCTATTAAACCTGTTATGAGAAAGCATAGCTGTGAAATCGGTTTTAAAAAAATTATATGAGAAAAGACACCTATAAATGTAGAAATCATCATAACAAGTGCTGCATCCACCATAAGGAAATTCGTCAACACAGACACAACCGATACCATTTTGAATTTAAAAATAAACACGGGTAATGTGAAAACCATTGTGGCAAAGCTTATGGAAAATGCATTGATAAAAAGATTGAACAATGATGATTTTGAGATTGCTTTTCCGTCAATTTTCTCATTTATCCATATTTTTATTTTACTCGCATATGTGAGCAAACCAAGAGTTGAAAGAACACTTAGCCATAACGCTGCCGAAAAAGGTGCAAAGGGGTTAATCAGGAGTATAAAGGTTACCGCAAGTCCAACAGAGTTTACACTATCTGCATCCCGATTAAACATCCTTGCAACAAGTATAGCAGCCACCATTGCTCCTGCTCGCAAAACTGAAACTCCAAAACCTGTAACTGCTGAATAAATAAGCAAACACAGAAGTCCTATAATTGACGAATATTTTCTTAATTTTGAAAACTTATTTAGAAAATTCACTATAAATATTGATACTAAAGAGAGATGAAGTCCCGATATAACAAGCAAATGTGATGTCCCGCAATAATTGAAGTAATCCGTAACCTTTTCATCAAGTTCCGACTTATCACCTATTGTAATTGCTCTTGCGATTGCACCATTTCTGCCTGGAAGATATTTTGTAACGACTTCAGAAAATGCTCTTTTTACAGCACCTATGTTCTTGTAATAGTAATTGATTTCGCCTGTCTTCTTGATACTGCATTCACCACTTTCAAAAAATGTGAAATACACCTTTGATGAAAGCGAATTGCCGAACAAATCCTTATCCTGATTTTCGTCAGCACATTTCCCGTTGACCTTTACAATATCACCCTCACGAAGAAAATGGTCAGTTTCCGATACATAACGGATTTTGTAATTTTTGTTATCAAGCTTTATTACATATGTAAAAGCATAGTCAGAATCTTTTGGCATTTCGCACACAATACCTGACAAATATTGTTCGTTTTCCATTTCTGCTTTTTCGTTAAAGTAACATTTTTCGGCTGAAATGAATGAAAGTGTAAAAACAATAAAACCAAACAAAGCAAAAATTATTGATAAATGTTTTCGTAATTTTTTTACTATTAAAAAACAAGGAAAAATGACTATTGCTCCCGTCAAAAGAGCAACAGTCATTTTATGTGTAATATTTGTGATTAAGAGAAATGTTATAAGCATTGAAAAGCCGATTATAGCCATTGGTCTTTTCAATGAAAACTCCCCCTTAAACCATTTTCTCTGATAAATTATCTCCGCTTAAAATATGAAAATGAATGTGTTTTACAGTCTGTCCTGCTTTTTCACCGCAGTTATTGATAATTCTGTAACTGTCAACACCCGAGAGTCGAGCAATTTCAGGAATTTTTGAGAAAAGATAACCGATTGCTTCGCAGTTTTCTGCATTCACATCATTTGCACTGCTTGCAACATGGTCTTTCGGAATTACAAGCACATGAACATCTGCCTGTGGTGCAATATCGTGGAAAGCAAGGATTTTGTCATCCTCATAAACCTTATTTGACGGAATTTCACCGTTTGCTATTTTACAAAAAAGACAATCCATAACAAATTCTCCTTATTTGAGCATTGATTTAAGAATTTCATTAGCAGACATCAAAGCATCGTCAATCTTTGAAATATCCTTACCGCCTGCCATAGCCATATCAGGTTTACCGCCACCTGAACCGCCTGCAACCTTTGCAACTTCACGGACAATGTTACCTGCGTGAGCACCCTTTGCAATTGCATCCTTACCACAAGCACAAGCAAATGAACAAGTTCCTTTTTCTGCATTTGAACCCGCAATCACAGCAACTGTATTAGGAGCAGAATCTCTTGCAGTTTCAGCCATCCCGCGAAGACCGTTAGCATCAAGTTCACCTGCATAGTAAACTACAAGCTGAACACCGTTCACATCAATAGCACCTGCCATAATTCCTGCAGTCTTGAATGAGTTAATCTCTGCTTTAAGACTTGCAATTTCCTTTTCTTTTGCTTTAAGGTCGTTCGCTACTGCAACTGCCTTCTGTGGAAGTGCAGATACATTACCAACCTTGAAGCATTCTGCTGTCGCATAAAGAAGATTATTCTTTTCGTCAATGTATTTTAAAACATTTTTACCTGTAACAGCCTGAATTCTGCGAACACCTGCTGCAACTGATGATTCAGAAACGATTTTGAAAAGACCGATTTTGCCTGTATTGTCAACATGCGTACCACCGCAGAGTTCTGTTGAGAAGTCACCTGCCTTTACAACACGAACAACATCACCGTACTTTTCACCGAAAAGTGCCATAGCACCCATAGCCTTTGCTTCGTCAATAGGCATTTCCTTGATAAGCATTTCTGTGGCATTAAGGATTTCTTCGTTGACAAGGTCTTCTACCTTTTTAAGTTCTTCGCCTGTCATACCTGTGAAATGAGTGAAGTCAAAACGAACTTCATTTGCATCAACAAGCTGACCTGCCTGTTCAACGTGAGTACCTAATACTTCGCGAAGTGCTGCCTGAAGAAGATGAGCAGCAGTATGATTTCTCATAATTGCTTTTCTGTTTTCTTCGTTGTAAACAGTTGTTACTGTGTCACCAACTTTTACAGCATCACCCGTGAGTGTACCGTGATGAAGAACAACACCGTCAGCGTCCTTTGTTGTATTTGCAACCTCAAAAGTGCTGTCACCGATTGTGATAACACCGGTATCCCCTACCTGTCCGCCACTTTCAGCATAGAAAGAAGTTTTATCGAGAACAAGAATTGCATCTCCTGCTTCAACAAAGTCTTTTCTTTCACCGCCACTTACAAGTGCTACAACAGTTGCGTTTGTATTATTTTCTGTGTATCCTGTAAATTCTGTCTTTGTAACATCCTTAAATGAAACGCCTGAATTTCTCCAGTCAGTTTCAGCACCGTCACGCTTAACTGATTTTGCTTTCATTCTTGCTTCTTCAACAAACTTTTTGAAAGCATCTTCGTCAACTGTCATATTATTTTCAGCAACAATTTCTTTAGTAAGGTCAATTGGGAAGCCAAAAGTATCCTGAAGTTTGAAAGCATCTTCACCTGAAAGAACACCGTCTTTTGAATTTGCCATCATTTCGTTGAGAAGACCAAGACCTGAATCGATAGTCTTATAGAAGCTTTCTTCTTCCATCGCGATAACTTTCTTGATGTAATCCTGCTTTTCAACAAGGTTCGGATATGCATTTGCATTTTCCTTGATTACAGTTTCGCAAACTTCTGCAAGGAATGGTCTGTCGATGCCGATAAGTCTTCCGTGACGAGCCGCACGACGAAGAAGACGACGAAGAACATAACCACGACCGCTGTTTGACGGAAGAACACCGTCACCAACCATAAATGTTGTACTGCGGATATGGTCAGTAATAACACGAAGTGAAATGTCCTTTTTAGCATCCTTATGATACTCAATACCTGAAATATCAATAATGTGCTTCATAATATTCTGAACTGTGTCAACTTCGAAGAGGTTATCAACATCCTGCATAATACAAGCAAGTCTTTCAAGTCCCATACCTGTATCAATATTAGGATTTGCAAGACGAGTATAGTTGTTGTTACCGTCATTTTCAAACTGTGTGAAAACAAGGTTCCATACTTCGATAAAGCGGTCACATTCGCAACCAACTTTACAGTCAGGACTGCCACAACCCTTATCCGGACCACGGTCAAAATAGATTTCTGAACAAGGACCGCAAGGACCTGCACCGTGTTCCCAGAAGTTGTCTTCCTTACCGAAACGAACCATGTGTGATGGGTCAACGCCAACTTCTTTAGTCCAGATGTCATATGCCTCGTCATCTTCAAGATAAACGCTGACATAAAGTAATTCTTCAGGAATTTCAAGTACCTTTGTAAAGAATTCCCAAGCCCATGCAGTTGCTTCGTGTTTGAAATAATCACCGAATGAGAAGTTGCCGAGCATCTCGAAATATGTTCCGTGACGAGCAGTCTTACCAACATTCTCAATATCAGGTGTACGGATACATTTCTGGCAAGTTGTAACACGCTTTTTAGGAGGTGTTACCTCACCTGTAAAGTATTTTTTCATTGGTGTCATACCTGCATTTATAAGCAAAATGCTCTTGTCACCCTGTGGTACAAGTGAAAAACTTGGAAGACGCAAATGGTCTTTGCTTTCAAAGAATGCAAGGTATTTTTCTCTTAATTCATTAAGACCTGTCCATTTCATACAGACTACTCCTATTATATAAAAAATTATCCTATAAATTATACAATTATAAAGCAAATATGTCAATAAAAATGTAAAGTGGATAATTGTAAAATTGTAAAACAAATCATAATTTGTTGGGATTATATATTCACGCGTAGTGACAGGCCCCCATGCCTGCATCCGCTCCCTCCTTGAGGGAGCTGTCGAACGAAGTGAGACTGAGGGAGTTACTCCCCCAGTCACTCGCAAAGCTCGTGACAGCCCCCTCAAAGATGGGGCGGAATGGTGTTCCATTATCCCCGACAAACTCTGATTTATATGTTATGAACAGTAAAAGCAGCTGCTACTTTTGGTAACAACTGCTTTTTATTTATTCTTTGACTTTTACGGTTGATTTACTACACCAATAAATAATGGTAAGCCGTCATCACTTGTAATTACGAATATAAACGGTCTGTCAAGGACAAATTCGATTTCGTCCTCTGTCGGTCTTGTTGCGCCTGCAAGCATTTCAACTGTATATGCTGTTGCTGTGACGCCCTCTTCGTCAATGGCAACTCTTACACCGTGCTCAATTTTAGAAATAAAAATCGGGTCTTTAAAGTCAGGACAAAGAGCGCTGAAATCGGACTTTGCTTCATCAAAGCAGTTTGTAACGCCAAGATTTTGGAGTCCTTTCTTCAAATCCTGTTCTGATGACACATCAAATTTTGGAACTGACAAGTTAATTCTTATCTTTTGATAATTTCTCCAGCTACTGCCATTTGTCAAAAATGTTTTAAGTTCATTATCGGAAAGCAAATCGTCAACACTTACATTTTCGTCAGGCAGAATAAAATACATTTTTCCGCTGTTGGCAAGCTGCTTGCTTATTGCAGAAAAGTTTTTACCCCAGAAATAAAGCTCGTCATATTCAGTTCGCTTCATAAAATCACAAGTTATATCCCCTGTCGGTGAATGGAAAACGTCCTGAACAGTGTTAGATTCCAAAAAATCACTCTGCCATTTTGCCTGATAAAAAATTGTTGTTGCCAATGCCATAACGGTTCTTGAATCAAGCTTGATATCGCTTATTTCATCACTTAACATTCCGCCTGTCTGTGCGTTAAGCCATTTTCGTAATTCCTTATTCATTTTTTCAGAGCCCATTGTACCCTGATATGAAGAAGCATAATAATTTGTGCCGAGTGTATCAATTATCTTTTTGTTAAATGAAATGTTATCATTAAGCCACAAGGAGCTTGCAAGAATACTTGTAACAGCACCGTCATCGCTGTAATTGGCATTCCATACGGAATTTGCCTGCTTGCGTAAGGATTCCATACTGTCTGCACCGATTAAATCAAGAATTTGCTGACGGGTTTCTCCGTCGGAAATTTCAGCAGTCATAGCAAGTGCCATATACACATTCAACGGTGAATAAAGGCGGTTCTCGCTACCTGCACCTGAAAGAAATGCTCCCGATGTTTTCCAGAAAAATGGACCAAGATTTTTCCCTGCACCATAATATACCTTTCGCTCTTTTCTGCTGTCATACCAAGCATTTAGGTCATTAAAATCAGATGGATACTGCATCATCTGTGGATACTTTGCAAAATTTAATGTCTTTACAACAGGAGTTACAATATTGTCACCAATTGACGGTATAAGTGTTCCTGTTGAGGGTTCCTCCTGTTGATTTTTTGAAGGAATTTCAAGATTATTACTGTTATCTTCTTGTGTCGTATTTTCTCTGTCTGTGAGCTGTTCATCTGATTGCGATGTGCTTTCTGTTAACGGATTTTTAATTATCGGCTTATCCTGTTTTAAAAACGGTACAGAAACAATCATAATCATCAATACAGCGGCAACAGGAACCAGCCATTTAATATATTGAACATAGCCTTTTTTCATTTTTATGTCTGCTTCCGCAATCAAATCTTCATCTATCATACCGATAGCGTCTGTCAATTTATCTGATTTCATAATAGCACTCCTTCCTGTTCAAGATAAGAAATCAATTTATCTCTTGTGCGTTTTAACATCATTTTTACTTTGCTTTTTCCGTAACCAAATCTTTCGCAGATGTCGTTTACGGAATCGAAATACCAGTATCTTCGCACAAACACAATTCGCTCATTCTGTGGTAATGCTCTTAAAAAATCTGATATTTTCCTTGCTAATTCTTCTGCAATAAGGTGGTCGTCTATGGCTCTGTTATCGGGAATACAGCCTTCAAGCTCGTCGAGGGACAGTCCCACTTCGCCACTGCGTTTGAGAGCATTTTTTCGTCGCCACTTATCAATGGCTTTTTGACGAGTAATTGTCCCTAAAAAAGCAGATAAACGCACGGGCTTTTTCGGCGGAATATTATTCCACGCCTCTAAATATGTATCGTTTTCACATTCCTGGGCATCTTCATTATTTTTAAGAATTCCATAGGCAATAGAATAACAATATTTACCATATTGAGCCTTTGTTTCACTTATTGCAGATTCATTCCGTTGCCAATAAAGCTCCACAACCATTTTATCATCCATAAACACACCACCTTGGATTGGTTTTGAAAGTCCTTTCACCTATATAGACGCAAAATTTTCCATTTGGTCACAAAAAACGGGTGAAAACTCATAGTCGTTTTTTGCAAAAATGACAGCTCCCCTGTTAGGGGAGCCAAGAATATACTTTATTCGCTGTACATTTCTTTTAGTGTCATTTCAATTCCGTCTGCTATTGCTTTTGCGTATTCTTCTATATTTTCATCGTATTTTTTGTTGTCAGTTTTGTTTGAGATAAAGCCGATTTCAGCCAATACTGACGGCATTTTTGTATGTCGATTTATGTAATAATTCAAATCTGCACCGTCGCGATAGCCGGAATAAATTCCTCTATTTTTCATTATATCAAGAGTATCAAAACAATCAAGAATATTCTGTGCCAAGAGTGTATCGTCAGTAGGCTTCGCGGAATGAACCCACATTTCAACTCCTGTGGCAGACGGTGAACTGCTTGAATTACGATGAATTGAAACAAAAAGCGACGCCCTCTCCTTGTTTGCAATTTTACATCTGTCTTCAAGGGATACGTCGCTGTCATCATCACGAGTCATAACAACAGTATATCCCCTATCCTTCAAAATATCTCTTACGAGAAGCGAAAGTCTTAAGGTATCGTCTTTTTCATATCTGCTCCCAAGAGTTGCACCGGAACTTGTGCCGCCGTGACCGGGGTCAATACACACGGTCTTTTTATCGGGGATAAAGTTCATTTGTGTAAGGTAATAAATCGTTTCCTCTCCACCCACAAACAAAAGTGCAAACACAATGCAGATGGCAAGAGAAAAAAGTGCTGTTATCGGGAACAAAAAGCTTTTTCTGTTGTTCTTTTTTACTCGTTTTTTATTCATAATTCTTTTTTATTAAAGTGTTGAGAATTTCTCCTTAATTTCGGCTGCTCTGCCACAAGTCATTCTTCCTTCAGGACAAGCACTTACAAAACAGCTTGGACCATAGAAATTAAAAATTGCAGGTTCAACATCACGAAGTTTTTTGAGTGCATCAACTGCATATTCCTGAATTTCCCACTGTGCGCGTGTGCAAGAACGAAGTCGCATAAAGAGTAGAAGTTGTCTTGCGTTCATTGTTGTTACTATATCAAGTGTATTACCGCTGAGCTGATAATATACCAAAAGTTCTTCAGGAACACCAAGTGCTTTAAGTCTTGCATATTCTTCTGCTGTTTCCTTGAATGCATTTTTATATTTTTCTAAAAGTTCAGGCTTATCATTTAAAACAGGAGGAATAATGAAACTCATTCTGTCAGTTTTGATAAGTTCAGGAATCTGAATTGACTGAATTCTGTGACGAGCAAAGTGAGTGATACAAGAAAGTGAAACATTGTTAAAACGGAGAGTATAGTTTGCACATTCAAGTGCTCTTGGTCGTTTACATTTAACAACTGCCTCAACGATTTTCTTTGTTGTTTCCTCATCAGAAATTATATTTTCAATCTGTTCTGTACTGTAATTCTTATCAGCAATAAGTGCATTTCTCGCAACGCATTTTGCAGCATCAGGAGTAACACTTAAAAGTTCCACAGGTGTTTTTGTGTGTTCAGGCTTAACATCAATAAATGAAAGGTCAGGCACATCGTTGACTGTCTTTTCAGGGTTGAAGCTTGACATAATACCGGGAGCTTTTTCCTTTGCCTGCTCGTATAATTCAAGACCTAATTTTTTGATTTCGGGATATTTTACACCTCTGCCACAAATCATAGCAGAAAGCATATTTAAAAATTCTCGTCCGTTTACCGAACAGAAGAAATTACTGTAAAGGCAATATGGCAACACAAAACGAGCATCCTCACGAAGAACACCGTTTGCACAAAGCTCATCATAGAGAGAGAACATCTTGCTCATATGGTCTTTGTATGATTTTTCGATTTCGGCATTATTGAATTCAGGCACATAGAAACCTGCGTCGCTGAAATTTACATATCGTCTTGACTTAACTGTATATGAAGCAAGTCTGAATTCGATAATAAACTGTTCAACAACAGCAGTAACATTCTGGAATGCAAGCTGAAAATATGTATGCTCAACTGTACTTGTATGACCTGATGCAGTTACCTTGCCGATAAGATTAGCATTTTTCTCCTTATCCTGTGATTTATCCCAGATAGAAAGTGCTGTACCCTCCTGAGTTGAGATTCTGCCACTTGCAGCAGTAACCTTTTCGTCAGTATCAGTCATACCGATAATGAGTGCCATGCTTTTATTGTAATCGTATGCCATAAATATCCCTCTTTAATATATACTGCATAAATTGTATCATAAAAAAGATTGGTATGCAATAATTGTTTTCAATTTGATAAATCAGAGTTTGTCGGGATAAGTGCAGAATGCAAAATGCAAAGTGCAAAGTGCAAAATCATGGGTCTGCGACGCGATTATATTGGTTCCCTTGTCAGAGGGAGCCAAAGAAAACGCAATTAAAAGAGAACGATAAATTATAATTTAATTTCACAATTTATTTCATTATATATTGTATTATCGCTTTTTATTTGCTATAATATATTCTGTATAATTAGGCGAATAATGGTGATTTTGAAATGAAAAGAAAAATGATTGTAATTGAAGGTCTTGACGGTAGCGGAAAATCAACTCAGGTTGAGCTTTTAAAGCAGAAATTACAGGACAATAATATCGAGCTCCGTCAGATTAAGCTTCCTGATTACGATAACAAATCAAGCACTCTCGTTAAAATGTATCTTAACGGTGAATTCGGCAGTAATCCCGCAGATGTAAACATTTACTCCGCATCACTTTTTTATGCTGTTGACAGATATGCAAGTTACAAAAACATCTGGGGTGATGACTACAACAACGGCACACTTATTCTCGCCGACCGTTATACCACATCAAATGCTGTTCACCAGACAGTAAAACTCCCTAAAGAAGATTGGGACAAGTATCTCGACTGGCTTTTCCACACAGAATATGAAATGATGGAAATCCCAAAGCCTGATGCTGTTATTTATCTTGATATGGATGTTGATATTTCTCAACGCCTTATGTCAAAGCGATATAACGGCGAGGAAACAAAAAAAGATGTTCACGAGGCAAATGTGGGATATCTTAAATCTTGTCGTGAAGCAGCACTTTATACTGCAGAACGATTCGGTTGGAATGTGGTTAAGTGTTTTGAGGGTGACGAGCCATTATCAATCGAAGAAATAGGTAACACCATCTTTAATATTGTTAAGGAGATTATTTAATGAATTTCCACACTCCTACCCTTGCCGACAAAGAATGGGTTGAAAAGGCTTTTAGCTTTGGTCAGACAGATTGTTGCGAATACTGTTTCGGCAATATTTATATGTGGTCTGATATTTATGATAACAGAATTCTCAATGATAACGGAATTTTTGTTTCTGCTGATTTTACTGATAAGCCTGTTTTTTGCTACCCTATCGGCGACGGTGATAAAAAATCAACCATACAAAAACTTATTGAATATACAAAGACGAATAATATTGAACTTGAATTTTTCGGACTTACTGAAAAGGACAAAGACGAACTGAATTTTCTTTTTCCTAATCATTTTGAAATTCACGAAACAAGAGATTTCTTTGACTATGTTTATAAGTCAGAAGATTTAGCCAATCTTGTTGGTCGAAAATACCACAGCAAGAAAAATCATGTATCATATTTCGAGAAAACCTTTGATTGGAAATATGAGCCAATAAACGAAAGTAACATTGAACAATGTATGCTTCTCAACGACCATTGGGAAGGCCTGAATTTACAGAAAAATCCTGAAGAAATCAGCGAAGAATGTCTTGCTATCCGAAAAGCACTTAAAGATTATTTCCAAATCGGCTTTGAGGGTGGAGTTCTTACCATTCAAGGTGAAATCGTGGCTTTTACATTTGGTGAAAGGCTTAACGACAACACTTTTTGTACTCATGTTGAAAAGGCATATGGTAATGTGCGTGGTGCATATCAGATGATTAACCGTGAATTTGCACGTCAGTTACAGGACAGATACGAATATATTAATCGTGAGGAAGATACAGGCAGCGAGGGACTTCGTCGTGCAAAGCTTTCGTATCAGCCACACAAATTAGTTATCAAATATTCAGCAATCTTTAAAGGATAAATTATGATTGAATTTGCAACAATTAATGATAAAAAAGAACTTTCTTCTCTTTGGCAGATGACTTTTTTAGAGGATTCACAGGTTACCCAAAATTTTTTCGAAACTGTTTTCCCTACAGTTGTGACTCCCGTTATAAGAGTTGACGGTGAAATCGCATCTTCCCTTTTCCTTTTACCTTGTAACATCGGGAATTACAACGGAAAATGCGTTTACTGTGCCATGACAAAATACGCTTATCGTGGCAAAGGGTATATGAAGCAGTTACTCGATTTTTCCTATGAATATTGTAAGGAGAATAATCTTGATTTTCTCTTTTTAGTCCCTGCTGAACCGTCACTTTTTGACTATTACGCAAAATGCGGTTTTGAGAATTTTGGCACAAGCAGAATGTGTGTTTTTTTCGAAAACGAACCTGAAGAAAAAGAAAAATTTGAATTTGATTATGAAATAGAATTTGATAGTTCTGTTTTGGAATATTGGAAAAATGCTTGTGTTGTATATGGCGGAGAAGTGACTGATTTCGGACTTGTTTTTGACGACGAAGAAACAGTTATACGAAACGCAAAAGGAAATTACAACGATATTCCTGAAAAATATAAACAGACAGGTGTTGTGATTAAAGGAAACATAAATTTTGGCGAAGAATATACACCTGCTATGATTAAAACAGAAAATGAAGAAATTAAAAATATGAATTGTTATATTGGCATAACATTGGAGTGAATAATATGATTTACGTTTTTTTAGCACCCGGATTTGAAGAAATTGAAGCATTGGCAGTTGTTGATGTTTTGCGTCGTGCAGAACTTGATGTCATTACTGTTGGTGTAGGCGAAGATTTTGTAATAGGTTCACATCAGATTCCTGTTGCAGCAGATATTTATGAAAGAGATTTAGTGCTCGACGATAAGGTTGAGGCTATTGTTCTTCCCGGTGGTATGCCTGGCACATTAAACCTTGAAAAGAGTCCTGTTGTACAAAAAGCCATCGACTGGACAGTTGAAAATAATAAGTTAATCTGTGCAATTTGTGCTGCACCATCAATTTTAGGTCACAAAGGACTTCTTGACGGTAAAAAGGCAACTTGCTTCCCCGGTTTTGAGGAAGAACTTTTTGGTGCAGAGGTTTCAAAAGACTTTGTAGTAAAAGACGGAAATTTCATCACAGCAAAAGGTATGGGTAGTGCTATTGAATTCGGCTTGCAGATTGCAGAAGTACTTACAAACCCACTTGAAGTAAAGAAAATCCGTGCATCATTACAGATTTATAATGGATAAAAAGCAATTACGAAAAGAGCTTATCGAAAAGCGAAAGAACATACCAAAAAATAAAAAAGCAATATACGATAAAGAAATCAGTCGCAAAATAACCCAAACTGATTATTTTAAAGATGCAAAACAAGTGCTCATTTTCGCTTCATGCGGTGACGAATTTGACACAAGATATATTATCGAAAAATGTCGTATGGAAAATAAAAGTGTTTTCTATCCCCTATGCATTGATAAGCAAGGTGAAATGAAATTTCTTAAGGTTGACTCCAACGAAGATTTGCAGAATGGAATGTATGATATTCCCGAGCCAAAGTCAACTTGTGAGGAGTATGAACCTAAAGAAAATGACCTGATTATTGTGCCCTGCTTATCCGTTGACAACAACGGTTACAGAATCGGTTACGGCAAGGGATATTACGACAGATTTTTAAAAGATTTTAAGGGCGTAAGCATCTGTCCTTGTTACGAAGAACTTTTGACAGACAGTTTACCCAAAGATGAATATGATGTTAAAATCAATATTCTTATAACAGAGAAGTTTACAAAGGAGGTAATCCTATGAACAAATTTCAGGATAATGACCACTCTTATGATGACCTTTTGAATGAATATGCAGGGGATTCATTACCCAGCAGACCAATAAAAGAAAAGTCAGAATTTGAAACAAAAAAGGCACCTTCACAGCCTGTCAGAAATGAAAGCAAACCAGTTTCCACTAACGACAAGCCATCATATAATCCTTATAGTGATGAAAGTTCTTTTGATATTGACCTTTTAAAGAAATTTGAGGAGCCTGAACGCAAAAAGCCTGTTACAAATGTGCCTGAAGATTCTCCACGCGGAAAAGGTAAGTTTGTAGTTAATATTGACTATGCAAAAACATTTGCAATCGGTGTTGCCAACAAGGTTAAAACTGCAGCAGCAAACGCAAAGACAAATCAGGCTGAGCCAAATGACGAACTCAACAATGACGAGTCTTTTGAAAATAGTGAAAAGACAAAGAAGAAATTTGACATCATTGAATTTTTAGGCTTTATCGTAAGAACTTTTGAAGAAAACAGAAAGCAGTTTATCGCTTTCGGATGCTGTATTTTAATTTCATTTGTTCTTGCAGGTATTGCAATCAGTTGTATCAATGACGTTCTTGCAATTAACCGTGATGGTGAAGAAACAATCGAGGTTGTTCTTCCTGATAATGCAGATACAGCAGAGGCAATCAAGGTTCTTGATAAAGCAGGACTTGTTAAAAACAGCATTTTCTGTAATATCTTTGCAAAGTTTATGGGATTCTCCGATGAAAATTATTTGTCAGGTATATACTATTTCACCGACGATATGGGTGTTGAAAAAATGCTGACACGATTCAAAACAAGCAGTACGCGAGGTACGGTTATCAGCATTACAATCCCTGAAGGCTATACAGTTGACCAGATTTTCCAACGACTTGAAAAGAACAACATCTGTACAGCGGAGTCGCTTTATCGAGTTCTTAATACTGTTGATTTCGGTAACGAATATGACTTTATTGCAAAGCTTCAGGACACAGATGAAAGATATTGTGTGCTTGAGGGCTACCTGTTCCCTGCTACTTATGAATTTGAACAGGGTGCTGAGCCTGCAACAGTTATCAGAAAATTCCTTGATGCTTTCAAAAACCGCTGGACAGAGGAATATGCTGCAAAAGCAACTGAGCTTGGTATGAGTGTTGACGAAATAATCACTCTTGCTTCAATTATTGAAAAAGAAGGTAAGGACAAAGACCAGTTTGTTAATATTTCATCTGTTCTTCACAACCGTCTTAACCGTTCAGGTATTTTTGCAACACTTGAATGCAATTCTACAAATGACTATGTAGAAAACACAGTTTCAAAACGCGCATCACCAAACGAACTTAAGAAATATGTTGTTTCATATAATAGTTATCAGTCAGAAGGACTTCCTCCAAGTGCTATCTGTAACCCGGGTATTGAGGCAATTGATGCAGCACTTTTCCCGAAAAATACAAAATACTATTTCTTCAGACACGACAAGAACGGAAAAATTTATCTTGCTGAAACTCTTGAAGAACACAGCGCAAACGGACGAGTTGTAAATAAAGTAAATGCGGAGAAATAACAGAATGATTACACCTGAATTATTAGCCCCTGCAGGGGACAGAGAGCGACTTGAAGCCGCTTTAATGTATGGTGCAGATGCAGTATATCTTGGCGGTGATGCCTTTGGTATGCGTGCCGCACCACAGAATTTTAATTTTGAACAGCTTAAAAGTGCAGTTGACCTTTGCCACGCAAAAGGTGTTAAGGTTTATCTTACCTGTAATACATTAGCACGAAATGACGAAATATTAAAATTGCCACATTATCTTGAACAATGGGCTGAAATTGGTGTTGATGCTTTTATCGTTGCTGATATCGGTGTTTTGTCACTTTGTAAAAAATATGCACCGAATGTGCCTATTCACATTTCAACACAAGCAGGTATCGTAAACTATGTTACTGCCAACGAATTTTATAATATGGGTGCTTCACGAGTTGTTACAGCACGAGAACTTTCAATGACAGAAATCGCAGAAATCAGAGCAAAAGTACCAAAGGACCTTGAAATTGAATGTTTTGTTCACGGTGCTATGTGCGTTTCTTTCTCGGGAAGATGCTTACTTTCAAACTATCTTGTGAACCGTGATGCTAACCGTGGTGAATGTGCTCAGCCTTGTCGTTGGGAATATGCAATTATGGAAGTTAAGCGTGACGGTATGTACTTCCCTATTCAGGACTCAAAAGAAGGCACATATATTCTCAACTCAAAGGATATGTGTATGATTGAGCATATTCCTGAAATGGTAAAGGCAGGTATCAGCAGTTTTAAGATTGAAGGCAGAGCAAAATCTGCATATTACGCTGCTGTTGTTACTAATGCTTACAGAGTTGCCATTGACGAGTATCTTAAAAATCCGTCTGACGATTTCAAAGCACCACAATGGGCTATTGACGAAGTTTATAAAGTGAGTTACCGTGATTATTGCACAGGATTTTACTTCAATGCACCTAACGAAGATGCAAACATCAGTTTTGAAGGTGGATATAAACGTCATTATGATGTTATGGCAGAGGTTAAGGATTGGCAAGACGGATATTTAATTGTTGAACAGAGAAACAAATTCTCTCGCGGTGATACACTTGATGCACTTCAACCGTCAACTGAACCTGTTGTATTTACGGCAGACGAACTTTTTGACAATGACGGAAACGAAATCGAATCTGCACCTCATCCTATGATGATTGTAAAAATCAAGAGCCACTTGAAGTTTCCTGCAGGGACACTTTTACGAAAAGAGAAATAGGGTTGTTTTATGGGATTGAAAATTTTATTGGGGATTTGTTACATATTATTCTTTATCTTTTTACCTTTGTATGATAAGGCTTATTGGCCTGAACCTACAAAGAAATCGCTTACCTATAAAATAGTTGCTGCAACAATGTTTGTAGTAATCGCAGTTATTGGTATGTTTATGACCGACAATTCATCACAATATGCAAGCACAATGATTATGGGACTTATTTGCGGTTGGTTCGGTGATATTTTAATGCATATTCCATCAAAGAAGAATATGACCTGCCTTTATATAGGCGCTGCAGGATTTCTTGTAGGGCATATTTTCTATGTAATGGCATTTGTCAATGGTGCAAAATCATTTTCAGAAAATTATAAGTTCTTTACTGTGCCTGAATTGATTGCATTCATAGTTATATATGTGGCGTTTTTACTTATGCTTAAACCTGTATTCAAATTTAACTTTGATTCAAAGTTTTTACAGTATGGTTTATATCTTTATGGTATATTCCTTATTGGAATGTTGTTCAAAGTCATTGGGTTTGCCGTTACATATTTTAAATACGGCGCAGGAAATAACCTGATTTCAATGTTCTTACTTATCGTTGCAGGATTCAGTTTCTTTACATCTGACCTCACATTGGGAATAAGACTTTTAGGCGGAAGAAAAGATAGTAAATTTATCAAATCATTGAGTTTATACACATATTTCTTTGCACAGTTATTACTTTCAACATCTATTTTATTAATCAAGGCATAAAGGCGGATACATAAATGAGACCAAGAAAAATAAGAAACCTTAAAACAAGACGCGAAAACTGTACTGATTTGAGAATTCCATACACATTGGAGTCCTTCGATTTTCGTACAAATGACGTGCACGAGAACTTTTTTGATTTAGACGAAATCTTTGGAAGAAGTGCTCCGCTCGTTATGGAAATTGGCTGTGGCAAAGGTCAGTTCACTTGCGAATATGCAAAGCGAAATCCTGACAAAAACATTCTTGCCATTGAATGCGTACCTACAGTTTTGGTTGAGGCTTGCGAACTTGTAAAAAGAGAAAACATAACTAATATCCGTTTTCTTGAAATGAAAGCAGAATATCTTCCTCTTTTTATGAGAGAAAAGAGCGTTACTGAAATCTATCTTAATTTCAGTACGCCATTCCCGAAATCACGACAGGAAAGTCACCGACTTACAAGCAAAGGCTTTTTGGATATTTATAAAAAACTCCTTTGCGATGATGGTTTTATTGCACAGAAAACTGATAGTCAAGGCTTTTTTGAATATTCACTTGAAAGCTTTTCACAAAATGGATTTTTGCTTTCTGAGATTTCACTTGATTTACATAACAGCGATTTTGAAGGAAATATCGTTACAGAATATGAAGAAAAATTTGTAAGTCAGGGATTGCCAATCTATCGACTTGTTGCAAAAATGAAATAAAATAGTAATAATAAACAACAGACCGTTGATTTTTTCGTGTAAAAAGCGGTCTGTTTTATTTTATATTTATATGATATAATGGCATATACTTTATTTAAGGTGGGATTTTATGAGTAATTCAGTAGCAACTGCTGAAAAGAAACATGTTGGTAAAAGTGAATTTGTCATGTACCTAATGGGTGTATTCTTTTACACCACAATGACAGGTATGGTTGGCGGTAACAGAAACGCATACCTTGTTAACGTTTTAAGACTTCCTGAAGAACAAACATCACTTTTCAATTTATTGACAGGTATTATTCCGTTCGTGCTTAACTTTTTTATTGTTATGTATATTGACGGAAGAAGAATGGGCAAGGGTGGAAAATTCAGACCGATTGCAATGCTCGTGGCAATTCCAATGGCGATTGTTATGATGTTGTCTTTCTGGGCACCTCCCGGACTTTCAGGTACAATTCTTTTCATCTACATTGTAACAATTGCAGTTCTTTGGGGTGTTTTCTGCACATTTGGAAACTCAATCAATATGGTTGCCAATGTTATGACTCCAAATCTTAAAGAACGCGACCAGGTACTTTCTTTCCGTTCAATTTCTTCAGCTGTGGGTAACTCTGCACCCGTTGTTATACTTCTTGTAATCGGTCTTATCTGGAGCAAGGATAACCCTGAACTCATTAATGCAGTTACAGGTACAAGTATCCGTAGCGTTGAAGGTCTTCAATACATAATTTCAGCAGGACTTTGTAGTGTTGTCGGTGTTATCACAGTTTTACTCGGCATGAAAATGGTTCGCGAAAGAACTGTTTATACTGCTGAAAAGAAAAATCCACTTGTTGGTTTTGTTGACATTATTAAAAATAAATATGCATGGACAATTATTGTTTCTGAATTCTTAAAGAGTTTCAGAGGTATCTCAACATTTATGGAAGCATTTATTGCAGCTGCTGTTCTTGGTGATATTTCAAAGAAGATTCTCTTCGTTCTTCCTGTTGGTATAGGTACTGCTGTTGGTATGCTTGTTGTGAATTTCCTTTTAAAGAAATTCGATGCAAGACAACTTTATATTGCATCAGGTATTTATTCACTTTGTGCAAACTGCGCAGCATTCGGTGTCGGATACGCTTATTTCACAACAGGAAATTCTATTTTACAGGTTATATTTATAGTATTCCTGTTCCTTATCGGTTTACAATTCGGTGCATCAAATCTTCTTCCAAGTATGTTCCAGGCTGATGTTCTTGAAACAATCGAACTTAAAACAGGTAAACGTCTTGATGCTTCATTCCCGTTTGTTATCGGTATTGGTACACTCATAAGCGGTACAATCGCAAGTACTGTTGCTCCTCTTCTCCTTTATGGTGAAGGTTCAATTATCGGCTATATTCAGCCAACTGACCTTGTTCCAAACCCTGTTCAGAGTCTTGATACAAAGGTTACACTCTTGTTCTTCTACACAATTATGCACGGTGTGATGATGTTCCTTGCAGGTGTTCCGTTCTTCTTCTACAAGCTCACAGGTAAAACAAAAGAAGATTTCCACAATGCGCTTTTAGAGAAACGCGCACAGATGGAAAAAGAACAGAAATAAAATAGTTTAAGAATAATATTGGGGTTGAAAAAATCAACCCCATTTTTTATATTATTTTTAAAAAGTTGCACAAACTTTTTGACGTTTTTCATAGTTTTTCAACTGTTAATTGTTATTTTTTACTATATTAAAGTTTTATATTTGTACAATTCATACAAAATGTTGTTTTTAATTTGTAAATTATTACACACCCTGCAAATATTTTTGTTTACAGTTCGTTTGTGCAATATTAACAAATATTTAACAATTTTATTGTGCAAAAATACTTGACTTTTTTGTTTTTATCTGTTATTATATAGCCACAACAGAAGAGAGACCAAACAAAGTTCCCTTTAGTTGTTCATAATTTCTGTGTGGTGGGTTTTCCAATCCCCAACAAATTTTCCCTTTCCTTTTTCATAAAGTATAACACCAATCCCTATTTTCCCGCTACACAGAAATTTTTCATATATAGACTTCGCAACGAAGTCGTTTAAGTTAGGTTTTTTCATAATAATTTTTCTCATAAAGAAAGATGGCTGTCATCCCGGTGACAGTCATCTTTTTTTAGTTTTATTCATATAAATTATAATTTGTCGAGGAGAATAGGAAACTATTCCGCTCCCTCCGTGAGGGAGCTGTCGAACAAAGTGAGACTGAGGGAGTAAACGGATACCCAACAAACTCCCTCCGTCATTTTCTTACGAAAATGCCACCTCCCTCAACGAGGGAGGGAATTTGAATATCCCCGACAAACTCCGATTTGTTGGCTTATTTTATATTATTAAACCTTTTTCATATCAACAAGGTCTATTACTCCGACAGGACATACCTCGTGACATTTGCCACAGCCGATACACTTGTGATAATCAACATGTGCCACAAAGTTTTCAACCTTAACAGCATCATACTCACAAGTCTTGACACACTTCATACAACCGATACAACCTGCGGTACATTCTTTTCGTGTAATTGCACCTTTATCGTGGTTTTTACAAAGCACAGCAGCAGTAATACGATGAAGTGGCATCATTTCGATAAGCCCTTTTGGACAAGTGTTCACGCACATTTTACATGCACGACATTCAACAGGGTTAATTCTTGCAACACCGTTACAGATATGAATTGCATTATAAGGACAAGCCTTAACACAGTCACCAAGTCCCAAGCAACCATAAACACATTCTTTAGGACCATTATAAAGCTGTGATGCCATTACACAGCTGTCAACACCCTGATAATCATATTTAAGCTTTGCAGTTCCGTTATGTCCCATACAAAGCACAACAGCGGCCTCAGGCATAACCTCGCCTGCCTCAAGACCTAAGATAGCAGCAATATCCTTTGATACCGCATTACCACCCGGTGAGCAAAGTGCTGTATTGTCAGTTTCACCTTTTGCAAGGGCAGCAGCATAACCGTCACAACCCGAAAATCCGCAAGCACCGCAGTTGGCACCCGGAAGACATTCACGCACAGCCTCTGCTTTTTCGTCCTTTGGCACAGCGAAAACGATTGATGCAACAGCAAGTCCAAGTCCGAGAACAAGACCGATTGCAGCCACAATAAGAACAGCAGTTAAAATATCCATCTTATTCCCTCCTTAGTTAAAAATGTTGTCAACAAGTCCTGTGAAGCCCAAGAATGACATTGAAACAAGAGATGCTGAAACAAGTGTAATTGGAAGTCCCTGTAAACTCTTTGGAATGTCTGCGCCCTCAAGTCTTTCACGGACACCTGCGAACATAATCATAGCCACCATAAACCCTAAACCTGCACCAAGGGAAGATACGATTGACTCGCCAAACGAGTAACCTTCTTCCACATTAAGAAGAACAACACCAAGTACAGCACAGTTTGTTGTAATGAGCGGAAGATAAATTCCAAGAGCATTATAAAGTGAAACCATATACTTTTTAAGAATGATTTCAACAAGCTGAACAAGAGCCGCAATAACAAGAATAAATACGATTGTCTGTAAGTATTCCATATCGTTATTTACAAGCAATGTATTGATTGGATATGTAACAGCAGTCGCAAGCACCATAACAAAAATAACAGCTGCACTCATACCAACTGCAGTATTAACTTTCTTTGAAACTCCTAGGAACGGACAGATACCAAGGAATTTAGAAAGAATAAAGTTGTCAGTTAAAATTCCTGTAAGAAGAATTGCTAAAAATACTTTAATCATTTTACTTCCTCCCTACACGCATCTTTTGAGCCTACCAATGAACAAGTTGATGCCATTGGACAAGCTGAACAACCTTTAAGTTCTGCCTTTGGTTTTCCGTTACTTTCTGCAACTTTATTTGCAAGTGCTATGAGGATACCGAATACGAAGAAACCACCGGGAGCCAACACAAAAATTGTCATTGGTGGAATTGCTTCCGGTAAAACTGTAAATCCTGCGATTGAGCCTGCACCTAAAAGTTCACGGATACCACCCATAAGTAAAAGTGCCGCAGTAAAGCCGACACCCATACCTAAGCCGTCAACCGCTGAATAAAGAACAGTATTCTTGCTTGCGAATGCTTCTGCACGACCAAGAATGATACAGTTAACAACGATAAGTGGGAGATAAACACCAAGCATTTCGTCAATCTGTGGTAAAAATGCCTTAACAAGCATCTGTACCAATGTAACGAAGCCTGCGATAATAACGATATATGCAGGAATACGAACCTTTGACGGAATAACCTTTCTCATTGCTGAAATAACAATATTTGAGCAAACAAGAACAACTGATGCTGCAAGTCCCATACCGATTGCACTTTCAACAGATGTTGAAACAGCCAATGTAGGGCAAGTACCAAGAACAAGTCTTAAAACAGGGTTCTCCTTGATAAGACCTTTGGAAAATTCCTTAACAAGTGATTTATTTTCTGCCATCAGTTATTCACCTCCTCAAAAAGTTCCAATGCAATATTAACAGCATTTGTTACTGCCTTTGATGTAATTGTAGCACCTGTAAGTGCCTGAATTTCATTGTCGGCAGGATTGTTTTTATTAAGTCCGATTTCGCCACTTTTACCAACGAACTGTGCTTTGAAATCGTCACTGTCAGCATTCATACCAAGACCTGCTGTTTCAGAAATTGAAAGGAAATCCATTCCTGAAATTGTGCCGTCAGCTTTAATGCCAACCATTGTTATGATATCTCCACCATAACCTTTTGATGATGTTGTGAAAACATAGCCTGCGATTTCTTTTCCTTCGCCATAGCCTTCGTAATATGTATAATCAACACCGTCAAAAGAAACTGTTTTTGCATCAGAAAATTCCTTCGCATCAGAGAGAACTGCGACTTTTGTCTTGTTTTCTGTTTCAATCTGTAACTGTTCAATTTTAGGTTTTGTAACTGAGTTTGTTCCTGCCAACAAAAGTGTTACGATTGCACATATAAGAAAGAGGGAAATAGTAGGAACGAGAACTTCTTTTATATCGAATTTCTTCATTTTGCCTCAGCCTCCTTCTTATTTTTCTTTTCCTTTACCTCACCAAATGGTCTTGCTGTTGTAATGTGCTCAATATGAGGAACAAGGATATTCATAATAATAATGGAGAATGAAACACCTTCGGGTAATGAGCCGAAAATACGGATAAGCGATGTAAGAACACCGCAACCGATTGCGTAAATGATTTTACCCTTGAATGAAACAGGAGATGTTGTGTAGTCAGTTGCCATAAATACAGCACCGAGAACAAGTCCGCCTGCCATTACCTGATATGCCATAAATGTGAAATCACCTTTACCTGCTATAAGCATTGCCACAGCAACTGTTCCAACATAAACGAGCGGAATTACAGGTGAAATAACCTTACGGACAACAAGGTAAACAAAGCCAATCACCAATGCAAGAATACAGACTTCACCAAGGCAACCGCCTTTGACACCAAGGAACATATCAAGAAGTGACGGAAATCCTGCAGCGTCAATGGCTGTACCGATATTTTCAGCAGAATAAACTGATGTCATCTGTGCAAGTGGTGTTGCCGTTGTCACAGCATCAACTCCACCTCTATGTGAAAACGGTGCTACGAAATTACCGATTTGTGACGGATAAGATGCCATAAGAACAATTCGTCCGATTAAAGCAGGGTTAACGAAGTTATTACCGATACCACCGAAAAATTGTTTTGCGATTACGATTGCAACAAATGCACCGATAATCACCATCCAGTATGGCATTGTTGAAGGAAGATTAAATGCTAAAAGCATACCTGTTACAACTGCACTCAAATCCCCTATTGTGTTATGTCTTTTCATAACTTTTCTTGAAAGATACTCAAAAACAACACAAGAGATTACAGAAACAACTGTAAGAACAAGTGAACGGTAACCAAAAAGAATTACCGATGCCACAAGAGCAGGAATCATTGCGATTATAACATCAAGCATAATAGATGTAGTTGTTGTCTTTGAACGGAAATGCGGTGATGCGCTGACAACAAGTTTTTTTGTTACTTCGCTCATTTCTTTGCATCCTCCTCTCTGATTTTTGCCTTTGCAAGTCGCATATGCTGAACCAAAGGCTTACCTGCAGGACAACTGTATGCACAAGAGCCACATTCCATACAAACAAGTGCACCTGAGTGTTTAAGTTTCGGTATATCACCGATTTTAGTGAATTTTTCAATATTTGTAGGAACAAGATTAAGCGGACAAGCTGCTGCACAACGACCGCAACGAATACAATCTGTTTCCTTTTTAATACTAAGGTCACCTTTCTTAAATGCTAACAAAGCATTATTACCTTTAAGTATTGGATAATTGATATCTGTAATGGCAGAACCCATCATAGGACCACCACAAACGATTTTTTCAGGTTCTTCCACAAACCCGCCACAATAGTCAACTATGTAATCCATCATTGTACCGATTGGCACACGAACATTTTTAGGAGTTTTAATTGCAGAGCCGTCAATTGTCATACTACGGCTTACAAGTGGTTTACCTGTTGCAACATAACGACCGATAAAAGCAATACTTGCAACATTCATTACAACGCAACCAACATCGCTCGGTAATTTTCCCGGAGGCATTTTCCTTCCTGTTGCAGACTGAATAATCATTTTTTCAGCACCCTGTGGATACTTTGATTTAAGTGCCATAACCTTGACTTTTTCACCTTGGGTAGCACTATCGGCGATTTCCTTTAATATTTGGAGTGCGATTGGCTTATTATCTTCAACTGCGATAATAACATTATCAATATGAAGATATTTACTGACAGCATTAACACCACGCATAATGTTAACGCTGTTTTCAACACATTCACGGTAGTCAACTGTGATATATGTCTCACATTCTGCAGCATTGATAATAAGAGTGTCAATCTTTGCTTCCTGTGGAAGATTAAGTTTTACATGAGCAGGGAAACCTGCACCACCAAGTCCCACAAGACCTGATTTGCGGACAGCAGCAACAAGACTCTTCGCATCTGTCACCACAGGTGGTACGAATTCATCAGGAGCCATAAATCCGTCACTTTCAATAACAACTGCCTTTGACATTACACCTGTTGAAAGTTTAATATCTTTGATTTCAGTAACCGTACCTGAAATTGAAGCATATATAGGTGCACTGATATAAGCATCGCTGTCACCTATAAGTTGACCAAGCTTAACGTAATCCCCCACTTTCACCACAGGAGTACATTCTGCACCTATGCCTTGCCTCATAGCAATCTGAACAAATGGTGGTGTAGGAATACGGATTACACGCATTCCTGCCGTATTTTTATGATGAGCAATACTTACGCCACCACGACCTTTTTTTACTGCTTTAAGCAATCCCTCTACTTTAATCTTTAAAGGCCTCACTTTTCCATCTCCTTTAATTTAGTATAATACGGCATTACTAACCGTAATAATGTCCCTGTTAAAAATCCTGTACCAACTGATGCTATAAGCAAAACGGGAGCATATCCCACAATTGCAGTTGTCTGCACAAGAAAAAACGATACAATAAGCTGTCCTGCATTATGGCAAAGTGCTGATAAAATACCAATTCCCATATATCCGAAACCATTTGTTTTTCTGAATATGAAAATCATACATAATGCACTGAGTATTCCACCTGCAAGACTCATACAAAAGGCTGTAAAACCTCTTGTTATAAACACAAACACGGATTTTGCGAAAACTATGAGTAATGTTTCACCTACAGTTAATTTTGACGCTGAAAACATTACAGGTATGTTTGAAAGTCCAAGTTTACTACCCGGTGGCATAAAATATGCTGTTGGTAAAAGACTTTCCACAAACGACAGCACAACTGCAATTGCTGTCATAAGGGCTGTGAATGTTATTCTTTTGATTTTTTCGTTTCTCATTCACTCACCCTGTTATGGCATCAGGCAAGTTGCCTTTTTTACCGTTAATTTTTACTGCAACCCTGTTGGGTGCACATATAATACTTTCACCTGACTTTGAAATTCTGCCACTTCGCATACAAACTTTATCAGGACAATTCGACTCTTTAATATAAATTTCGCCCTTTTCACAACAGATAACAACACCGTTGATTTGTTTTTCATAAGCTTCATCAAGTGAAATAATCTCTGTTGTTTTACCATCAACGATTATCTCGGCGCTTTTGCCTTCGTCGGCAGAATTCATAAAAACAATTCCCACAATACCTGCCAAAAGCACCACAAAGAGCAAGATTAAATCTTTTTTTGTTATAAGTTTTTTCATTCAATCACCGAAATTGAAAAACTGTTATCATTTATTGTAAGTTTATTTTCTAATCCTTTTGAAACAAGAACTGACTTATCTTTTTTCACGATAATAACTTCTGCACCAAATTCGTCAGCGAGTTTTATTCCGTTTTCAATACCTTCTGCAAAAATTGCAGTTGAAAGGAAATCGCTTACTGTTCCGCTTTCCGCCACTACCGTTACGGATGTTATATCATTCTGCACGGGCTTTCCTGTTGTGGCATCAAAAATATGAGAATATCTTATGCCGTCACGCTCAAAAAACTTTTCATAGTCACCTGATGTTGACACAAAGCAATTTGTCGCATTTAGAATTGCGAAATAGTCATTCTGACCTCCAAAAGGATTACGGACACCGATACTGAACGATTCATCGCCTATTGCACCGATTGAACCGCCAACTGTCACAAGGGCTTTTTCTACATTCTGCTTTTTGAGATAATCAATCGCCTCACCACAAGCAGTACCCTTGCCCAATGCACCTAAATCAATTTTTCCGTTTTGTAAGGTCATTTCGTTGCTGTTGATTATAAGTTCTGTGTTTTCAAGTTTTTGAAGCAAATCAGCAATTTCACTGTCTGTCGGCACATATCCACCGTTTTCGATTTGCCACAAATCCTTCATATCTCCGCTGAAAAGTGTAAAACTGTCACTTTTCGCAGAAAGTTCAACACATTCAGTAAGATAATCACCAAGCCATTTGTCAGCAGTCAATTTGCCATCTCTGTTCAAGGTGGAAACTGCTGATGATGAAATCGTATGAGATAAATATACGTTGTCGATAAACTTTATTCTCTCAATAGCATAACCACAAAGAGCATCACCATCTTTTTCACCGTAAACCTTAATATCCACGGGACTACCCATAGCAAAATTACTTGCTTCGGCGTCATTTGTCATACTACTGAAAAGCGAAACGGTAAAAATCACAACAACAAGTACAACCGCTGATATTATCAAGAGATTTTTGCTTTTTTTCACCATTTCACCACCTATTTTTCCATACTATAATATAATACAATATTTTTCTCATTTATTCAATTGGTAAATATATTGAAATAAGTGAGCAGAAATGATACAAAATGACCATAAATTTTCGTTAAAAAAATAACAAATGTATTGCATAAATAACACCACTACAAATTATAATTTGTCGGGATGTTTGTTCACGCGTAGTGGCAGGCTTCCATGCCTGCATCCGCTCCCTCCTTGAGGGAGTTACTCCCCCAGTCACTCGCTCAGCTCGTGACGGCCCCCTCGGAGATGGGGCGTAATGGTGTTAATTTACCCCAATAAACTCCAATTTGTACAATAAAATAATAGTTGCTTTTTTCTGTTATGGTGATAAAATGAATTATACAAGAAACCGACACGGGTCGATGCCCACATCGACCCCTACAAAATTATAATTTAAGGATAGATATTATGAACTACAATTTCAGTTTTTACATGCCGGTGAACATTCTCGGCGGTAACAATGCTTTACAGAACAACAAAAACATCTTCTTATCATTAGGTAAAAAATGCTTGATTGTTACAGGCAAGACATCTGCGAAAAAATCAGGTGCACTTGATGAGTTGATTTCAGTTTTTGATGAATTGGATATTGAATATACAGTTTTTGATGAAATTACAGAAAATCCGTTGACCAAGACTTGCTGTGATGGTGGCAAGGTTGCAAGAAATTTTAATGCTGACTTTGTTGTGGGTATCGGTGGCGGTTCACCACTTGATGCATCAAAGGCAGTTTGTGTTTATGCCACTAATCCACATATTATAAATGACGGAATTTATACGGAAAAAGTTGAAAATGAGCCCTTGCCACTTGTTATTATCGGTACAACATCAGGTACAGGCAGTGAGGTTTCAGGCGTTTCTGTTCTTACTCGCGAAAACGGAAGAAAGCAGAGCATAAGCGGTAAAAATTACTACGCAAAATATGCTCTTGCTGACGCCAAATACACATACTCCGTTCCGTACAGAACAACCGTTTCAACCGCACTTGATGCGTTGGCTCACGCGATTGAATCAATGTTTTCACCCCGTGCAGACTTCCTCACAGAGCAATTTGCACTTATTTCAATTAGAATGATATATCCTATTCTTGAAAAACTGAGTAAAAGTGAAGAACTTCCAACAGAAAAAGACCGAGATACACTTTATTTCGCATCTCTTTATGCCGGTTTCGCTCTTAACAAAGGCGGTACAGGATTCCCTCACGGTATGGGGTATGCATTGACAGAAGATTACAATGTGCCACACGGTATTGCTTGTGCTGTTTTTATTCCTCAATATCTTGACGAAGCTGAAAAGGCTAATCCTACACTTTTCGGTCAGGTTATGAATGCTATAAATAGTGACAAGGAGTCTGTGAAGGAACTTATTGCACAACTATGCGATTTACATTTGTCAATTCCTGACGAGAAAATTCAGGGTTATGTTACACGATGGGAAACACTCAAAAACTTTAAAAACTCCCCTACCGATTTCAATAATCATGATGCAGGAATGCTTGTAAAATCATTATTTTATACTGAATAGTTAAAATTTATCTAAATATATAATTTTACTCCAATTTCTCCATATTACACATATTGTCGTCGTATTTTTGTTTATTGCAGACAAAATACGGCGATATTTTTTTACTTAAAAACATTGTATAGATGTTTTTTAACTGCAATTTAGAAGTTTTTTAACTCGCAGATGTTTTTTAACTATTGTGATTTTCTGTAATTTACCAAAAATTGTTGACATAGTAAAATTAAGTGTTATAATTGTATGTGAACTATTGTCCGTTATTGCGACAGACAAAAAATACTTCTAAAAAATGGAGGAGAAAAATTATGGCAGACACAAGATTCGCAATCGCACATTATCATGATGCTGCTCAGATTAACAGACAGCTTGACGAACTTATCAGCAAACCGATTTACTCAATCAAACCTGAAGTTCTCAAACAGTATGAAGAAGAGTATTATGACAAGAAATGTGCTAAATCAAAGGAAATGATTGCTGAAGCAAAGACTATCATCCCTGGTGGTGTTCAGCACAACCTTGCTTTCAACTATCCATTCCCACTTGTTTTCACAAAAGCTGAAGGTGCTTACCTTTATGACGTTGACGGAAACAAATACTTTGACTTCCTTCAGGCTGGTGGACCTACAGTTCTTGGTTCAAACCCTAAGGTAGTTCGTGACCAGGTTATCGACCTTCTTAACACATGTGGTCCTTCAACAGGTCTTTTCCACGAATTTGAATACAAACTTGCAAAGAAAATCGCTGACTCTGTTGAATCAGTTGATATGTTCCGTATGCAGGGTTCAGGTACAGAAGCATGTATGACAGCTGTTCGTGTTGCTCGTCTTGCAACTGGTAAAAAGAACATCCTTAAAATGGGTGGTGCTTACCACGGTTGGTCAGACCAGCTCGGTTACGGTATCCGTGTTCCCGGTTCTAAGTTCACACAGGCAAGTGGTGTTCCACTTTACCTTTTCAAGCACACTCAGGAATTCTTCCCAGGCGACCTTGAAGACCTTGAAAGAAAGCTTTGGCTCAATCAGTTTAATGGCGGTACAGCTGCTGTATTTATTGAACCAATCGGTCCTGAAAGTGGTACAACTCCACTTGATTACGAATTCAACAAGGGCGTTGAAAGACTTTGCCGTAAATACGGTGCTCTTCTTGTATTCGATGAAGTTGTTACAGGTTTCCGTATCGGTATGGCAGGTGCTCAGGGCTTCTTCGGCGTATCTCCTGACCTTACAATCTTCGGTAAGGTTATCGCAGGTGGATATCCGGGTGCTGGTGGTGTCGGCGGTAAGAAGCAGTACATGAAACACCTTGGTGCGGGTCTTGACGATTCAGGTATGAAGGTTAAGAAGGCATTCACAGGCGGTACAATGACTGCTAACCCACTTTCATGCTGTGCAGGTTACTTCACTCTTGAAGAAATCGACAAGCAGAACGCATGTCAGAAGGCTGGCGAAATGGGTGACAGACTTACTCAGGGTCTTCAGGAACTCGTTGCTAAGCACGGTCTTCCATTCGTTGTTTGGAACGAAGGTTCAGTTTGCCACCTTGAAACAGTTGGTACAATGCACTACTCAATCGACTGGTGCAAACCTTGGAAAATCCCTGGTGTTCTTTCAGCTACAAGCGAAAGAAAGAAGGAAATGCAGTACATGGGCGCTGCTTACATGGCAGAAGGACTTGTTACTCTTGCCGGTAGCCGTCTTTACACTTCAGCTGCATACACACCTAAGATGATCGACCAGGCTCTTCAGTGCTTCGACAAGGTATTTGCAAACGTTGCAGTTAAGCCTTCAAACAAATAATTATTGATTTTTTTGGGTGGATGAATTCATCTTCATCCACCTTTATTAACCTAAATTAAATTAGATCACAATTATCAACGAGCTATGACGGAAAAATAGCCGCTGAGAATCATTAGTGAGGTGAAATTTATGGAAATAATGCAGGCAAAAGAACTCGTAATCAAAGCGGGTAAAGAACTTATTGAAAGTGGTCTTATTGCTCGTACTTGGGGTAACATCTCTTGTCGTATCAGCGACACACAGTTCGTTATCACTCCAAGTGGCCGTGCTTACGAAACTCTCACTCCTGAAGAAATCGTTCTTGTAAATATTGAGGACCTTGAATATGAAGGTGAAATCAAGCCATCAAGCGAAAAGGGAATTCATGCTGCTTGTTACAAGCTTCGTCCTGAAATCAACTTTGTTATCCATACACATCAGGTAAACGCATCTATCGTTTCTGCTCTTGGTATGGACATTAACAATGTTGAGGGCGAAAATGCACAGGTTGTTGGTAACAATGTTCCAATCGCTTCATATGGTCTTCCGGGTACAAAGAAGCTCCGCAAGGGCGTTATTGATGCAATTACACGTTCAGATGCAAAGGCTGCTGTTATGGCACATCACGGTGCAGTATGTATGGGTGTTGACTATGACGATGCTTTCAATGTTGCAAAACGACTTGAAGACATTTGTGAACAGTATGTTCTCGACAAATACACTTCCCTTACAGGTACAGTTGCTGACAGCCTTACAGCTATCAATGACTATGTTGTTGGCAAATTCGTAAAGAAGCCTTCAACTGCTCCTGAATTTGAGCCTTGTAAGAGTGAACGTGACGGTCCTGTTTTCAACATTTCTGTTATTGACGGTGACGGTACAATCACAAGAATTGATATTGATACAGGTGACATTATCGCAGGTGACGCAAGCAACGGTTCAATCGAACTTCACCGTGCAATCTATAAGAAACGCAAGGATGTTAACTACATCTATCATACAAAGGACCCATATACAGTTGCTTGTTCAAAAATGGGCAAGAAGATGCTTCCTTTGATTGATGACTTTGCACAGATTGTTGGCGTAAGCGTTAAGAGTGCTAAGTTTGACCCTAACAACTCTCTTGCAACTGCTAAAAAGGTTGTTAAGAAGCTTAAGGGCAGAAATGCAGTTCTTCTTGAGAACAACGGTGCTCTTTGTGTTGCAGGCAGTGAATACGATGCTGGTGCTATTGAGTTCATTACAAACAAGGGTGCTAAAATTCAGGTTAGTGCTAAGATGTTCGAAAAGGTTGAACCAATCAATCCAATCGAAACAAGAATTATGAACATTGTTTACAGACTCAAGTATTCAAAGCAGGCAGGCAAGTAATTCTACATAAAAAATTCTCCCCTAAGGATTCACTCCTTAGGGGATTTTTTTTGGTTTTTCGCTTTAAGTTTAATTATTCGCTTTTAAGTGCATCCATATTTAAAAGTATGTCGCTGTCACCCATTACTGTCGGCAACTCGCCATTCCACTTATTCCACTTGATATAATCAACATAATCAGGTGATTTTGCGAGAGCTTCCTGAATAAGTCTGATACTTTCTGCCTCAGCCTCTGCCTGAGTGATTTTCTGCTGTGCCTCAACCTCAATACGAGCAAGGTCTTGTTCAGCTTTCAATGCATTTTGCTGTGCTGTCTGCTTTGCTTCAACAGCTGCGTTGAATTCTTCAGAGAAATCAAAATCCACGATGTTGAAGATTTCAACTGTAATGCCATACTGATTAATCTTCTCTGACAAAGCATCCTTAATCTGTTCGCCTACTGTCTGACGCTTTGTAATAAGTTCCTCGGCAGTATATTGTGCTGTTACAGCTTTAATGCTTTCCTGAATTGCAGGTACAATAACAACAGAACCATAATCAGTACCAACATTCTGGTAAAGGCTTGCTGATGAATCGTCGTTAACATGGTAGTTTACCGCAACCACATAAGAAATAATCTGCAAGTCCTTTGAAGATGATGAACCCTCTGTTTCAATCTTCTGTGTACGATTATTCATCTGTACTACCCTTTGGATAAAAGGTATTTTAAAATGTAAACCTTCCTCCAACTCTGTGTCTTCAACCGCACCAAAGGTAAGCACAACGCCTGTGTGACCTGCCTGAACAACAGTGAAGCAAGATATTGCAACACCCACAACAGCAATCGCACATACGGCAATTATTGCTATTTTTACAATCTTTTTTGTATCCATATTTATCCTCCTGTTTTTTCTTTTCCTATGAAAGAGTAATCAAAAAACTCATACATAGCGAAAAACCATGTATGAGTCTCATTTACTTATGACACACCGAAGAGAAACTCTCTTGTCCTGACGATGATGTCTCGCATTATTTGTTTTGCGGAATTACTCCCTCATATCACCATAAATATACCATATCAGTCGAATTTTGTCAATACGGTGTTATAATCCATTTCATTTATGATAATTTATGAATGAACAAACCTGACAGCAACTTTGGCTCAAACCAAGTTGATTTTGGTGGCATAACCTTTCCTGCATCTGCAATATCCATTAATTCGTTTAATGACGTTGGATACATTGCAAATGCTAATTTCATACCTTCTGCACATCTTCTTTCCAATTCACCTAAACCGCGAATACCACCAACAAAGTCAATTCTCTTGTCAGTTCTTGGGTCATTAATACCAAGAATTGGTGTGATGAGATTGTTCTGAAGAATTGAAACATCAAGACATTCCACAGGGTCATTTTCGTTGATAAATTCAGGCTTTGCAGTTACCTTATACCACTTATTATTAAGATACATACCGAATGTATGTCTTTCTTTTGGTGAATATGGACTTTCATCTGCATCTTCAACAATGAATTTTTCACTCATTTTTGCCATAAATTCTTCACTCGTATTACCGTTAAGGTCCTTGATAACACGGTTATAATCCATAATCTTTAACTGGTCACAAGGGAAAATAACTGAAAGGAAGAAATTAAATTCTGCGTTCTTATCGTATTCACCTTCACCTCGTCTGCGTTCACCTACACGAACAGCAGATGCACATCTGTGGTGGCCGTCAGCAATATAAAGATAGTCAATTTCAGCAAATTCCCTTACAAGAGTATCAATAACATTGTCGTCATCAATTACCCATACTGTCTGTGAAACACCGTCATCACTTACAAAATCATAGCAAGGAGTATGAGTGTTTTTCCAGTTTTCTGTAATGTCAGAAACAGTATTATTTTCTCTGTGAGTAAGGAAAATAGGGCCTGTATTTGCATCAAGAGTATCAACGTGGCGGATTCTGTCTGCTTCCTTGTCTGCTCTTGTGAATTCGTGCTTTTTAATAACATTGTTGATATAATCGTCAACTGCAGTACAACCAACAATACCTGTCTGTTCTCTACCATTCATTATCTGACGGTAAATATAAAGCATCGGCTTTTCGTCCTGCCCAACAATACCCTTTTCACTTAAAGCATCAAGGTTTTCCTTTGCTTTCCGGTAAACTTCAGGTGAATAAATGTCAATTCCCTGTGGCAAGTCAACCTCTGCCTTATCAACGTGCAAGAATGAATATGGCTTATCCTTGACCATTTCTCTTGCTTCTTCTGAATTCATAACGTCATAAGGTAACGCACCAACCGATGATGCATATTCATCCTTTGGTCTTACTGCCTTAAACGGTTTTAATACTGCCATTTTTATTTCCTCTTTCCTTTATAAATAGATAGATTTTAAATATTATTAAATATGCAACAATACCGATGATTGCACCAATACTGTCTGTTAAAATATCACTTAACTGAAATGCTCTGCCGGGTACGAATATCTGATGAATTTCATCACCTATTGCACAGATTACAGTTAAAACAAGTGATATTATAGGTGCTGTTTTAATTTCCCAAGTTACAAAAATTGCATTGTACAGACTGAATGAAAGTGCTGTGAATTCAAGCATATGAGCAAACTTGCGAATCAGCTCACCGTCAATATAAAGTTCAATCCATTGGAATATTTTACTCACAAGCGAATCGCTTAATTCCTTTGATTCCTCTGCATCCTGTGCCGAAAGACTGAATATAAAACCAAGGATAACAAGCACCAATGCCCACGAAAAAATCAGATAAATTATTTTCCCTGCTTTCATTATTTTTGTCCCTTATAGAAATAGATATTTGAACTGTCACCTGCTGAATAAACCCCTGTTGTGCCTTTTGCAACTGCAAAAATTGTGTTTTCATAAGTCAAAGGCAAAACAACAGCATTTTTAAGAAGATAACTTTCACAATAAAGTGCTTTTTCCTTTGTGGAGGTCATACTCAAATCATCAACTATTCTGTCATATTCCTCCGACGAATAGCCTGAAGCATTGTTTTCGTTACCTGTTTTAAACATTGAAAGAAAATCAACTGACTTATCCGAGTCAACGGTAAGATTATATATTGCCATATCAAACTCACCATTTCTTATTTTCGACATATATTCATCTTCGTCTGCAACCGTTATTGTACCGTTAAGCTCGACACCGATATTTGCCTGCCAGTTGCTGACGATTGACTTTGCCATCTGTTCATATTCCGCAGTACAAAGAATATCAACTGTAAGCTTATCAATTTTCAATTCCTCAAAAGCAGAAATCATATTTTTTCTTGATTTTTCGATATTATATGACAGACCGTCCACCTTGTCACCCGACAGATTATAATATGACGGAACAAGGTTATTCACAGAATTTTCAGTAATTGCAGATTTATCAATACTTGAAACAAGACCTGTACGAAGCTTCACATTCTGGAGATTTTCTTTTCTCATATTAAAAACAAGTGCAGTTGTAATGTTTTCAAGATTTTTCTTCTGTACTTTTCTGCCAAGTTCATCAACTGCTTTTTCAGAAACAAAAAATCCTAAATCATAAGTTTTGTCGTCAACCTTTTTTGCAATATCAACTTCGTTTGAATTCACATAAAGCCTTACAGATGTTGGTAATGCCTTGTAGTTCCCTGTATATTCGCTGACCTTTGAAAATCTTACAGATTCACCATCTTTGATATCAGAAAGATAAAAACTGCCGTTTGAAATAATGTATTCTTCATCAAGACCATATCTTCCGTTTGTAAGGTTGAAAAATTCTTCATCACAAGGGAATGACACAGGCTGTGTAAGTGCATACAAAAAGTCTGCCTTTTTCTTTTCAAGAGTGATTTCAAGTGTATATTCGTCAACTGCACGAATACCTAATTCATCAACTTGTACTTCACCATTGTGTACTTTTGTGGCATTTTTGATAATGCTCAACAATGGAAAATCAGGCGAATTGGTTTCAGGCATAACTGCCCTTTTAATTCCGAAAACAAAGTCATTTGCAGTTACTTTTCCTTCAACGGTCTTTTCAATATCTTCAAGAAAATCTTTGACTTCATCAGAAATGTAATATTTCATATCATTTTTAAGATAAAATGTATATGTAAGTCCGTCGGCAGAAATCTTATAGTCCTTAACAGCACACTTTTGCACTTCACCATTTTCGTCAAGCTTAAAAAGACCGTCAAAGACATTGACAGCTACTATTTTTTCACCTGTACTGCTAACAACCTGCGGGTCAAAATATCGTGGCATTTCACTTACTGCACAAGCAAGATATGTTTCTTCTTCATCGTTTTCACAACCTGCAAAACAAGTTACGAGAAGAACAGATGCTATAAAAATACTAATTATTTTCTTAAACATTTTATTCACCAATGGTCATTATATCAAAAAAAGTAATATATGGCTATATTTAAATAAAAATTTTTCATAAAAAACTCGCATTTGTTATATTCTTTTGCTATAATAAGGTATATATTTACAGAATCAAGGAGTAAGCTATGCCACAGAATGATATTTTATTGATAATTTCTATTTCGTTGTCGGTTATTTCTATTGTAATTATGGCTGTTGTCCTTAAAAACTCAAGGAACAATAAATCCAATGATGCTCTGGAACAGAAACTTGACTACATAAACAAAAATTTTGGTGATGAATTTCACAGAATCCGTGTCGAAAATCAAACTTCTAACAAAGAAATCCGTGAAGATGTGAAGAAAAGCCTTGATGAAATGAATCTTCGTATTGACAATATGAACAAGGGTAATTTTGAACATCGTGAAAAGATGAGCGAAATGCTTGTATCAATGAGCGAAAAGAATGCTCAGCAAAGTGAAAAGCAGAATAAAACTCTTGAAGAGTCAATTACAAAGATGCAGGAGTCAAACGAAAAGAAGCTTGAAGAAATGCGAGTTACAGTTGACGAAAAGCTTACTGCAACTCTTACCACAAGACTTAATTCTTCATTCAAGACAGTTTCTGACCAGCTTGAAAATCTTTACAAATCTCTTGGCGAAATGCAGAAACTCTCAACAGGTGTTACTGAAAATGTAACTGCTCTTAACCGTGTCCTTACTAATGTCAAGGCTCGCGGTACTTGGGCTGAAGTTCAGCTTGAGGGCATTTTAAATCAGACAATACCGAATATGTTTGAAAAGAATGTGGCTACTGTGCCAAATTCAGCCGACCGCGTTGAATTTGCTATCCGTATTCCGTCAAGTGAAAAAGACGGTAGTGACATTTTACTTCCAGTTGACTCAAAATTCCCTATGGAAGACTATGTTCGACTCTGCGATGCCGCTGACCGTGCTGATGCAGATGCAGTAAAACAAGCACGAAAAGAACTCGAAAACAGAGTTTTAGGCGAAGCAAAATCAATTGCAAAATACATTCACGTACCAAACACAACACCTTTTGCAATTATGTACCTTGCAACAGAAGGTCTTTATGCTGAAATCGCATCATCAAGAACGGGACTTCCTGAAAAAATTCAGAATGACTATAACGTTATGATTGCAGGACCGTCAACTATTACTGCACTTCTCAACTCACTTTCAATGGGCTTTAAGACAATCGCAATCAATGAAAAGGCAAACGAAGTCCGTGAAATTCTTGGTGCAGCAAAGGCACAGTACGAAAAATTCGGTGATTTACTCAGTAAAGCAAAGAAAAAAGTTGACGAAGCAGGTAAAACACTTGAGGATGCTGAACGCAAAAACCTGTTCATTCAGAGAAAACTCAAAAACATTGAATCAATCGACTCTGTTTCTGCCGATAAACTTTTATTTGACGAAACAGATAATGTTGATATATAATAGAAATGTTAAGTAATTTTATACTTTATAAGAAGGAGAAATGATTATGGCTCTTAAACACGCTGACCTTATCGCACAGATGACACTTGAAGAAAAAGCAAGTATGTGTGACGGTCTTGACTACTGGCACTCACAGCCTGTTGAAAGACTTGGAATTAAATCTTTCAGCCTTAATGACGGACCTCATGGTATCCGTAAAAAGGGTGACCCGGGTGACACACCAAAGGGTGAAACAAATCTTTTGAAAGGTGTTCCTGCAATTTGTTTCCCAACAGCATCTGCAACTGCTTGTTCATGGGATACTGACCTTATTTACAAAATGGGTCAAGCACTCGGTGAAGAATGCTTAAAGGAAAAAGTTTCTGTTCTTTTAGGACCGGGTACAAACATCAAGCGTTCACCTCTTTGCGGTCGTAACTTTGAATATTTTTCAGAAGACGGTGTTCTTGCAGGTGAAATGTCCGCTGCATTCGTTAACGGCGTTCAGAGTAAAGGTGTTGGTACATCTCTTAAACACTATGCAGCAAACAATCAGGAAACTCGAAGAATGACTGTCAATTCAGTTGTTGACGAAAGAACACTTCGTGAAACATATCTTCTTCCTTTCGAAATCGCAGTTAAAAAGGCTCAGCCTTGGACAATCATGAACTCATACAACAGAGTTAACGGCACATATGCTGCTGAAAACAAATGGCTCTTAACTGATGTTCTTCGTGATGACTGGGGATTTGAAGGCGTTGTTATTACTGACTGGGGCGCAGAAAACGAACGCGTACCGGGACTTATTGCAGGGCAGGAAATTGAAATGCCAACATCTTCAGGTATCGGTACAAAGCTTATCGTTGATGCTGTTAAAGACGGCTCTCTTGACGAAGCAATTCTTGACAAAGCAGTTGACAAGATTATCGATATGAGCAAACGCGCTGAAAAGGTATTCGGTGATTATACATACGACAGCGATGCTCACCACAACTTTGCTCGTGAAATCGCAAGTCAATGTATGGTTCTTATGAAGAACGACAACAATGTTCTTCCGCTTAAGAAAGATGCAAAAATTGCTGTAATTGGTGAAATGGCTCGTACTCCTCGTTATCAGGGTGCAGGTTCATCACTTATCAATCCAATCAAACTTGACTCTGCTTATGACACAATGAAGGAAATGGGAATTAACTTCTCATTTGCTCCGGGATACAAACTTAAAGGCAAGAACAAGAAAGAAATGGATATGGTTGTTGAAGCAAAGAACATGGCTAAGAATGCTGATGTTGCTCTTGTATTCGTTGGTCTTACTGACGAATACGAAACAGAAGGTAACGACAGAAGCCACATCAACCTTCCTCCTATCCACAATACTCTTGTTGAAGAAGTTCTCAAGGTTAATCCTAACACAATCGTTGTACTTTCAGGTGGTGCATCAGTAGCACTTCCTTGGGCAGACAAAGTTCCTGCTATCCTTAATATGTTCCTTACCGGTCAGGCTGGCGGTAGTGCTGTTTGCGACATTATCTTCGGTGATGTTAACCCAAGCGGTAAACTCAGTGAAACATACCCACTTGCACTTGAGGATAACTCAAGCCACAACTACTTCCCAGGCACTCCTGTTTCAGTTGAATACAGAGAAGGCGTTTATGTTGGTTACAAATACTATGACACAGCGAAAAAGGATGTTGCATTCCCATTCGGTCACGGTCTTTCATACACAACATTCGAATATAGTGATGTAAAGGTTTCTGCTGACAAGGTAAAGGATACTGACACAGTTACAGTTTCATTCAAAATCAAGAACACAGGTGCTGTTGACGGTGCTGAAGTTGCTCAGGTTTATGTAAACGATGTAGAAAGCACAATTTATCGTCCTGTTAAGGAACTTCGTGCATTCAAGAAAGTATTCTTAAAAGCAGGCGAAGAAAAAGAAGTTTCAATAGACCTCGACAAGCGTGCATTCGCATATTACAATGTAAAGCTTGGTGATTGGCATGTTGAAAGCGGTGACTTTAAGATTTTAGTTGGTGCATCAAGCCGCGACATCAGACTCGAAACATCAGTTTATGTTGAATCAACAGTTGAGGCTGAAGTTCCTGATTATAAGACAACTGCTCCATCATACTACGGTGCAAACATTATGAATGTTCCTGCAAATGAATTCGAGGCAGTTTACGGTAAAGAGCTTCCACCATCAGCAAGAGATAAAAATGCTCCGTTCACACTCCTTAACACAATCGAAGATGCACAGGACAGCAAATGGGGTGGCAGAATTTACAGACTTCTCATTAAGATGCTTGGTGAAGACACAATGGCAGGTGCTGTTGCAACACAACTTCCAATCAAGAACTTTATCTCAATGAGCTTTGGTCTTTTCAGCCCTGAAATGGCAGAAGGTCTTATCCTTATTCTTCACGAAGATAAGATGGCTAAAGGTCTTAAGATTATCTTCAAGGGTATTCCAAACCTTATTAAGAATCTCGGCAAATTAAAACAAATCTAAATGAATATAAAATAAGGTGGGAGTAATCTCTCACCTTTATTTTTTGACATGTAAATTGGAGTTTATCGGGGAGTTATAATGGTTATGATACTATCTTGGCTCCCCTGAAAGGGGAACTGTCGAACGAAGTGAGACTGAGGGGTCTGTTTCCTAACCATCACACTAATTGAGAACTTTTACAAACCCCTCTGTCACCTTGCGGTGACATCTCCCCTTTCAGTGGAGACAAGAATTTGGTTTTTCTATAAAAAGCCCTACAAATTCTGATTTGTAAAAATTTTTATGCATAAAAAAGAAAATTTTGCATACAATAAATAATGAAAAAATTTATTGACAAAAATTCATTTTTTGTTATAATATCCATTGAAGACTCGGCTTTTTTGGAAAGTCTGACAGGGAGAACGCGTCACCGACTGAAAGCGTGTTTGAGATGAGTAGTAAGTTTCGGGAACACTTCAACGGCAATACTAATTTAATATTAAAAGAGGATATGCTGTTTTGCATATCAATGCGGGTGGCACCGCGGGTATTTAATTTTAATTACTCGTCCCGGGAATATTTTAAGTATTCCCGGGACTTTTTATTTTGTTTCGGGATAAAATGGAGGTAGACAAAATGTACAGAACACTATACTGTAACGACATCTGTGACAAGCACATAGGACAGACTGTTCAGCTCGCAGGTTGGGTTGATGTTGTTCGTGACCACGGTGGCGTTATCTTCGTTGACATTCGTGACTATACGGGTGTTACACAGGTTGTTATTCACGATGAAAATTTAGTTAAAAATGCAAACCGTGAAACTGTAATTTCAGTAAGCGGTATCGTTGAAAAACGTGACCCTGACACAGTTAATGAAAAGATTGCAACAGGTTATGTTGAACTTGTTGCGAACAGTTTACAGATTTTAGGTAAAAGCAAAAATATGCTCCCATTTGATGTAAGAGCATCAAGACAGAGCAAAGACGAAGTTCGTCTTAAATATCGTTACCTTGACCTTCGTAATCCAAAGAATCACGATAATCTTGTTAAGCGTTCAAAGATTATTCGTCATCTTCGTAACAAAATGGAAGAAAAAGGCTTTCTTGATATGCAGACACCTATTCTTACTGCATCTTCACCTGAAGGTGCTCGTGACTTCCTTGTTCCGTCAAGAAAGCATCCCGGTAAGTTCTATGCTCTTCCACAGGCACCACAGCAGTTCAAACAGTTGCTTATGGTTTCAGGCTTTGACCGTTATTTCCAGGTTGCACCTTGTTTCCGCGACGAAGATGCTCGTGCTGACCGTTCACCGGGTGAATTCTATCAGCTTGACTTTGAAATGGCATTTGCAACTCAGGAAGAAGTTCTTGATGTTTGTGAGGACTTGATTTACGACACATTCAAGGCATTCACAGATAAAAAGGTTACTCCTAAGCCATTCCGCAGAATCACTTATGCAGATGCAATGATGACATATGGTTCAGACAAACCTGACCTTCGTAATCCACTTATTATCTGCGATTTGACAGACTTCTTCGCAGGTGTCAGCTTCCCTGCTTTCAAGGGTAAGCCTGTTCGTGGTATCGTTGCAAACTGCCAGGGTAAATCAAAGAAATTCTTTGAAGACTCACTTAAATATGCAACATCAAACGAAGTAGGTCTTGGTGGTCTTGGTTATATCACTCTTAAAGACGGTGTTTTTGCAGGTCCTATTGCAAAATTCTTAAGTGATGCACAGAAAGTTGAAATCACAGAGCTCACAGGTGTTAAAGAGGGCGAAACGCTCTTCTTTATCTGTGACGAAAAGAAAAACAGCACAGAGAAAAAGGCAGGTATGATTCGTTCTTGGCTTGCAGGTAAAGACCAGCTTGACCTTATTAGTGACGATGCATTTGAATTCTGTTTTGTTGTTGATTTCCCAATGTATGAAAATGACGAAGAAACAGGCGAAACAATCTTTACTCATAACCCATTCTCAATGCCACAGGGTGGTATGGAAGCTCTCCTTACAAAAGACCCTACTGAAGTTTTGGCTTATCAGTATGACCTTGTTTGTAACGGTATCGAATTGGCATCAGGTGCTGTTCGTAACCACGATATCGACATTATGAAAAAGGCATTTGAAATCGCAGGTTATGACGAAGAAGAACTCAAAAACCGTTTCAATGCTTTATACACAGCATTCCAGTATGGTGCTCCTCCTCACGCAGGTATGGCACCCGGTATTGACCGTATGGTAATGCTTTTGACTGACGAAGAAAAAATCCTTGATGTTATCGCATTCCCACTTAACGGTAATGCTCAAGACTTGTTGCTTGGTGCTCCGAGTGAAGTTACAAACCAACAGCTTGAAGATGTTCACCTTCTCGGTAATGGTAGTGCACTTGCACAGCGTCAGGCATCTGTCGGTGGTGCTTCAAAGAAAGCAAGTGGCAAACGCTCAACATTCTCAAACGCACAACAGCTTAACCAATTGTCACTTACTGAAGATGAAGAAACAGTTATGCAGTCAATTTTCACATTGATGAAAGACAACGAAGAAAAACTTAAAACTATTGATACAGAAAATGTAGAAGAAATGGTACACGTTATGCCAATGGAAAATGTACTTCGTGAAGATGTACGCGTACAGAATTTCTCAAGAGAAAGCCTTCTTGAAGGTGCTCCTGAAAGAAACGAAGACAGCTGGCAAGTACCACGACTTGTAAAGTGAGGTGAATAGTAATGAAATATTATGCAACAAAAGTTTCCCCAAAAGGAAATATCGCAGTTGATGATACAATCCTAGTAAAAGATGTTGTTACAACTGCTGGTTCTCGCATTTTAGATGGTTTCAAGCCGCTTTTCAGCGCTGAAGCAGTTACTCGTCTTGAAGAAAAAGGCTACACAGTAGCAGGAAAAACAAATGTTGGTGAATTCGGTCTTGACCTTGTTGGTGAATTTTCATACTATGCACCACAGGAAGAAAAACTCCAAGGTTCAGCAGCAACTCTCGTTAAAAACGGTGATGTTGAGGCAGCACTTGGCGTTGATATGAATGGTTCAACAAGACGTGCAGCAACACTCGCAGGTGTTGATTTCTTAAAACCAACTTACGGTACAGTTTCCCGTTACGGTGTAATTTCTTGTGCTGCATCAGGCGAACAGATTGGTGTTTACGCAAAGGATGCAGAAAAAGTTGCTGAAATTATGGGTGTTATCGCAGGACACGATGATAAAGACGGTACAAGTCTTAAAAATGAAACATATGACTACGGGATTACTGATGTAAAAGGCAAGAAAGTTGCTCTTAACAAATACTTGCTTGATAAGGCAGACGACGAAACAAAGGCAAAAGTTATGGCATTTGCAGACAGCCTTCGCGCAAATGGTGTTGAAGTTACAGAAATCAGCTGTGATATGGTTGAAATCGCAAACACAGCATGGCAGATTCTTATGTGTGCTGAAACCTGTAACAACGTTTCCCGTTATGACGGTGTTAAATTTGGTCACCGTGCAAAGGAATACAAAAACATTGACGAATTATATGTAAACACAAGAACAGAGGGCTTTAACTTCCTTACAAAAGCAGTTATCCTTTACGGTTCAGATGTTCTTTCAAAGCACCGTTATAAAGACTGCTTTGACAAATCACTTCGTATTCGTCGCGTAGTTGCAGAAGGACTCCAGAAAGCATTCCAGGAATTCGATGCAATTTTAACTCCTGTTTGCAGTAAATCAGAGTACGAAGCATACGACATTAAAGATGCATTCGGCAAGGTGTTTGAAGAAAGCGTGTTCACAGCAGTACCAAACCTTATCGGCATTCCTGCTATCGTTACAAACGGTGTTCAGCTTATGGGTAACCATTTCTCTGAAAGCACACTTTTAAGTCTTGCTCACAGCGTTGAAAAGGAGGACAAATAATATGAAATACGAACTTGTCATGGGCCTTGAAACTCACGTTGAGTTAAGCACCGAATCAAAGATTTTCTGTTCATGTGGCGGTCATAGTGCTGCAAATGAGCCTAACGATTGCGTTTGTCCTGCTTGTTCAGGTATGCCGGGTATGTTGCCTGTTATGAACAAACGAGTTGTTGAACTTGCAGTTACTGCAGGTCTTATGCTCAACTGTAACATCAACCGATACACAACATTTGATAAGAAAAACTATTATTATCCCGATTTGCCTTGTGCATACCAGATTACACAGATTAATCATCCAATCTGTACTGACGGTTGCGTAACACTCAAAACAAGTGAAGGCACAAGAGATATCAGAATCAAGCAGATTCATATGGAAGAAGATGCCGGTAAGCTTGTACACAGCGGTAATTCATCATTCGTTGACTTTAACCGTACAAGTGTTCCGCTTATCGAAATCGTTACACAGCCTGATTTCCGTAGTGCGGAAGAAGTTGTAACATACCTTAATAAACTTAAATCAATGTTCCGTTCAAGCGGTATTTCAGAATGTGAAGAAGGTGCTATGCGTTGCGACGTTAACATTTCTGTTCGTCCTGTTGGTAGTACTGAATTCGGTGTTCGTACTGAAATCAAGAATATGGCATCATTTGAAGCTATTGAAAGAGCAATCAAGTATGAATCACAGCGTCATATGGATGCACTTGAATATGAAATTGAAGAACTTGTTCAGGAAACAAGAAGATTTGATGATGTAAGCGGTAAAACATTTGCAATGAGAAATAAGGAAACTGAAGCAGATTACCGTTATTTCCCTGATGCAAACCTTATGCCTATTATCATTGACGATGCTTGGCTTGAGAAAATCAAGGCAAACAAGCCGGTTGCAGTTGACGAAAAGGCTGAACAGTATCGTGAATACGGCATTTCTGAAAAAGAAATCGATATGCTTATTTCTAACCACAAGATTGCAAAAATGCTTGACGATATTATCGCTATGGGTTGTAATCCAAAGGATACTGCAACTTGGATTCTTACTGACTGTGCAGGTGTTCTTCGTAAAGACGGTAAGACTCTCAATGACCTTACAATGACTGCTGAAACATTTGCTACTATCATCAAGATGGTTGACAGCGGTGAAATCAACAGAAACGCAGGTAAGAAAGTTCTTATAGCAGTTGTTGAAGATAATGCTGACCCTGTAACATTCGTAAAAGAACAGGGACTTGATAAGAAATTTGATTCTTCAGCAATCGACAGCGTAATCGATAAAGTAATTGCCCAGAACGAAAAAGCAGTTGCTGACTATAAGAGTGGTAAAGAAAAGGCTCTTATGTCAATCTTCGGTGCTTGTATGAAAGAACTTCGCGGTGCAGGCGACCCTGCAGTAATCAAGGAACTTCTTGAAAAGAAACTTAAAGCATAAAGAAAAATCCTCCCAATCGGGAGGATTTTTTAGTGCAAAATGCAAAGTGCAAAACGCAAAATGCCTCCCTCTGACGAGGGAGGTGGATTTGCCGTAAGGCAAAGACTGAGGGAGAGATAGTTTTTCTGTTCACTAAATCTCTCCCTCAGTCAACTTCGTTGACAGCTCCCTCGTCAGAGGGAGCCATTTATTCATTCGGTTTATTTAAGAATATTCATATTTGCTTCGGGGAGGTAGTAACAGACGATTGGGCCTTCTTCGTAGACTACATAAACAAATCTGCCTTGGTCACCTAAATACATATATCGTGAAACTGTGTTATCGAAAATCTCCTGTGCTTTTTCTGTGTCAGTTACAGATTTAAGTGGATGACCGATATCCTTATAAACTTTCTTTAAGAGCTCATATTCTGTCATTGTTTCATCAATAAAATATCCGATCTCTTGATTATGATATAAACCGTATGCTAGCTGTTCAAATGTTTTAGTTTCAACTGCAGGGTAATGAAGAGTGTAAGAATGTGCCGTTCTCTCATTCTTGTCTGCATTCAATTCGACAAATTTGTAAGAAGCCAAATTATGGTTAATAAATGAATCTGTATAAAGAACCTCCTTGATTGTCAACTGCTTTTCGTCAGTTATACAGTCGTTTGTTTTAAGGAATTCAAGAGTATTTGTCATATTCTTATAAACAGGAATATACTCATGTAACAAACCGTATTCTGCAGGAATGAATGCTGTTTCTTCCTTGTAATCCTTATCGTAAAGAATATTTCCTTCTTTATCAATCGGATAAATCTTACTTTCTGTCAGCATAGGAACCTCACCTAAGAAGTCCATTCCTTCATATCCGCTGGCAAGAATACAAACAGGTTTTTCATTGTTTTTAAGAAGCTGTTCAACACTCATAGCTGAAAGGTCCTTGTAAAGTGCTTCGCCGAGACCGTCAACATCCTCAATAGCAACAAACGGAGCATCAGCCTTTAAGAGCATATCGCTGTCGGAGTATTGCCAGAAGTACTTTTTAAAGTAGCCTGATGAGTCATTTGTCGGGTCATCAGGAATATCGTCAATAAGGTAATTTTTGAAAATTGCATCAATAAAATCAGAACCGTAAACGAGCTCAAGATATTTTCTGTATGTTTCTTCACGATACATTGCAAATCTTCTGTATTTAAGTTTACCATCGTTATCACGAATTGCAAGTGTTGCTTCCCCTGCCCATTCACCGTTATAAACCGTTTTTTCGTTTTTAAGGAGTTCAAATAACTCAAGCACCATTTTTTTGTTTTCTTCTGTTGAGCTTTCAACAAAATTCTCCGAATTATCATAAGTGTTAATATAATGTGGGAATGCTTCAAGCTCATTTGTTGAAACAGAAACACTTTTTACTTCTTTGATGTCAGGAATTTTATTGTATGTTCCGAAAATACCTGTGCCGATTGTAATTAGACAAAGTGCTGTAACTGCAACCAACACACCGTACCACTTGAATGACTTGAATGCTGTTTTGAACTTTCTTACAAGCACAAGCTGTACCACAGCATAAGCAATAAATGAAGCAACTACTATTGCAAGGAACAAAAGGAAAAGATTGCAACTACCACTTAACGCACTTACAAGGAACCACGCTACAAGAACGAATGCGGCTGTGCCGATTACTGCTCTTGAAACAGAAAATTTACCGAGAGAATTTGCGTGTTCCGCTTTTCTTCTGTTATAAAGATAGAATGTTGCACCGATTACAACAAGTGCCACCACAAGCCAACAAATAACAGGAAGAAAAAAGCCCATATCCACATTGAAGTGTTCAGGAATTTTATAGTTCTCTGCACCTGAACCAATTAAAGGTCTTAAAAGTTTTGTTACGTTAACAAAACCTTCATCTTCACCTGTATAATCATTCTGAAGATTTGTTGCCATTGTCCAAGGGTTAAATGAGTCTACCAATCTTGTAAACTTTGCTGTGTATATATAACCCTTAAGCCAACCGTGTGACAAGCCGTCAATCATCTCAAATGCTAAAAACGGAGTAAGTGAAAGTGCAATCGTAGAGAATGCTGCCTCAAAAATGTTGCCTGATACCATAAACATCATTGATGCGAGGGCAAAGCCTGTAAGTCCGCACACGAAGAGCATTAAGGTTACATACAGGAAAACCCTTGTAAGGTGTGCTGACATACCAAAGTTTACAATGTTGGTAATATAGATTATAACCATTGGTACAAATACTGCTGTAAAGAGTGTTATAACTGCTGACAAAATTCTGTTTTTAAGCATTGTATTTCGCTTTACACCAAGGCTTAAGAATACATTTACCTGTTTCTTTGATACAAGGTAATAAAATGATTTTGCTGCTGTGAGCATACCGCATGCAACCATACCCGCCGGTACAATTTCAGCAAACATATAGTAAAATGATGAAGTATCTGTTAAAAATACTGATATTTCGTTATGAACTGTCTGCATAAGAAAATCTTCGCTTGTAACATAAGAGATTACAGGTGCTGTCATAGTGAAAAACAGTACAATAAACGCGATTACAGGGAAAAGAAGTGATTCCTTTAAGCTACGAACAAAGTCGTTTCTGTTCACATTATTCAAAGATTTTTGTGATGTCATATTTCTTTTCCTCCATTTCGTTTAAGAATACTTCTTCCATTGTAAGTCTGTATTCATCAATAGCCATAGGAAGAAGTGCATTAAGCTTATGTCTTTGCTCGTCGGCATTTTTCTCGAAAATAATCATTGCAACTCTGCCGTCAATTTCAAGTGACTTATACTGAATATCCTTAAAGTCATTTTCAGTAATCTGACGGTCAAAAATAAGTCTGAATTTGCTGTAATTCTGTGAAATGTCATAAACCGAGCAGTCCATTGTAAGTTTTTTACCGTTTATGAGTCCCACATTGTCACAAAGGTCAGAAAGCTCGGACAAATTGTGTGATGAAATAATGAGAGAAGCCTCTGTCTCTGCCATATATTCTATAAAAAGCTTCTTTGTAATCTCTTTTTTCTGTGGGTCAAGTCCGTCAAATGTTTCGTCAAGCAAAAGATATTTAGGACGAGATGCAAGTGCTAAAATAATTTCAGCCTGTCGTTGCATACCCTTTGAGAAACCTCTGATTTTCTTTTTGCCGTCAAGACCGTAAACCTCTAACAGTTTTTCAAGTGTCTTGAAACTGAAATCAGGATGATAATCGGCATAAAACTTTGCCATTGACATTACATTTGCGTTCATTGGGAAATAAAGGTCATCGGGAATATAGAACAAATCTCTACGCTTATTGTCGTTGTCATAAGTGTTCTCACCGTCAAGAAGGACTTTACCACCCTCTGCCCTATATATTCCTGCTGCTGTTTTTAAAAGTGTTGTTTTACCTGCACCGTTATAGCCGATAAGACCATAAATTGATGATGGTTCAACTTTAAACGATATATCTTCAACTGCTGTAAAATCACCGAATTTTTTCGTAACATTTACAAATTCAATCATTTCAGTCTTCATCTCCTTTGAAAATTTCATTGAGAAGTCCTTCAAGCTGTTCTCTGTCAGCACCCATAGCCTTGGCATTAATCAGAGAAGTCCTTACTGCATCTAAAGACTGCTGAAGGAAGATGTTCTGAGATTCTGTGTCACCGCTTACGAATACACCTTTTCCTGCGATTGTATAGATAACTCCCTGAGCCTCCAACTCCGACAACGCGCGCTTGACGGTGTTGATATTTAAGCCCAGTTGCGCTGAGAGTTGTCTTAAAGACGGTAGCTGGTCGTCTTTTTTCAGCACTCCCCTGCTGATATCAAGAACAATTTGCTCCTTAATCTGCTCATAAATCGGGGTTCTGGAATGATAATCAAGAAAAATATTCACGGTGTATCACCTCCTGTTCAACTGTACTAACCGTGCTATTTCAATTAGTACAGTTTGATAATACAGTATAATTTTCATTTTGTCAACAGTTTTTTGGGAAATTATTTTAAAATACAAAGGCTCCCTCTGACGAGGGAGCTGTCAACGAAGTTGACTGAGGGAGAGATTTAGTGAGCAGTTAAGCCTATCTCTCCCTCCGTCATTTTCTTACGAAAATGCCACCTCCCTCGTCAGAGGGAGGCGACATCTTAATCATCTTTGTTTTACTTATTCTTTTGTTTATCTTTAATTTTTTTGTGATGTTTTAATCTTACAAGAAGAATTACTGCACCTGTACCTAATACAGACACAACAAGGACACAGGAAATTACAACACCGACAAACGACGGAATAAAAGGAACGATTAAATCTGTTTTTGGAAGTTCAAAAAGATTTGTACCGTCATTTGTGTCATACGGAATTCTTATAACATTTACGGAATAACTGCCTAAATCATAAGGGATTGTATTATCCTTGACCGTAAGTTCTGTCTGTACCGGTGCAACGTGTAAATCCTCGTTCGGTTCGTTGCAAGCCGACTTAAAATTCTCGCTCATATACTGTGCTGACGGATTATTGACATTTTTGAAACCGTCAACATTGATATTGATTTTATATGGTGTTTTTGTGCTGTTTACAAGCTTTACGAAAATGACTTTTTCAGTTGTATCAACGGTTACTGAACGATAAACACCTTCCACATCAAATTCATCTTCCATAGAAACATAGTTTGTTCCCACATTATTTGCAAAAAGCATCTGCATATAATAATCTGGTGTCATAGTTGTTCCTTGTGAATTAAACCAGATAAGGCTTGTATCCTTTGACTGTGCGTTAATTTTCGCAAGTGGTGTTTCGTAGGAAGCCATTTTCACAAGGTCGGAATTCTTTTCAAGACCTATCAAAAATGCTGCATTTTCAATCGCAGACCAGATATTATTCTTGGTAAGTGTATCACCAACAGTTGTGTTTACTGAATATGAACTTACTGCGACTTGAACTCCACTGCGTTCATAATCATCGAAGTTCTTAACTTTATTGAAAAGTTTTCCGCCTTTGACACAAGCATTTTCCTCAACAATCAAATTATTATAAAGTCCGTTCGCGTTAAGTCGAATTTCTTCTGCCTTTTCAGGGCTTGTATCTCCGTCAATGTATGTGATAACTTTGATTTCAGGGTATTTTTCCTGAATTCTGTTATAAATCACATCAAAGTTACGCCAATAAAGTTCATCATAACTGCTGTTGCCGATTGCGATATACTTAAGATTAAAACTGTCCTTGTGACCGTCTTCTACTCGTTTTGCACCCCAGACTGTGGACTCGTCACCGTTGGCATATTCAATTAAATCGAGAATATCCTGAACATAATTCTCAAATTCTTCTGTTTCAGGACGATATGAAATACCGTCAAGGTAATTCTGCCAATCCTCCTCTGTTACAGAGCCATTTTTATATTTTCCTTTTTCCTTTTCATAATCAGACACATTCTCCGTAACAATACCACAGTTAATTACGGGAATTGCAAGGCAATCAAGGTCCTGACACAAAAGAAGATATTCATAAAGTCCCATTAAATTTGAATTTACTGAAAAAACATTTTTGCTTGTATGGACAAAGGACTGTTTTCTTGCTTCAAGCGGACCGATTGTGTCTTTCCAACTGCCTAATTCTTCGATATTTGTTGATTTATCAAACTCACCTGCAGAAAAACGGATAAATGACGGTGAAAGAGTGTGAACTGACTTGACAATGTCACTTCTCAATGACACATACTGCCATTCATCACTACCATAACCGTAACTACTCATAGGAACGAGTGTCACATAGTCCATATAGAAACTGCCTTCACCCTCAAAGGTCAATAACAGTGAACCATCGGCTGTAACATCAGATTTGATTTCAAGACTCACATAAGTCCATTCATCGCAAGTATCAATATTGAACTGATATTTTTCCTTGTTCCCATCTGCATTAAGTGATGCTGTCAATGTACCCTCGTAGTCAACATTCTTGAAATATGCAGAAAAACGATAAATTTCCTTTGCTTTGAATGGCATATCAGGTTCAGTTGCCTTTTTTGAATTCACCTGATAAGACTTATAGTTATAAAATTCAAAATAACCTGTATTTTCAATCTTTCCCTGACCGTCAACGGTAACAGAAAGATAATTTGTGTTATTTTCGTTAAGTCCTTCCTCTGACATAACACTATATGTTTCTGTTGAAATTTTCCACGCAGCCACAGGGTTATTGCTGTATTCAAAAGAGTTGTTGTTCACAAGATTTGAAACAAGACCACCGTCAACTGCGTTGCCTGTATTTTCAAGTGAAATTCCGTAAAGGCTGTCACTTACCTCATATGAAATATTGTCTGATGAAATATTCAGTGACGGAATAATCTTTTCGGACACACTACTGCCTGTAAAAGCTACAAGAACAGACATTATCATCATAACAACAAGAACTAATGATATTACTTTTTTCATTAACCGTCACCCTTCTTAAATAAACTTAAAACTATACTATTATATATTTTAACAATTTTTATCAAATCTGTCGAGTATTTTTCCATAAATTTTAACCGTAAAATGTTGATTTTTTTATGGTCAATCTATATAATCAAAGTATATATATTTTGGTGGAGGCTTTTTATGGAAAAGAAAAGGATATATACCATTTCAAACGCCCATCTTGACACTATCTGGAGTTGGGATTTTGAAACAACAGTAGATAAATACATACGCAGAACTTTTACTGATAATTTTGAACTTTTTAATAAATATCCTGATTACAAATTCAATTTTGAAGGCTCATACCGTTATGAGCTCATGAAAGAATACTACCCTGAAATGTGGGAAAAGATGAAAAACCATATTGCAGAGGGTAAATGGAATGTTTGCGGTAGTGCCTTTGAAAATGGTGATGTTAATGTGCCATCTCCTGAAGCACTTTTCAGAAACATTCTTTTAGGTAACGAATATTTTGACAAAAATTTCGGTAAACGAAGTTGTGATATTTTCTTACCTGACTGTTTCGGTTTCGGATATGCGTTACCATCAATTATGCACCACGCAAACCTTAAAGGCTTTACAACACAAAAGCTCACCTGGGGTTCTGCTTACGGAATACCATTTGACCTTGGAAAATGGTACGGTGTTGACGGGAATTATGTATATGGCAACACAAATCCCGGTTCATATACAAGTGTTTTACTTAAAGTCCGTGATAAAAAATTCATTAAGGATAAATTAAAAGACAACGAACAATACGATTTACCAATGACAACTGCATTTCACGGTGTTGGTGACCGTGGTGGTGCACCAAAAGAGCCTTCTGTTAAAACTGTTTGTGATGAAATTGCAAAAAATGACACAAACGATATTGAAGTATTATCTGCTCCTGCTGACCAAATTTTCCGTGATATTGACACTTTACCTGAAGAAATAAAACAGAAATTGCCTGTATGGAATAACGAACTTGTTATGACAAATCACGCAGTTGGTGGTTACACTTCTCGTGCAATCGGTAAGCGTTGGAACAGACGAAACGAAGAAATTGCAGATATGGCAGAACGCGCTTGTGTTACCGCTATGGCGAATAATGGCTATAAATATCCGCAGGAAACTCTCACAAAAGCATGGAAACGAGTAATTGCCCATCATTTCCACGACGATTTGCCGGGTACATCAGTTCAGCGAGCATACAGAAGAAGCTGGAACGACTATGCAATGTCACTTAACCAGTTTACTAACGAATATGAGGGTGCTGTTAAGAGTATTGCCAAAAGCCTTGACACTTCATTCGTAAAAGGTGTTGCAGTTGTTGTGAACAACCCTATGGAATACGAACGCACAAGCGTTGTGACAGTTAATATTCCTGCAAAATTCGTTGGTAAAAATGTAACTGTCCTTGATGCCCAAGAAAATGAATACGCAGCACAGATTAAATATGTTAAAAATGGTGTTGCAACCATTCTTATGAATGTTACTGTTCCACCTATGGGATATAAGGTTTTTGACATCCGAAGCAGAAAATGTCAGGTTAAATCAAAGCTTTTTGTATCTATTCAGATGCTTGAAAACGAAAAATACAGAGTAGGTCTTAACAGCAACGGTGACATTCAGTCAATTTTCGACAAAGAAATTAAAAAAGAAATTCTTAAAAAGCCAATTACAACAGGTATTTTTGATTATAACGGTAGCAGTAGCTGGCCTGCTTGGGAACTTAATTTCGAAGAACTTAACCGTGAGCCACAGAACAAGACTAAAATCAAGACAATTAAAGTTATTGAAAACGGACCTTGTAGAGTTGCACTTGAAGTTGTAAAAACTTTTGGTGACAGTACTTTTACATCAATCGTTGCACTCAGTAACGGTGGTAAAGTTGTTGAGGTTTATACAGAGGCAGAATGGCGTAGCAAGCGTCACCTTGCAAAGGAAGTTTTCTCATTCACAGCAGAAAGTCCTGTTGCAACATACGACCTTGGTCTTGGTGCAATCAAACGCGGTAATATGAACGAAAAGCTTTTTGAGGTGCCTGCGCAGAAATGGGCTGATATTACTGACAAAGACGGAGATTTTGGTGTTTCTGTTATCAGCGAATGCAAATACGGTTGGGATAAATTTGACGACAACACTCTCCGTCTTACACTTATGCATACACCGTATAAAAATTACAAGGTTGACAGTATGCAGTCAATGATGGATTTAGGTCTTAACAGATATTCATATGCGATTTTCTCTCATAAAGATGCTGTCAGCCACGACACACAGACAGAGGCTCGAAACTTTGTAATGCCAATGGCATCATTCCTTGTTTCAAAGCACGAGGGTAAATATACTGAATACTCATTCGGCTCACTTTCAGGAAATGCAATACTCAGAGCAATGAAAAAGGCTGAAAACAGCGATGAAATCATCATCCGTATTGGTGAAAGTGAAAAATGCACACAGAAAGATGTTACATTCTCACTCGATTGCGGTATTGATTCTGCAAGAGAGATTTTTGCATCCGAAGAACATATTGCCGATTACCCACTTACAGACGGTAAACTTGTATTTGACTTGAAGCCTTATGAAATCAAGTCATTTGCACTTAAAGTGAAAAAGGTAGATGCCCCTGACGAAACAAAATCTAATGTGCCGATTCTCGATAACATTGTTGCTTTCTCAACAAATGCAAAGCCATCAGGTGAACTTCCTGTTATCAACAAGACAATTCCTGCTGAAATCAAGCCTAAGACAGTCATCTCAAATGGTGTTGAATTCACATTACCAACAAACAACAAGGGTATGCTTTGTGGTGGTCAGAGTCTTATCTTACCGACAGGAACAAAGAAAGTACACATTCTCATATCATCACTTAACGGTGACAAATACATTAAAATCAACGACTACGCATACAGAATCAACGATATTACTGAATATTATGCAGGTTGGGATTTATACGATTTCAAGGAAGTTGCTTTCATAAAACAGGGCAAATTAGGTTATGAATTCACTCACTCTCATACAGCAGAGGGTGATGCACAATGCAAGCAGTTGTTCTTCTGGCATGTTGAAGTTGATATTAACGATGAATGTGTTATCCGATTCCCTGTTGATAAGGACATTCTTGTGCTTTCAGTTGTTGCTGATACGGAAAACGAATTCTGTGAAATCGGTTGTGACCTTTATGACAAAATCGAAGGCAGAGTATTTGACTATCACGAGAATTTAAAAGAAAAGCTTACATATCTTAACTGCAAAAACTCATATCTTCTCAACGATAAGGGTGGAGCAATCAAACACAGAAATAAGGGAAGGAGAAAATCATAATGGCTGAAAACAAAGGCGACATCCGTTATGTGGGTGTCAAGGAAACGCTTGCCTATGGTATTGCGAACGCAGGACAATGCTTCGGTTACAATATTATTGCAGGTAGTTATCTTTCACTTTTCTTCACAAAGGTTTTCGGTGTGCCACCTGAAGCAGTTGCGGCAATGATGCTGTTTTTAGGTCTTTGGGACACAATCAATGACCCGCTTATGGGTTCGATTATTGACAGAACAAGAACTCGTTACGGAAAACTCAGACCTTACCTTTTAATTGTTCCTTTTCCTTTAGGTCTTGCAACAATTATGCTGTTTGCAGGTCCACAGCTTCTTGGTAATAAAACAGAAGATATTGCAAAAATCATCTATATGTTTATCACATATTTTATATGGGAACTTCTCTACACATTAGGTGATGTGCCATTCTGGGGAATGAGTGCTGCAATCAGTCCGTCACCGTCTGACAGAACAAGAGTTATTTCTTCTGCTCGTTTTGTTTCAGGACTTATCGGCGGTCTTTCAACAACAATTCTTGTTGTTTTAATGGACTTGAGCAACAATGGTTCAATTCCACTTTCATTGTCACAAGTATTCTTGCTTATGGCTGTAATTTCAGGTACATTCGGTATGGCTCTTTTCTCATTATCAGGTATCTGTACAAAGGAAAGAGTTGTACAATCGGTTAAAGAACCAAGTATACTTGACGGATTTAAAGCACTTGTCAAGAATAAACCTTTGCTTTTAATTGTTATCGGTAATGTTCTCGGTGCAATCAGTGGTATCGGAGAGTTTTTCAAGGCGTACTACTATTCAGAAGTCGTTAATATGAACTCACTTACAATTATCATTACACTTCCCGGAACAATTTTAGGTTTTGTTACATATCTGCTTATTCCTAAAATCAAGCAGAAATTTGATAACCGTCAGATTATCTTCTTAAATGGTTTTGCAAGACTTATTATGGGTGCTCTCGTATTCCTTGCAGGTGTTAAATGCTTTACAAATCTTTGGGTTGTTGTTCCGCTTCTTATGGTACAAAATCTTCTTTTCAGTTTCTTCAACACAATCAATATGGTTATTCCAACAGAAATGATTGGCGATACAATCGACTATATGGAATGGAAAACAGGCGAAAGAAACGAAGGTGTTTCATTCTCTGTACTTACATTTGTCGGCAAACTCACAGGTTCAATTTCAGGCTCAATCGGTAATGCTCTTCTTCCTATAATCGGTCTTTCATTTGTACAAATCAGTGCAACAGAAACAATGACCGTTAAGGCATATGATTACACAGATACACTTATCTGGGGCATGTTCACATTAGCACCTGCTGTTTTAGGTCTTCTTCCGCTTATCCCATATATCTGGTACGACCTTACAGGTGAAAAACTCCAGCAAGTTCGTGAAGAAATGACTGAACGCAGAACAGCACTTTCAGCACAGGTTTCAGGAGGTGGCGAAAATGAGTAATAAATGTCCTAAATGCGGAGAAAAACTCTCACCGCTTTATATGAAACAGACTTGTCCTAAATGCAATACCAATCTTGTGTATTATGATTTGGATAATCGCCTTAAAGCAGACCACGAACAGGCTATGCGTGAACAAGAAGCAGTTGACAAAGTGCTTAATAACATTAAGACTTCTGCTTTTGGCGGAGCATTACAGATAACTCGTTTTGTCCTTATGTTCTCACCGCTTTTATGGATGTGTCTGCCGATGTTTAAAACCGCTGACCGTGAGTATATTACGCTTATAAATGTGATTATGGGAATTATCAATGGTAGTTTATCGCTCGATACAATTTTTGCTGATAAATCATATTTATTCCCGATACTTACAATGGTTTGTGTTATCGTTTTTTCCATTCCTGTAATTATTTCAACACTTTTTTCAGTTGGTGAAAAGGCACTTAAACGAAATGTAATTTTAAGCATTATCAACATATCTGTATTTTTGATTTTAAGTGCTCTTTCTGGTATAAGTGGTGCTCATCTCGCATACGGATGGATTGCGGTAAAGGCTGTATATATTATTGTGATGGATATGCACAAGCACATTGACAAAAAACTCAACAAATAAATTATGGCGGGGTCAAGACTGACTCCGCCGTTGTTGATTTAATGGACAAATCATAGTTTATCGGGCCCCTCAGTCACCTTACGGTGACAGCTCATTACTCGCCTGCCGGCTCAGACAGCGCTAATACAGCGTCCACCGGACGCTCGCGCCCCATCAAGTGAGGAGCCTATTTTGGCCTTCCCCCTGGAGGGGAAGGTGGCACGAGCAAAGCGAGTGACGGAAGGGGGGATTATAATCGCAACGCAGTTCCGACACTTTGCACTTTGCGTTTTGCATTTTGCACTTATACCGACAAACTCCAATTTAGGTAATCAAATATCATTTTTTGTCCAACTAATTAAAAATATTGTTCCTTTTTTATTGCAATATTTTCATAATATGGTAAAATAAAACTCTAAAGAAATTTTTAAGAGAAGGTGCATATAAATGAATTTACACATTTTTGAAAATGCAGAGCAAATTGCAGTTGCAGTAGGTAATATGATGATTGAACAGGTAAATAATAAGCCTGACTCTGTTTTAGGTTTTGCAACAGGTGCTTCTCCTGTGCCTACATACAACTATCTTGTTAAATGCTTTAACGAAGGTAAGGTTAGCTTCAAGGACATTACAACATTTAACCTTGACGAATACTGTGACCTTCCTGTTGAGGACAAAAACAGCTATTTCACATTTATGCACGAAAATCTTTTCAACCACATTGATGTGAAAGAAGAAAATGTTAATTTCCTTAACGGTAATGCAGAGAACAGCGAGGCAGAATGCATTCGTTACGACAACCTTATTGACGAAAAGAAAATTGATGTTCAGCTTTTAGGTATCGGTCAAAACGGTCATATCGGCTTTAATGAACCATCTGACAAGTTCACAAAGGGTTCATTCAAGGTTCAGCTTACACAAAGCACTATTGATGCTAACTCAATTTATTTTGACGAAAACCCAATGCCACACTATGCGCTTACAATGGGCACAGTTTCAATTATGAAGTCAAAGCAGATTATTCTTATCGCAACAGGCAAAAGCAAAGCTGACGCTATTTACGGACTTGTAAACGGCGATATTTCACCCTCTTGCCCTGCATCAATTTTACAGGTACACCCCGATGTTCATATCTTTATGGACAAGGACGCAGCATCAAAGTTATAATTGGTAACATAATATACAAAAAGCGTAGAGATACCAAAATTGGTACTTCTACGCTTTATTTTTATGCTTTTATATTCAAAATTCTATGAACACATATTTTATTGTTTTTCTGTTGAATGTATAAGTGATATAAAGGTTATTGCCCTCTGCAATAATTGCAGGATATGAATATTCAGCAAAAAGATTTACGCTTTTTTCAAGGGTTGCAACATCTTCCCAGGTTTCACCGTTATCCTTTGAAACAGAGAGAATAAGACGGTTTCGCACTTTCATTCCTGCAGGTGTATAAACAAGCCATACCCAACCATTATCGGTTGTAACACAGTCAATACCGCTGTTGTTGTTCATAAGGTTTGTTTTATATGCTTCGCACCATGTATAACCACCGTCAGTTGAATCAGAACGATAAATCCAACCTGCTTTTGTGCGGAACATTGCGTGAATATTTCCGTCAGCATCTTCCCAAAGTGTCGGCTGAATCATACCAACAGTCTTGCCTTTGCTGTTTTTTGCCACAACAAAGTCAGTTCGTGTCCAAGTGTTGCCACCGTCTTCGGAAATATCGAAAAAGGCTTTCCATTCTCCCTGTTCAGATGATGCGGGAGCAATTATTTTTCCGTCTTTTGTAACTAAAACCTTATTTTTAACAGGACCTCTGCCACCGCTTGTATCCCCTGCTACGAGTTCCTGTGGTTCACTCCAGGTTTTTCCGCTATCGTAAGAGTCAGTATATTTTGTAACCCAGTTTGGGATTTCCATACCAACTTTATAATAAAGTCTTACATAACTACCATAGTTCACAAGGACAGGATTCCAATGTGCAACAGGGTCAGAAGAAGCCATTTGCTGTGGCTCACTCCAGTTTTCACCGTCGTGAATGCTATACCAGATTCTTACATCAGCATTACCCTCAGCAGTACCCGCAAAAAATGCAGACATAAAATTCCCGTCAGGCATTTTTACAATAGTTGATGCGTGAGAAGATTTGAAATGCTCTTTTGCCTTAAAAATTTCACCCTGCTCCATAGTGATTTCAACATCAGACTTTTCATTTCTGCTTCCTGCAAAAACGCTGACAAATCTGTTGAGCACATCAAAGGCAGAACCGTCACCGTTACCTATACAAGCTGAAACCTCCATTGTGCCAAACACAGAAAGGCACAAAATTATTGCAATTACTTTTTTCATCATATTTTTCATAGTAAACCACTCCTTACGCTATATATTAAAGCACTTTACAGAAAGTGTCAAGAACGTCAGTAAAAACAAAGCCTTGAGTTCATTAACCCAAGGCTTTGAATTATTGATTTTTGATATTACCAGTGTTCTACACCACATGCACAAACACGATTACCTTCTATTCCGAAAAGCCAGCTGAAGAATCTTACGACTGACCAGATTGTTCCCATAATGCCTGTTGAATGGCACATATGAGTACATGATAAAATAGGGTCAACAAAATCGCAACCTTCTGTCATACAATTACCGTCTTCGTCAAAGATATGGTCTGTCTGTTCAATATCATAGTAACCGATTGCTTCAAATTTTTCACATTCACCGCAACCTAATTCTTCTGTACATTCTTCACATTCTTCACAGTATGCATATCCTGTGTAGCCTGCCTCAAGACAAGTTGCATCTTTCTGTGGTACAAATGTAAGCTTGTGAACAACTGTTTCTGTTTTTGGTGTTTCTTCTGGTGCTGTTGTATCGCCTTCGTTTGTATCTGTATTTGTATCGCCTTCAGTTACAACAGTTGTTTCGTCGTCAGGAGTTGTTGTTTCGTCATCTTCAACAGGTACTTCAAATGAATGTGTTGAAATATCTTCAAATGTGAATGACCATTCTTTACCTGCCTGATAGTCCCAAAGACCGATAAAGTAAACTTCGCCTGCCTCGAATTCATATACTAAATCAAAATTGTAGTTTTCATCATTTTCGCTTACGCTGATATCATCGTGATATGCTACAAGGTTACCCTGTGCATCATAAACATCACAACATGGGTCAGGAATATTTTCTTTGTGTTCTGAAGCAGATTGAGCACGGAAAATGCCTGTTTCTTCAGGAACAAACTTGATGAAAGTATATTCTCCGTCTTCGCACTTAATATCTTCTGCATATTTTCCATCGGTAAGAGTTACCACTTTACCATCAAATGTCTTACCGCAAGGACAAGAATCAAACATATTATCTACTTTTACATGGTCGCAGTCTGCACCGCAAGATGCACATTTACCATCTTTGTACTCAGCGTGTAAGCATTCAAGAGTGATATCCCATACAGTAGCACTTCTGAAATTACCCATTACAAAGAAATAAACTATACCTGCTTCAAAATAATACTCAAGATAGAAATCTGTAGTATCACTGTCAGCATCGTCAACCTTAACTACGTATTCACCTAATTCGTTTTTATACAATTCAAGGTATGGGTCGCTGTCAGCATTTTCTCTTGAATCAGAGCTGATTGCATACCAACCGTCGTTTTCAGGAACAAACTGAATAATTACATATTTTGAATACTGTGTAAGACCGGGAAGGTTAACAGGTCTTGTTTCGCCCAATGTGATAATACCGTCAAAATCAGCATAATCATCGTCCGCTGCAAATGCAGAAACTGATACTACCGACAACGCCATTACCAACGCAAGAATAACTGATAATACTTTTTTCATGTGTATAACTCCTTTTACATTGATTTATATTTTTTGGAACCTTGTTCTCAATGTATAATTTTATCATTTAAGTAAATATATGTCAATATACACTAATTTTAGTTTATGTCTTTTTCAAACACAAAATTCATTGTTTTTCGTCATAATTAGTATGTAATTGTATAATCTTTTATAAATGTAAGTCCTACATTCGCAGAATGAGTACCGAACAAATTGACAACAACATTAAACATCAAGGGTGTTGAATATACTGCGTGTACCATTCTTCCTGTTTCTTTGTCGATTGTCGCAGTAACTTCGCAATTATAATAGCTCGTTGAAAACTCTTTGAGAAATGCCGGTGCTTTTTCCGCAACTTCATATGTTTCGATAACATCGCAGACAGAACCGACACCCGAACCTGCTCTTGGATTTTTCTCGTCCTTAAGTTTAAAATAAATCACATATTCATTACCTTTATCCTCATAATTTGATTTTACAACATCTGATGCTTTAAGACAACTTACATAATCCTGATTTGGAACAAGGAAGTCCTTTCTGATTGATTCCTTTGTATCATACACAATCGGTTTTGTATCGTCTTTCATACTATCATTAAGAACATTTTCTGCCATAGACTGAAGAACATCAGGGACTTTAATTTCCCCAACAACCCTCTTTTCGGAATTTTTAACTACTTTCACGGCCTCTGTCTTTGCTTTATTTGCACATGTGTTGAAATATGCAACAAGTTCTTCAGTTGAAGCAAATGCTCCTGCAGTTTCATCTTTTTCGTCAGGTTTTTCTTCGTCTTCTGTCGGTGTGTCGGATACAATAATATCAGTAGGCTCATCAACACCGCCAATATCGGAAACTGTTGAATCATCAGTAATTGTTGAATCATTATCTGTTTCCTGCTGAACCTGAGGGCTTACAACTACCTTATTGTTCTGTATTGCAGTTTCGGCAAAGGTCTGTGCTGTCATTACAACAGAAAATGTAATTACAACTGCAAGTAAAACAGCAAGAATTGAGATAAAAGTATTTGAAAAAGCTTCTGATTTTTTTGACATATCCATTCCTCTTTCCATTTTCACATAATCTTTAAATTATTATATCATAACTGATATATGATTACAATTATTCAAAATAGACAACAAAAAACAGAGAAGATTAGTTAAATCTTCTCTGCAATTCGTTTTACCATCTGTTTTCTACATATTCACAGAAAGCATACATATCTTTGATTTCAAGTTTAGTACCGTCATCAAGAGTAACATCACCGTTCCAAAGTCCATGAACCTGATGAGAGTGCATTCTGCCGATTTTAAGGTCAAGGTCAGAATGATAGTCAAAGAATGGAGTCATTGTAAGATTAAATCTTCCGTCTTCTGAAATGAATTTCCAAGGTTCCATATACTTATCATCTTTAGGGAATGTTTCAACATCAACAGCACCGAATTTATGTGCTTTTCCGTCATAGAAAATAGCAGTTTCAGTAGCGTTACTTTCGTTACCGATTGCCCATGTGATTTCAAAACCGAAAAGATGCTTTTCACCATTCTCGTCAGTAAGATATGTAGAACCGTTACCCCAATACCATACCATTTCGTGGATTGTGTTAACACGGCCCCAGTCAAGGTATCCGAATGAATCTTCCTTTGAGAATGTATATGTATCATTGCCGATTCGCATTGTGCCCTCGCAAGGCATACAATTCTGTTTTGTTGTCATGAAATATCTTGTCGGATCCTCATCAAAAGGAAGAACAGTTGTGATATTTTCAAGACCGGGCATAATGTCCATCTGGAAATTACACTCAACAACACCGTTCTTTGTAGGGCATCTGAACCAGAGTGTTCTCTCTGTTTCCTTTGTGTCAAAATCGAAGTCAGCGCCACCGATTTTATCTCTGTAACGATTTGGTACATCACCCTTTGCAGGTGGAACATGCTTATTCGCGCCAAGGAAGAACTTTGTGCAGTCAATAATCTGTTTTCCGTTAACAAGGTCAACAAGCTTTGCACCTACATAACCACCGATATTGATGTTCGCGAAGCTTAACTGAACCATATATTTACCGTTTGAAACCTGATAAAAATCCCATTCCTTACGACTCATAATACCTGTTTTAACAAGGTTACGGTCATACTCGAAAACATTGTGTCTTGCCCATCCTTTGGCATTAAGAGTACCGTCAGCATTGAGAAGCGGTGTGCTTTCAGTGTATTCTGTCTGTTTTGATTTTTCCTTCCAATCCCAGAAAGGAACATAGGTTCTTTCCATTATCATCTCTCCTATTCGAATTTTCCCTTATGAAATAATTATACTCACTTAGTTTCCCATTTGCAATAACTTATGAAAACTTTTTTCAACTATTTGCATAAAAATACATATCATATCCGCCAACAGTGATTGGCAAGGTCAATTCTTTTGTCCCGTCAGCATAGGTTGTGTATGCAACGGTGGCATAGCCATCTTTACCTTTCATTATGATTTTATAGTCTTCAGAACTGTCTGTAATAAACATTTCTTCATAAGCACCTACATAGGTTTCGTCATTGGTCTTGTCTGTTATTACAAGTTCACCGTCTTTTGCAGTAAGTACAACATCAACAATCTTCGCATCGGGATATGCTTCATTCTTTTCACCAACAGCCACCACAAGACCTTCTGCATTTATATTAGCAGCAGTACGAAGATGCCACTCATAATCTTCGATTTTAATTTCATCTTTTCCACAAGCAGAAAAAATCATAACCAGAATACATATGAACAACGCAGGAATTATCTTTTTCATAAAATTACACCTCAAACGGATAAACGAGATTCATTTGTCTTCGACACTCGTCCATAATTTTCATACACTCTCTTGTTGACTCAAAAGGAATATATGATGATTCTTTTTTGCCTTGTCTTATTTCTTCTGCAACACAGTTAAACTCTGTAAGATAATCAGTTTTCCCTCTGAAAACTTTTCTTTTTATTCCATTTTTAAGAATTGCCTTTGATGCCATATGGAAAAATACAGGAAGATTGATACTACCCTTTGCACCTATAATTTTGCAGTTTTCTTTCAGCTTGCAAAGTGACATATTAAGTGTACACTTGAAGTTTCCATAATCAAGAACAACAGTTTCAGCAATATCAATACCATCCTTGATTTCACCGTCACATTTTATCCCCTTTGGCACACCAAAAAGATTATAACAATATGTAATGGGATAGATACCGACATCAAGTAATGCTCCACCTGCTGTTTCAGGCATTAAAACTCTTGAATCCTTTGACATCATAATACCCGGGAAAGCATAGTTTATTACAACATCCTTGATTTCACCGATTTCGCCACTCTGCACCCATTCTTTAACTTTCAATGCAACGGGTGAAAACCAAGTCCACATTGCTTCACAGAAATATGTGTCAGTTTCTTTGGCTGTATTTAGAAGAATATCAACATCTTTTACTGAAACACCCACTGGCTTTTCGCAAAGAACGGGTTTCCCCATTTTCATCGCCTTTACTGCATATTCCACATGAGAAGTATGAGGTGTTGCAATATAAACTGCGTCAACATCACTACGATTTACTGCACTTTCAAAATCTTCAAACGCTGTTGCACCGTATTTTTCTGCAAAATCTTTCGCTTTACTGAATGTACGGCTATATACAGAAACTATTTTGTGATTACCTTTTTTTATATTCATAGCGGTGCTTTTAGCAATACCACCACTGCCTATATATGCCCATCTAAATTCTGTCATTTTTTCACCTCATATCAAATACTTTCGGGAAAAATTCGCTCTCAATCTCCATTATATCATCAACCTTGATTTCTGTATTGTCAGTAAAATGCAGAATTCTGTTGTGATAATCATATTTTTTTACGCAGCCTGTATAATCCACATACATTCCGCCACTTTTTAATGTGTCGGGAATAAAATATGTTACTGTTATTTCAGGTTGGTTGTAAATATGCTCCATAATGAAAGAAAATTTTTCATCAAGAATTGTTTTTGTTGTTTCACTGAGTTCTGTCTTTTTATCAGTCAACCTTGCAGTTTCTTTGATTGCCTCGTCGTGTCCTGTCAACGCGGCAAACGGTGAAAACTGTGCTGCACGGTCATAAATTGACATATGCGGTCTTTTTTTTGACTGATAATGTGGCAGATTTATTATATCATTATACTTTTCCATATGCTCTCCTTACTAAATTGGAGGTTGTCTGTTAAGTGCAAAGTGCAAAATGCAAAACGCAAAGTGTCGGAACTGCGTTGCGATTATAAAATAAAACCAATATGGTTGGAATGTAGGGGCGAGTCTCTGTGCTCGCCCGCAAGTGTATATTAAATGCTCGGGAGGGCACGGAGACCCTCCCCTACAACATATTTTAATTGGTTGTTTTGTAGGGACGCTTCACGAAGCGTCCGAATGAGGATTTCAGCACACTTTGGAACGGTCGCTTCGTGAAGCGACCCTACAAGGTTTTTGTTTCTGTTTTAAATTTATTCTCCCCGATAAATTATAATTTGTTTATATGTTTAGTTTAAGACGGCACTCCATAATTGTATAAATTTTTTTAATTACGAATTACGCATTACGAATTCATAATTATTTTACGCTTTGTGACCGCCAATCTGACTGTTTCTGTCCTTTGCTGTTGCACTTTCTTCAAGATTCATACCTTTAAGAATTGCATTTTTACCGTATTTTTTCTTTATATCAAGCACTGCTTGTTGCATTCGTTTTTCTTTCTGGAGAATTTCTTCTTCCTTTTGTCGTTTTTTCTCAAGTGCTTCGTAATCTGTAAACAAATCAAGCTGTTCAGGAATTTTTTCTTGTATGTCACTTTCTCTTTGCAATTTACAAACTGCGAGTGTGATTCTTCTTACCAAAAGGCTTTTATTAACAATTCTGTCGAAAAGTTCCATAGTTGCATCTACAATCAATTTTGCCGATGATGTCTTTCCTGTAAGATTTGTTGTACCGTGAGCATGTTTTGGTACTTGTCGTCCGTAATGGTCGGTGACAATTTCACCCTTATACGCATTTTTGATTTCTGCATTAGTAAGATTTTCAATATCATAACCGATTGTCAACACAATCTGGTCCGTAACAAGACCTTTTTCAACAAGGTCAAGCACCAATAACTCTGTCATTTCTCTTGTTACAAGTTTAGCATTTTCAAAAACATATGGTATGTGAAGCACCTGACCTGAACTTAAACTGTTTGTTGATGGCTTGTATGCTTTTACATCAGCTATTGTGCACGGTTCCCATCCCCACGCATGGTCAATAAGCAATTCTGCATTTATTCCGAATAATTTATACAGAAAATCTTCGTCAAGCAAGGAATATCTTGCCACATCACCCATTGTGTAAATGCCATACTTTGCAAGTTTATTGGCATAGCCTTTACCAACTCTCCAAAAATCTGTTATAGGTGTGTGTGACCATAATTTTTTGCGATAACTCATTTCGTCAAGCTCGGCAATTCTTACTCCGTCTTTATCGGCAGGAATATGCTTTGCCTCAATATCCATTGCAATTTTAGCAAGATACATATTTGTGCCTATTCCTGCAGTTGCAGTAATACCGGTTGTATTGAGAACATCCTTAATAAGCATTCTCGCAAAATCGTGAGCCGTCATTTTGTGTGTTGGAAGATAGTGTGTTATGTCAATAAAAACCTCATCAATTGAATAAACGTGAATATCCTCAGGTGCAATATATTTTAGATACACATTATATATGCGTGTGCTGTATTCCATATAAAGTGCCATTCGTGGTGATGCGACAACATAATCAAGTTCAAGACTTGGGTTTTCGTTCAACAGTTCTGAATCGAACGATTTGCCTGTAAAAGTTCTTTTTGGTGCTCTGAATTTTCTTTGATTATTAATTTCTGCCACTTTTTGCACCACTTCAAACAGTCTTGCTCTGCCGGAAACACCAAACGCTTTTAACGAAGGCGTCACAGCAAGACAAATTGTCTTTTCTGTACGACCAATATCCGCCACAACAAGATTTGTTGTAAGCGGATTAAAGCCTCTTTCAATACACTCGACCGAGGCATAAAACGATTTTAAATCTATGCAAAGATACTGTTTTTTTGTCATCTGCCCCGGTCCTTTCCTTAAAATATACTAATATAATATAACATAACCACATTATTTTCAATTATTTTCTTGTTTTTCCAACAGTAAAGTCTTTACAAATGGAAAAAAATAACCTATAATGATTTTATCTCATTAAAGTGAAAGGACGGGTTCAATATGGAAAAAGGACTCAAAAAGCAATACGGCCTTTTAATGGCTATCTGCATGGTTGTAGGTACTGTTGTAGGCTCAGGTGTTTTCTTTAAGGCTCAGGCAATTCTTCAGAAGACAGACGGAGATATGCCAATGGGTATCATCGCATGGATTATCGGTGGTGCAGTAATGATTTGCTGTATCCTCGCATTCTGTGTTATGGCTCAGCAATATGAAAAGGTTAACGGTCTCGTTGACTATGCAGAAGCAACAATTGGTGGCAAATACGCATACTTTATGGGTTGGTTTGCTACAACAATTTACACTCCTGCTATGACATCAGTTCTTGCATGGCTTACTGCAAGATACTTCCTTACATTCTTGGTTTCAGTTAACCCTGATTTACAGCTCGCAGGTGACCCTGTAACCGGTACTGAAACATTCTTGCTTGCAGGATTTATTCTTATCTGTGTTTTCGCAGTTAACACACTTTCTTCAAAGCTTGCAGGTAAACTCCAGATTAGTGCTACATTCATCAAGCTTATTCCACTTCTTTTGATGGCTGTTGTCGGTACTATCTATGGTCTTTCACACGATTTAACAGGTGCTCCTGTTGAAGCAGGTACATCAATGCTTGGTGCTAACTTTGCAACAGGCACAGGCAACTATTCAGTTCTTTTCGGTGCTGTTGTTGCTACTGCATTCGCTTATGAAGGTTGGATTCTTGCTACATCAATCAACTCTGAAATCAAGGATTCTAAAAAGAATCTTCCTATCGCTCTTGTATTAGGCGGTATTATCATCATCGCAATTTACCTTTTCTATTACATAGGTATTGCAGGTGGTGCTCCTGTACAGACACTTATTGACGAAGGTACTGCACCTGCTTTCACAGCAGTTTTCGGTAATGTTCTCGGTAACATTCTTAACCTCTTCGTTGCAGTTTCTTGTCTTGGCACTCTTAACGGTCTTCTTATTGGTAATATCCGTGGTATGTACTCAATTGCAGTTCGTGGCTACGGTCCAAAGTCTGACCTTATGAAACAGGTTGACCCTGCATCAGGAATGCCTTCTAACTCATGTATCATTGGTCTTGTAATCGTTGGCGCATGGCTTGTATACTTCTATGGTGCAAACCTTACTGCAGCACCTTGGTTCGGATTGTTCAGCTTTGACTCATCAGAGCTTCCTATTATCACAATCTATGCTCTTTACATTCCAATGTTCATTCAGTTTATGAGAAAAGAAAAGAACCTTCCTGCAGTGAAGAGATTTGTTCTCCCTACACTCGGTATTATCGGTTCTGCATTCATGGTATTTGCTGCTATTTACTCACACGGTTATATGCCTTACCTTGCAGCAAAAGAAAACGGCGAATTCTCATGTCCTGTTCTTTTCTACCTTATCGTATTCGCAGTAATTATGGCAATCGGCATGCTTGTAATGAACCCAAAGAAAAAGGCAAAATAAGAAATGCTTACAATAATTTTCAGCCTGTAAGGTTTTTCCTTGCAGGCTGTTTTTCTTGAATTTTTTTGCATATTAATATATAATGTATTTGTCTTATAAGGGAGGTAATCTCAATGAATATTTATAAAAGTGTATCAGAATTAATCGGCAAAACACCCTTGCTTGAATTGTGTAATATTGAAGACGAATTAAATCTTAAAGCAAAGATTTTTGCTAAACTTGAATATTTTAATCCTGCAGGAAGTGTAAAGGACAGAGTAGCACTTAAAATGATTGAAGATGCCGAAGAAAAAGGTATTCTCAAAAAAGGTTCTGTAATCATTGAGCCTACAAGTGGTAATACAGGTATTGGACTTGCTGCCGTTGCTGCATCAAAGGGTTATCGTCTTATTATCACAATGCCTGAAACTATGTCTGTTGAACGCAGAAAACTCATAGGGGCTTATGGTGCTGAACTTGTACTTACTGACGGTAGCAAGGGTATGAATGGTGCTATCGAAAAGGCAGAAGAATTATCAAAGGAAATCCCTGACAGTATTGTTGCAGGTCAGTTTGTGAATCCCGCTAACCCACAGGCACATTTTATGACAACAGGTCCTGAAATATGGGAAGATACCGACGGTAATGTTGACATATTTGTTGCAGGTGTGGGTACAGGCGGTACAATCACAGGCACAGGCGAATATCTTAAATCTGAAAATGAAAGCATTCAAATCGTCGGTGTTGAGCCTTGTGACGCCCCTGTTCTTTCTGGAGGTAAAGCAGGTCCACATCCTTTACAGGGTATCGGTGCAGGTTTCATTCCCGAAATACTTAATACAGATATTCTTGATGAAGTCGTAACTGTTTCAGGTAACGAAGCATATGAGTCAGCAAGACTTTTTGCAAAAAAAGAAGGTGTGCTTGTGGGAATTTCATCGGGTGCAGCACTCCACACAGCCATTGAACTTGCAAAAAAGGAAGAGAACAAAGATAAAAACATCGTTGTTCTCCTCCCGGATTTAGGTGACAGATATCTGTCAACAGAGTTGTTTTAATATTGAATAAAAATTACAGGTCATTCTGAGCGTAGCGAAGAATCTCAACATTAGATTCTTCGTCACTTCGTTCCTCAGAATGACCTCTGTTTTTATGTTTGTTGTGCAGGCGTGGAAGCCTGCCACTACGCGATTATAACTTTTTATCTTTATCAAGTGATGCTTTTACAGCATCCATAACTGCTGTGTCAAAGCCCTCACTCTGGAGTTTTGCAACTCCTTCGATTGTTGTTCCGCCTGGTGAACAAACGCTGTTTATAAGTGCCCAAGGATTGTTCTCTTTATCTTCAAGAATCATCTTGGCACTACCCAACACAGCTTGTGCACAGATTTTAAGTGCTTCATCCTTTTTCATTCCGTTTTTAACGGCTTCACGAGCCATTGAATCGATAAACATAAAGGAATATGCAGGTGAACATCCTGCGATTACACCAAAAAGTGGAAACTGACTTTCAGAAAGCTCCATTACTTCACCGAAAGACTTACAAAGTCCTTTTACAAATTCAAGTGCTATATCATCTGTGCAGTCATTTTTGCAGACTGCACTCATTGAAGCACCGACTTTTGCGTTAATATTAGGCATAACGCGGACAATTGGTGTTTTTTTATTCAAAAAACTACCGATAAATTCAAGTGTTTTTCCTGCACCGATTGAAACAACTGTTGTGTTATTAAGGCTTTCCTTAATCTGTGGTAAAACTGTCGGGAAAACCTGTGGTTTAACTGCAAGAACAACAAATTCGCAGTTTTCCGCAAGACTCTCAACAGTTGAACTTGTATTCACACCGTATTCTTTGTTAAGAAATTCTGCTTTAGTTGTATCCACATCAAACACACAGATTTCTTCGCCTTTAAGGAATTGTGATGTGACAGCACCACCGATTATGGCAGTTGCCATATTACCGCAACCGATAAAACCAAGTTTATACATAATTATTCAACGTCAGATGTACAGTGACAGCACTTTGTAGCATCAATAGCGATTTCGCTCTTACAGAATGGGCAAACCTTTGTTGTTGGTGCTTCTTCCACAACAGGTTCTTCTTTAGCAGTTTTTGCTCTGAGAGTGTTAATACCTTTAACAAGGCAGAAAATAACGAATGCAACGATAATGAAGTCAAGAATAACTGCGATAAAGTTACCGTATGTAAGAATTGCAGCACCTGCAGCTGTTGCTTCTTCGATTGTTGCATAGTCACCACCGTCAAGAGCAACGAACTTTGTTGCAAAGTCAGCACCCTTTAATGCAAGACCGATAAGAGGCATAATAATGTCGTTTACAAGAGAGTTGATGATTTTCTGGAATGCACCACCGATAATAACGCCGACTGCAAGGTCAATTACGTTACCACGCATAGCAAATTCTTTGAATTCTTTGAAAAATCCTTTCATTTTTAAATCCTTCTTTCTTAAAAATATGTAATAATTATATCATTATTTTCACAGATTTCAATACTATTTTACACCTGTTCCGTCAAAACTCGGTATAAAATCCGTCTTTGCAGATGTCTTTTCCTGCATAAAGCCATTTTCAAGACCTAATTCAAGGAAATAGTCCACAACCTTATTATATTCGGCTGTTGTAAGTCTTCTGTTAAGCTCCTTGAAATTTTTGATATCACCATAAGGCGTATATTGACTCATAAGACTTATGTATGTGTCGTCAGGCAAGTTGTTTTTAATCCACAAAAGTATGTTTTTACTCTCATCCACATTGGCAGGTAAAACAAGGTGACGGATAATAAGTCCTTTTTGAATAATACCATCCTTGAATTCATTATTCGGTTGTTGACGATACATTTCAAGAATTGCTTTACTTGCCTTTTCAAAATAGTCGGGACATTTTGCATATTTCTGTGATTTTTCACTACTAAAATATTTAAGGTCAGGAAGATAAACATCAACAAGCCCCTGCATTTTTTCAAGTGTTTCAACGCTGTCATATCCCGAACTGTTATACACAACGGGAACTGACGGTTTATATTTTGTCAATGCATCGATTATAATATGAGAAAAATGAGTAGGATTTACAAAATCAATGGTATGGACTCCTTTTGACTCAAGTTCTTTGATGATTTCAACAAGCCTTTCAGTTGTAATTATTTCGCCTTTATTCTCGTGGCTTATGGGATAATTCTGACAAAAACAGCATTTAAGAGAGCAACCCGAAAAGAATATTGCGCCCGTACCCTTTTCACCACTTATGCAAGGCTCTTCCCAATTGTGAATATCAGCACGGGCAAGAACAGGATTCTGTGGCATTTTACAGAACCCGTTTCCTGTATATTCAGTTCTTTCTGCATTACACTTTCTCGGACAAAGATTACAGAGCATATTTTCACCAACTTATTAAGAATGAATTTAAAAAATTCAATTCATGGAGCATAAGCGAGAAATCATGGCACAAGCCAATTCATGCGAAAGCAAATCATCAATCCGCTCCCTCTCAGAGGGAGCTGGCTGCGAAGCAGACTGAGGGAGTAAAATGAATTGCAATAAATTGCATAAAATGATTTCATCATGAATTGTGATAAATCACATGAATTGCATCTACGATGCATTATTGTACCACATAGCCACTTGATAATCAAATAATTTTGCAGTATAATATTTTTATTGATTTTGCGAGGTGATACTATGCTTCTTACAATGGATATAGGAAATACCAATATCAACATCGGGCTTTTTGACGGTGATAAATTAACAACAAGTGTACGACTTGCCACAGAAAGACAAAAAACCGATGACCGGTATGCTATGGATTTCACTAATATTTTTGTGATGCATAAAGTCGATTTTAATGAAATTTCAGGCGTTGTGATTTCTTCTGTTGTGCCTGAAATTACAGAATCAGTTACAAATGCTATTAAAAAACTTACAGAAAAAGATGCTCTTATTCTTTCTCCCGGTGTAAAGACAGGACTTAACATCTTAATCGACAACCCTGCACAGCTTGGTGCTGACCTTGCAGCAGGTGCAGTTGGTGCTGTTGCAAATTATCCGTTACCTGCTTTTATTATCGACCTTGGAACAGCAACAAAAATCTGTGCAGTTGATAAAAATAAAGGCTTCAGAGGTTGTATGATTGCACCAGGAGTACAGATTTCACTCAAAGCACTTACCGATACAAGTTCACTTCTACCTACAATCAGCCTTGAGCCACCTAAAAAGGCTTGTGGTACAAATACTGTTGAGAGTATGCAAAGTGGCGTTGTACTTGGTACTGCTGCTATGATTGACGGTATTCTTGACAAGTTCGTAGAAGAATTAGGTGAGCCTGCTACAATCGTTGCAACAGGCGGTCTTTCATACTTTATATCCCCTGTTTGCAAACGAGAAATTACTTATGACCGTCACCTTATTTTAAAGGGACTTAAAGCAATTTACGAGAAGAACAATTAAATAGCCCCTCCGTCATTTTCTTACGAAAATGCCACCTCCCCATCAAGTGGGGAGGCTGTTATTTGTTAATATTTTGCGTTGCATCCATTGTGAGCAACAGCAAGGAGGAATATAAAATGAAAACAACAAAAGGAGTAAGAAAGGCAAAAACTCTTATGCTTACTCAAAATGCAGTTCTTGCCGCGATTGTGGTACTTATGGCATTTACCCCTATCGGTTACCTTAGATTAGGTGCTGTGGAAATGACCTTTATAATGATACCCGTTGCAGTAGGTGCTATCACCCTTGGTGAAAAATCGGGAGCATTTTTAGGACTTGTATTCGGTATTTCAAGTTTTATTCAATGCTTCGGTATGTCAGCTTTCGGAGCGACTTTGCTCGCTATCAACCCGCTTTTCACATTTATAATGTGTGTCGTACCAAGAGTACTTATGGGTTATCTCTGTGGTGTGATTTACAAGTTGCTCTCAAAAATCAAAAAAGGTATTGCAGTTGTGATTGCAAGTTTTTTTGCTCCTGTAATCAACACCGCACTTTTTATGACATCTCTTATTGTGTTATTCGGCAAAACGGATTTTGTAATAGGTCTTCGTGCAGGTACAGACAACGTTTGGGCATTTATGATTGCCTTTGTGGGACTTAACGGATTATTGGAAATAATCGGCACAACGCTTATTACTCCACCCGTTGCCTTGGCAGTAGAAAAAGCAGTAAAGAAATTCAAATAAAAATTTTGACCACTCGTTTTGAGTGGTCTTTTTGTTATATAACATTATTCTTTTTTAGAAATTCTATGGATTGGTTCACCCATTGACCTGCCTCGAGTCCGTCAGCAAGTCCAAATCCGTGAACATTACCGCGATAAATATGTACTTCATTGGGAACTTTCTTTTCTTTAAGAACTTTTTCAGCCACAAGGCAGTTAGTTTCAGGTGGTACAATCGGGTCATATTTCATTGAAAAGAGAAACATTGGCGGATAATTCTCGTCGATAAGATTTTGTACAGATAGTTTATCGGACAACTCTTTACTATAGTTTTCACCAAGAAAAATTTTGTCACAAGTAATACCGAAATCCTTACATTTAAGGTCAATCATTGGATATCCACCGATAACTGCATCGGGTTTTCCGTTTATATGACTTAAATCTCCTGTCATTTCTCTTAATTCATCGTGAACACCGCTGATACTTGTTACAAGATGACCACCTGCAGAAAATCCCATAGCAATAATCTGGTTTTCGATTATGCCCCATTCTTCCGCATTGTTGCGAACCGTCTGAATTGCACGAATAAAATCAAGTTGCGGACAAGGATAACGACAAGGTGATGTACGGTAACATACGATAATTGCGTGAAATCCAAGCTCATTGAATCGTTGTGCCATATCAACACCCTCGTGCCCCATACACACATGAAGATATGCTCCACCCGGTGCAATCACAACAGCAGGTGCTTTTTTATTTTCTAAAAGAAATGGTACTATATACGGCTTTCTTTCACCATCATAAAGCGGAATGTCCTTTTCATCCCACAACAACATACTGCGTGGGTCATCAACGGAAATTACATTGTCTTCACCATTAAAGAAACCAACCAAATCCTTCGCAAAGCCTTTAAGTCCTCTTGGTGCAACCTTTTCAAGGGTGCTGAATTTAAGAGGCTCAATTAATCGCAAAACACGATTAATTTCAGGCACAGAAGAATAACTTTCAAGCCAAAAGTTGGCTATTTTATCCTTTCTTACATCACGAAGTTTTTGTTCCATTGTAATCATTTAAAACACCTCCACACTTATCACAAGTCTGTCTTTTTTAGTAGTACGCAGAACACCTTTATAAATAAATCTTCCATATCCACGAACGGAAATCTTATCATTTACATTTACAGTTACTGATGGACTTGTCTTTACTGCACCGTTCACAAAAACTTTTTCCGTATGGAATATTGGCAACACCTGACTGCGTGACATTTTATAAATTGCAGATACAATCACATCAAGTCTTTCGGATGAAACTATTATTTCACGATTTTCAGGCTGTGGCAAAGCATCTGTTGGGATATTATCTGTAATTCCACATTTTACTGTTGTATGCCTTACTTGCGTAAGATTTTCGATAATATAATCGGCAATATTTTCAAGGCAGAAAAGATAACCGCAGTTTTTATTGATTATTATATCCCCTAACACCTCGCGACGAATTCCAAGTCCCATAAGTGAACCTAAAAAGTCACGGTGGGAAAGTGTGTCTGCAAATTTCTGGTTAACGGGTTTTATGAGAATACATTTAATTGGGTAATCTGAATTATCGTTAAAATATTCTCTGTCACCAAAACAGACAACACACCTTTCAGCATCATCATATCCACCCCAAAGTGTTACAGGTACAGAAAAACGCATAGCAGAAAGCTCCGATATTTCGGATAACCCTAAAAAATCGGAATAAACTGTATATCCTCGTTCATTGGCTCTTTGTGTCAATTCATCAAATCGTTTTTGTTTTTCGGTCATATTGTTCACCGTTTATATTATAGCATAGATAATTACAAGGTCAAACTATTATTTTACCCCCCTCAGTCTGCTACGCAGACAGCTCCCCCTCAAGGGTGGCGCCCAAATTAGCCTTCCCCCTACGAGGGTGCGGGTGTCCGGTGGACACCTCTGCGAAGCAGAAGCACCGACCGACCCGGCAGGGGAGAATTAAGGTGGCACGAGCATAGCGAGTGACGGAAGGGGGGGCACATTTATAAGCCAAAGAAAAAGGGACGATTTGACTCGTCCCAGTAGTTTAAACATCATAAAATTTTGCCATACGCTTTTTCTTTAAAATGTTTGCGATTATAATTACCACCACAACTGCAATTACAGAGAAAAAGCCGATATACAGTCCCTGAGCATCATTTTCACCCTTGACTTTCATCCACAAGGAGTTCATATACTGTAAAGTATCTGTTGGAAGATTATGAAAAGCCTGAGTATTTTCAAGATTCTCAGGATAAACCGCAGCACTATTTGCAAGTGAATAATCAGGATTTTCGAAAACTGCCCTATTTGGTGTTGCATAATAAATATATTCTGCATTTGCAAGTGCAATTTCAGGCTCTAACATAAAGTTGATAAATGCCTCTGCACCTTTTTTATTCTGTGCAGCGCTTGGAATACACATTGCATCGTAGAATGTATTTACACCTTCTTTTGGAAAAACAAAGCCCAAATCAGGATTATTCTCAACCATCAGTTCATAGTCACCTGCATAGTAAGTTGCGAAGGCATATTCGCCACTTTCCATTTTGATGAAAACTTCGTCCATTACATATTCGGGCTTAACCTTTTTGCGTTGTTCCATTAAAAGTTCTGCAGCCGCATCCCACTGGGACTTTTCAGTTGTATTGATGCTTTGTCCTAAAACAAACTGTGCAATAGCAAATGAATCACGAGGGTTATTGAACATAAGAACCTTGCCCTTATACTGTTCATCCCAAAGAACTTTCCAGCTGTTAGGCTCTTCTTTTACAAAATTTTTGTTGTAAATGAGAATTGTTGTTCCCACATTGTATATAACAGCATAATCACTTATACCATTTTCAATAAGATAACCGTATTTTTCACTATCAAAATATTTTGCAAAATTAGGAACATTATTATAGTCAACAGGAAGAAGCATATCTTCGGAAATAAGACGCTCAACCATATAATCGGACGGAATTATAATGTCATAGCTGACGCCACCACCCGAAAGTTTTGAATACATATTTTCATTTGACTCGAATGTTGTGTAATTCACATCACAACCTGTAAGACGCTCAAATTCAGTAATTACATCAACTTCTTCATCATCAATGTATTCGCCCCAGTTGTAAACATTAAGAACTGTACCCTGCAAACCAAGGTTTTTATAATACTCAATTGTTTCTTTTGAAAAAATTTCGTCATTTGCAGAAACAGGCATTATAAACAAGGATAAAATCACCAAAACAGCAATAGCTAAGGAGAAAAACTTTTTCATTAAGATTCCTCCTTTTGCTTTCTTCTCTGCTTTTTATCAGAACGTGACTGTGCCACATTCATAAGTATAAGAAGCACAAGCATAGCAACAAAAATAAGAGTAGAAAGTGCGTACATATCAGGCTTTACTCTCTTTTTTGTCATTGAGAAGATATGAATAGGTAAGGTCTGGAAATCAGGACCATTTGTAAAGTAGCTGATTATGAAATCATCAAGTGACAATGTGAATGCCATAATTGCACCTGAAATAATTCCCGGTAAAATTGCAGGGAAAACAACCTTGAAAAATGCCTGTACAGGCGGACAACCCAAGTCCTGTGCAGCCTCATAAATTCTGTTGTCAGTTTGACGAAGTTTTGGTAAAACCGAAAGAATAACATAAGGCAACTGGAATGTGACATGGGCAATAAGAATTGTCCAGAAGCCGAGTACATCGCGTTTATTGAACATTACACCTGCAAATACGAACAAAAGCATCATTGAAATACCTGTCACGATTTCAGGATTCATCATAGGAATGTTTGTAACAGTCATAACAGAGGACTTAATGTGTTTGTTTCGCATTGAATTGATACCAACAGCCGCCAAAGTACCAAGCACCGTTGCAATAGCCGCTGAAACAACCGCCAATACCACGGTGTTTTTAAGTGCATCCATTGTCACTCTGTCGTGAAAAAGTTTTTCATACCATTGAAGTGAAAAGCCTTCAAAAATATATGTGCTTTCTGTTCCGTTAAATGAAAATACCATCATCACAACCATTGGTGCATAAAGGAACAAAAATACAAGTGCTAAATAGAATTTTGATAATGGAGATGTTTTTGTCATATAAGCACACCTCCGTCATCGTCACTGTCAGTAAAATAATTGAGCACACCAAGACAGATTAAAATCATAACCATAAGCACAAGAGACAATGCCGCACCAAGGTTATAGTTGTAAGCTGTCTGGAACTGACCTTCAATAACGTCACCGATAAGTGTAATCTGTCCTCCGCCCAATTTCTGTGTAATATAGAATGTGCTTACACAAGGAACAAAGACCATAGTCACACCACTTGCAATACCGGGTACTGAAAGCGGAAAAATAACCTTGCGAAGACAATACCACTTGTTACAACCCAAATCCTGTGCCGCCTCAACAAGAGAATTGTCCATCTTTGAAAGTGCAGTATATAAAGGTAAAATCATATACGGTAAGAAATTATAAACCATACCAAGGATAACCGCACCGCCTGTATTGAGCATTTTAAGTGGCTCAATACCGAAATTACCTAAGAATCTGTTGATTACGCCTGATTCACCTAAAATTGTAATCCATGAATATGTACGGATAAGAAAGCTCATCCACATAGGAAGCATTACAAGCATTGTTGCAACACGCTGAAAAGAAGCCTTAGTCTGTGCAAGAGCATAGGCAAAAGGATAAGCAATCAAAAGGCAAATCACAGTAGCAACAGCACCGTAGCTGATTGAAAGAATAAATGTTGTTGTATAATCTCCAATCTGAGTAATGTTGTTAAGTGTGAAATTACCGTCAGCATCAGTAAATGCGTAATAAGCAACCATTATGAGCGGTGCTACTATAAACAACACCGACCAGAGCATATAAGGTGCATTAGTCACCTTTTGAAGGAATGAGGACTTTTTCATTATTCCTCACCTACCTGCACCTGAGAAAGCTCATCAAATTCGTCACTGAATGAACTGTAGTCACCGTAAAGACCTGAATACTCTGATTTTTTCATAATGTGCATTTCGTCAGGCTTAATGGAAATGCCGATAACATCTCCTACTTCACTTTTTTCTGTTGTCTGAATCATCCACTTGAAGTTATCAATATCAACAATAATTTCATAGTGAACACCCTTGAATGTAACTGATGTTACTGTACCCTGAAGCATACCCTTTTCAGGTTCAACAACATCAATATCTTCAGGACGGATAACAACGTCAACAGGCTCGTTATGTTTAAAGCCCTTGTCAACGCATTGGAATTTAATTCCGTTAAATTCGACAGTAAAGTCCTCTTTCATAACTCCGTCAAGAATGTTACTTTCACCGATAAAGTCAGCAACAAAGGCGTTTTTAGGCTCGTTATAAATATCAAGAGGTGTACCAATCTGCTGAATAACACCACCGTTCATAACAACAACTGTATCGGACATTGAAAGTGCTTCTTCCTGGTCGTGAGTAACATAGATAAATGTGATACCAAGCTTTTGCTGAATGTTTTTAAGTTCAATCTGCATATCCTTACGGAGTTTAAGGTCAAGTGCCCCTAAAGGTTCGTCGAGAAGCACAACTCGAGGATTAACAGCCAATGCACGAGCAATAGCAACACGCTGTTGCTGACCGCCTGAAAGTGAATCAATTTTACGAGAACCAAACCCCTTAAGATTTACAAGAGTAAGCATTTCACTTACTTTTTCTTTAATATCCTTTTCCTTCCACTTTTTAAGGCGAAGACCAAATGCGATATTTTCATATACATTCAAGTGTGGGAAAAGCGCATAACGCTGAAAAATGGTGTTAACCTGTCGTTTAAAAGCAGGAACACCATTGATATTTTTTCCTTCGAAAATAACATCACCGCTATCCTGCTGTAAAAATCCCGCAATAATACGCAGGGTTGTAGTTTTACCACACCCTGAAGGACCCAACAAGGTGATAAACTCACCGTCACGGATATAAAGGTTAATGTTATCAAGAATTTTATGGTCGTCAAAGCTGACGCTTATGTTTTTGAGGTCAATAATAACTGGATTGTTTTTCAATTATGCAGCCCCTTTCCAACCGATAGATATAGTTGGAGCAGTCACTCAAGACTGCTCCTATTTGGTATAGGTTAAATATAATCTTAATTTCACAAAAAGTCAATAATTTTTACAAATTTCGATTAAATTTTTTACTTACAATTCTTTACAATTTCACTTAACTTGTCAGGATTTCGCGTTGTGATGTTATCTGGCTCAAACGAGAGAATTTTATACATATTATATTCACTATCTACTGTCCAGATTGAAACTAAAAGTCCGTTTTCGTGAAAAACTTCCACAAGTTCTTTTGTAGCGTTTTTATAGTTGAAATTTATGCCGATTGCACCTGCATTTTTCACTTTTTCCACAAGTGACATAAGATATTCTTTTTCATCTGCTTTTGATTTTTTCACATCCACATTAAGGAAATATTTTACCTGTGGACTATCGGTCTTTACAGGCTCAACAAATTCGTCCTTAACGCCTGTATAAAAAATTCGGTTCTCAATTCCGTATTTCTGTGCTGTCGGATAAACTTTGTGGAGAGCATCACATGTCTTTATATCTACATTTACTTTTATATTATCAAAATGAGAGATATATTCAAACGCTTCCTCCAATGTTACTTCTCCACCAACAGGTTCGTCGTGCGAAAGGACAGGCTCGCCTTTGTCGTTAAAATACAAATCAAATTCAACGATTGTTGCACCGTTTTCTACACCTTTTTTGATTGATTCAAGGCTGTTTTCCTTTGTGTCCATACATCCTGTGTGTGCAGTTATTGTAAATTCCTTTGGCAATTTTAAATCTGCACTTTTATATTCATTAAGTTTCATTTTTCTCACTCCAAAGAATACTCCTGCACCTGAAATTACAGTTACAAGAGCTATTGAAATTACAATTTTTATTTTTTTGTTCATCAAGTTACACCCCTGTCTCCCTTGTTAAAGGGACTCTTATTCTCAATTACATTTTAATATTATTTCACCTATAAATCAAGTTGATTTTTCTTATATGATGTGATAAAATTTTCAAGGTAAAGGTTCGGTATGTCGGGGAATCGGGTGAAATTCCTGAACGAGTCCGTCGCCGTAAGCAGATTTGATTTTTCACTTACTGCCGCAAAGTAAGATAAGCCATTGAGTGAAAACTTGAGAAGGCGAAAACATCACAATTTCTGCAAGTCGGAATACCCGGTATCGAAATTTTCTTTGTCACGGAATGGAGTGATAGGTATAATCCAAATCTGCCTTTAAACGGCTATTTTTTTGTTTTTTCGGTGTTTCGGACTTGAAAGGCGTCAGCCTTCCTGCATCCTCAACACCAAAAGCTCCAATAAAAATATCTCGTTTTAAGGTCGAAGATTTTTTACAGTGCAGATTTTTGTCAAGACAAGGCATAAAACGGAGCAAATCCTTTGTGGATTTGCGAGTATTTTAACAATGTATTGGCAGAAATCGGCCTGTAAAAAACAGGTTAGGATTATACCTATCACTCCAATTGATATATGGAAAAGCCTTTGCAATAAAATATAATATCTCAAAGGAGAGAAACAGCATGAAAGAAATTATTAAAAAACATTTCCGTTCTGTTCTTTCATTGGTACTTGTTGCGGCCATGGTACTTATGTTTGCAGGTTGCGGACAAAATCAAGGTGAGGAAACACCTGAACCCTCACAGAATCAGCAGGATGTTGTAGAAAAAGTGTTCACTTTTGAAGTAGTTGAACTTGACGGAACAAAGAAAAACTTTGAAGTCAGGTATGACACAGAAAAAACTGTTGGTGAAGCACTTGTCAACGAAAAACTCATTTCAGGTGAAAATGGTCAATACGGACTTATGGTTGACACGGTTAACGGTCAGAAATATGACTACAACGAAGACGGTGCTTATTGGGCGTTTTATGTAAATGGTACATATGCAAACAGCGGTGTTGATACTACTCCAATCAAAGACGGTGATGTTTATTCATTCGTGGCCACAAAAGCATAATGAAAAAGAATAAACTTGTTGACCTTACAGTTTTTGCATTGTTAGGCGTTATAATGTTTGTATCAAAATACCTGACAGAAGCGTTTCCCAATGTGCATTTTATAGGAATGCTTACTATTGTATATACCATTGTATATCGTAAAAAAGCACTTATTCCCATATATGTTTTCGTATTTTTAATCGGTATCTTCAATGGATTCAATATGTGGTGGATTCCTTATCTTTACATATGGACAGTTCTTTGGGCGATTACAATGCTGTTGTCAAAGAATATGAGCAAAAAGGTTGCAATTCCCGTTTATTCAGTAGTTTGTGCGTTACACGGACTCTGTTACGGAATACTTTATGCCCCTGCACAGGCACTTATGTTTGGACTTGATTTCAAAGGAATGCTTACTTGGATAGCAGCAGGATTTTATTTTGATATAATTCATTGTATAGGCAATTTTGCATTGGGATTTTTGATTATTCCACTTGCCGAAGCAATACGCAAAGCCCATAAAACAGCAGAAAAGTAAAATAGAATATTACACAAAAAGCAGAGAAGACATTAAAATCTTCTCTGCTGTATTTTTATATTTAATTAAAAGGACAGATTGGAGTTTGTCGGGGTAAGTGTAAAGTTGAAAATGAAAAATGGAAAAGGTCGGAACTGCGTTGCGATTATAAATCCCCCCTTCCGTCACTCGCTTTGCTCGCGCCACCTTCCCCTCCAGGGGGAAGGCCAAAATTAGGCTCCCCACTTGATGGGGCGCGAGCGTCCGGTGGACGCTGTATTAGCGCTGTCTGAGCCGGCAGGCGAGTAATGAGCTGTCACCGTAAGGTGACTGAGGGGCCCGATAAATTATGATTTGAATTGGAGTTTATTTTATTGGTTTTAGGCTTTTTTCTAAAATTCCGTTGATTTGTGCTATTGCTGTGCCGTAGTTGGTTATTGGCACATTGTTTTCTTCACAGAAACGACGACGGTACTGCATTTCTCGTTCTGTGAGCATACATCCGCCACAATGGATTACAAGTGAAACACCACTTAAATCTTCAGGAAAATCTTTACCCGAAGTAAATTTGAAATTCAGTTCTTTTCCCGAATATTCTTTCAACCATTTAGGGAGTTTTTGTGTGCCGATATCACCACATTGACGATGATGAGTGCATCCCTCTGAAATAAGAATAGTGTCACCCTCATTGAGATTTTTCATTTTTTCAGCACCTTTTATGGCACTCTCAAGACTTCCTTTATACCTTGCCATAAGAATTGAAAAAGATGTTAATTGAATATCACCAACGATTTTTGACACAAAGCCAAATGCCTGTGAGTCAGTTATAACCATTTTAGGCTTTTCTTTAAGCGCATTAAGTGTATTTTCAAGCTCTGTTTCCCTTGTGACAACGGGAATTGCACCTGAATCGAGAATGTCACGGATTGTCATTTGCTGTGGGAGAATAAGTCTGCCTTTAGGGGCTGCCGAGTCAATAGGTGTTACCAGGACAACCATATCCCCTGTCTTCAACAAATCACCGACAACTCGTTTGTTTTCATTCTGCACTTTTACTGCCTGTGCAATTTTGTTTTTAAGTTCATTGATATTTGTACCGTTTTTTGCACTCACAAGAATTGTTTTGTCATCTAATTGGACATTTTCTGCAAACAAATCTGACTTGTTATATGCTACAACAAATGGGATTTTCTTTTTATCGAAAAGAGCGAGCATTTCACGGTCAAAATCCTGCAAGCCAACTGTAGAATCCACAACAAGCACAGCAATATCAATGTAATTGAGCACCTGCTTTGTCTTTTTCACTCGCATTTCGCCAAGAGTCCCCTCGTCGTCAATACCTGGAGTATCAACAATTACAACGGGACCTAAAGGTAATAATTCCATAGCCTTTTTAACAGGGTCTGTTGTTGTGCCTTTTACATCTGACACAAGTGACATTTCCTGCCCTGTGACAGCATTTACAACACTTGATTTACCTGCATTTCGCAGTCCGAAAAAACCTATATGTAGTCTTTCAGCTGATACAACTTCATTCAAACTCATAATTAAAACCTGAAATCTCGTCTGTTTGACGCTTTAATATCTTCTACATTCTGAATTGCGATTGCTCTTGCTTTTGGATTAGGAACTTTTTGAAGTTCCTTTTCAATCAGTTCAAAACCGATTTTCTTTGTTTCTTCACTTGCATAGTCCACAAGGAATTCTGTAAGTGTCATAAGAGCATTAGGATGGCAACAGTTGAGAATCTGTCCGTTTTTGCAAAGTGCCATAAAGCGGTCACCTGTTCTGCCTTCGCGATAACAAGCAGTACAGAATGATGGAATATGACCTTTTTCCATAAGCCAACGGACAACCTCGTCAAGAGTTCTCTGGTCAGAAACATCAAACTGCTCTGAATCGTGAGGACGCTCTTCTTCTGTATATCCACCGACAGATGTTCTTGAAGCACCGCTGATTTGCGAAATACCCATATTAAGTACTTTGCCACGAACTTCTTCTGATTCTCTTGTTGAAATAATCATACCTGTATATGGAACTGCGATACGGATACAAGCGATAATCTTTTCAAACATTTCGTCTGAAATTGAATTATCAAACACATCAGGGTCAATGTCGTCTGCCTTTTTGATTCTTGGAACGCTGATTGTATGAGGGCCTACACCGTGAACAGCCTCAAGGTGTTCAGCGTGCATCATAAGTCCTACGAATTCGTATTTATAGAGTTCAAGTCCGAAAAGCACACCAAGGCCAACGTCATCAATGCCACCCTCCATTGCTCTGTCCATTGCCTCTGTATGATAAGCATAGTTGTGCTTTGGTCCTGTCGGATGAAGTTTTTCGTAGCTTTCCTTATGATATGTTTCCTGGAAAAGAATATATGTACCGATTCCTGCATCTTTAAGTTTTCTGTAATTCTCAACTGTTGTTGCTGCAATATTTACATTAACTCGACGGATTGCACCGTTTTTATGCTTGATGCTATAAATTGTATCAATACATTCAAGGATATATTCGATAGGATTGTTTACAGGGTCTTCACCTGCTTCAATAGCAAGACGCTTATGTCCCATATCCTGAAGTGCGATAACCTCCTGACGAACTTCTTCCTGTGTAAGCTTTTTACGACAGATATGCTTGTTCTGATAGTGATACGGACAGTAAACACATCCGTTTACACAGTAGTTTGAAAGGTAAAGTGGTGCAAACATTACAATACGATTTCCGTAAAATGCAAGTTTGATTTCTTCGGCAAGTTTGAACATTTTTTCATTCATTTCAGGAATATCGCAAAGGAGCAAAACCGCTGCCTCACGGTGAGAAAGTCCTGCACAAACTGTACCTTCTTCTGTCTTTTTAGGTCTTGCCTTTTCTAAAATTTCGTCAATTAACTCTGCGTTATACTTGTTCTGTTCAGCATATTCGAGTGTTGCAAGTATTTCTTCATCGCTGATAAATTCTTCAGCCTTTAATGATTTTGGATTATATGCCATATCTATTTCTCCTTTATATCGCCTCTATCGGTTATTATTTCATAACCGATATTTTTCATGCTGTTTTTTAGATTTTCTATTTCCTGTGCGGATTCATTACCGCTGATTAACTTGTTGTTATAAAGTTCGTATTTTTTACGAACACTGTGTGGTGATAAGTTTGGCATTATTACATTTGCACCACACAAAATGCCTTTTTCTCTGCCTCCTTGCTCAGCTGAACCTAATGCAGTTGTTGCAGGGAGCAAAATTGTCGGTTTTATAAGCCTTATGATTGAAAGTAGGAAACAAGTCAGTTCAACATCACCTGAAGGCTCGTCACGAAAGTCCGTTGCCTTATGTGGTATAAATGGTCCTATGCCACACATCTGTGGTGAAAATTCTTCAATGAATTTCAAGTCTTTCGCAAGATTTTCAGTTGTCTGATGTGGTGAGCCTACCATAAAGCCACAACCAGTCTGAAATCCTATTTCTTTAAGATTTTTAAGACATTCCATTCGTGTTTTATAATTCATTTTGAAAGGATGCAGTTTGTTATAATGTTCTTCATCAGCAGTTTCGTGACGAAGAAGATATCTGTCAGCACCTGCATCATATAGTTTTTTATAACTTTCGTAACTTCTCTCACCTAATGAAAGAGTGATTGCACAATCGGGATATTTCTTCTTTATTTCACCGATAATCTCAACTAACAAGTCATCAGTAAAATGCAAATCTTCTCCACCCTGCATTACAAAGGTGCGGAAACCAAGTGAATAACCCTCGTCACAACAAGATAAAATTTCTTCTTTTGTTAGTCTGTATCTTTCACATTCTTTGTTTGACGCTCTTATGCCACAGTAAAGGCAATCATTTTTGCAGATATTACTGATTTCAATAAGTCCACGAATAAAAACTGTGTTGCCGTAAATCTCTTTACGCTTTTTTACCGCTTCATTTTTGAGTAACTCTGTAATTTCTTCATTTCTGTTATCAATAAGATATTTGTATTCAGTTGTTGAAAGTTTTCCTGTACTGATGAGCTTTTGTCCGATTTTAAATAATTTCTCATTCATTTGTAATCACATTTGAATATGCAGTTTTAACGCTGACACCATCTATTTTGCCGATTTTTCCCGATAATGCAGAAATCATATCCTGTGGTGCATCAACTGCGATACTTACTATATTAACATTTTTCTTTCTGTATGGAATTCCCATTCTTCCGACGATATATTCACCATAATCGTGGAGAATAGCGTTGAGAAGCTCAACTGACTCCGTTTTCTCAACTATAATTCCCATAACAGCAATACGAGTTTCCATAAAATCACCTCAACTTGGTTTATAAATGCAAAAAGGTACAATACCCCTGAAGATATTGTACCGTTAAATCTAAGTGTAGTATTTTATTTATACATTACACCTTTCATCCGGAAGCAAAAGCGTCTTCATGTCAGGTCATATATATTTTATCATATTTATTTTATTCTGTAAAGATTTTTTATTTTTCGTTTGTTGCATTATAATCCGAATTTTGGTATTATCATTATATCTTAAAAAAGTTGGTGGAATTATGCTTAAAATTATCAGTTTAATATTGAGTTTAGTTACTGTTTTATCCATGGCAGCAGAGGGCATTCCTTATGCTTTCCGTCCTACATTACGGGTTGATGCAAATGCTTTTCTTGGTGAAGTTTCCAGCAAAGCATCGGGATACCTTTACGGCACTGCTGAAAATGGTGTGCCTGACAACGCAGTTGTGGAAAGTATTGATGTTTCAAGTATCTCACAAAAGGTGATTGACGGACTTCAGCACCCGATTGGTGATGTTGACCATGTTGCACCAATGCTCCAGAATTGCGACTATATCACAGTTTATTTGCAGGACTGCTTTGACACTTGGTACTATTGTCATCAGGAAATTACGGATATTCGTGCCGAAGGCAATTATGACAGTATGAAGTTTGTCCGTGAAAGATTTCTGCCACAGGTTGAAGAAGCAGTAAAGAAACTTGTAGAGAAAGACTATGCTGACAGACTCGTTTATTGTCTTTACAACGAAACTGATAACGCAGTCTGGTTTGGTACTCCGTCACCTGACGGTACATGGCTTATGTATGATGACGAAGCAAAACTCCGTTTTTACAAGGCTTGGGAAGAAACATATGACCTTGTCCGTTCAATCGACCCTGATGCTGTAATCGGTGGTCCGGGATATTGCGATTTTGACCTTTATGAATTAGAACATTTCCTTGACTTTTGCAAAGAAAATGACTGTATGCCCGACATAATGATTTATCACGAACTTGGTGAAACATCTGCATATTACTGGCAGGACCATGTTGACCAATATCGTGAACTTGAAGACGAAATGGGTATAGAAGATATGCCGATTATCGTTACTGAATACGGCACAATGTATGAATGTGGTGCTCCCGCTGATATGGTAAAATACATTTCTGCCATTGAACATTCAGGTGCTTATGCAAATGCTGCATACTGGCGATTGGCAAACAACCTTAACGATACTGTTGCTGACAACAACAGTCCTAACTCAAACTGGTGGCTTTTCCGTTGGTACGCCGATATGGAGGGTTATCTTCTCGACTCAAAAATCATTGATATCACACACGCTGACTTTGAAAATGCCATTAAATATGAATATGACAGATTCCACTATAAATATTTTAACGGACTCGCATCAATGACCGAGGGTAAAGACGAAATCACAGTTATCTGTGGTGGTTCTGATTATAATAGTTTTGTAAATTTCAAGCATTTAGGCAAAACAAACCTTGGCAAAAAAGTTAATGTTAAAGTTGAAATGGTATGCTTTGAGGGCTTGAGTGGTATTGTAAACGAGCCTACACTTGTTGCTGAATATACTGACAGAGTTATGGGTGGAAAACTCCGCGTTGACCTTAAAAACCCTGACCCTACTGCAGTTTATCACATTACACTCACTCCTGCCAAAGACGGTAAAGAAGATTTTTATAACGATAATCTTCCACAGCGTTATGAATTTGAACACGGTATCCGTAATGGTTTTACATACACTTATGACAGCGCTTATGCTACCACAGGTGACTTGCAAGGTATGGTTGGTGGTCTTGAAAATGACGGTGACAGCATTACAGTAAAATTTAATGTGGAGCAAAAAGGCTATTACGACTTATCCGTTATTTTCGGAAACTCAAACGATGGTCCTACTCCTGCTGACCGAGTTGACACAAGAGTAATTATGACACTTGATAGTGATACAGAAGATATTTATCTTCCTAACACAATTAAGAGTGAATACACCGACAAAATGACATTTCTCCGTTATCTTACAAAGGGTGAACACACTCTTACATTGGCTCACGGTGACGGCACTTTTGTTGTTGACAGTCTGCTTGTCCGCAGATACGAAGAGATTGACAATATTGCTATTTTAAAAGATAGTGACAGGACAAACGAAAACACAAAGTCTTTTTTAGCAGTTGCTCCTTATGACGGATTCTACAATATGACAACAACTGTTTCTGCTAATTTCAAAATTGACGGTGCAGATGCTTATACAGACGGAAAATCTGTTGTATATCTTCGAAAAGGACTTAATTACATTGATTTCGAGTCAACAGAAACTGTTGAATGTACAATAAGTGTTGCTGAAGAAACAAATTATTCTGTTACTGTTTCTGCTGATGAAATGGAACTTTCTGACGGTGCAACACTTGTTACTGACCACATTGAAAATATCTCTTGTAACGGTGGCTCTGCAAGTTTTAAGGTGAATGCACCTAAAAACGGCGATTATCGTCTTACTGTTTCATATTCAAACAATGATGAGGGTGGCGTTCACAGTTACAATGTTGACCTTATTGAAAGATTTATTACAGTTGATGTTAATGGTGAAGCACAAAATCTCTGGTGCAGAAATACTTATAGTTGGGACACGGTTAAAACCGCTACAATGAACATCGAACTTAAAGCAGGTGAAAATGTAATCAATTTCACAAATGACGGTTCAGTTAAATTCAACGACAGAAATTCCTATGCACCATATATTTTCTCTGTAACAGTAAACGATATTTGTAACGATTGAGGTGACACAAATGTTATCAAAGGTTATACGAGCATTAGTGGCTGTGCTTATGGTTATCTCCCCTGCTTTGCCACAGATATTAAGTCTTCCTGCTATACCAAACGGACGAGATTTGGAACTTGAATCAAGATTTGAACTTGTGTGGGAAGATGAATTTGAAGGCGATAAACTCGACACATCGAAATGGTATTACCCTTGGTGGGAAACAGAACGCAAAGGCGGTTTCTGGCACGAGGATATGGTTTCTGTGAAAGACGGAAATCTTGTTATCACAACTGCCTACTTTAATGAACCACTTGAAAACTATTATTATGACAAATGGCACGACACAATCAATTTTGACGATTACAAAGAAGGTTGGTACACAGGTTGTATTGAAACACGAGGAAAATATGAGTTCTGTTACGGATACTTTGAATGCAGATGTATTTTGCCTAAGTCAACAGGTATGTGGTCAGCCTTTTGGATGATGAATGACGGTGTTTCAAATGTTGACGGCAGCGGACAAGACGGTACTGAAGTTGATATTTTTGAATCAATGTACTATAAGGATAAATGGTGGGGTGCAGGAGATGCTGTTGTAACGGGCATCCACTACGACGGTTATGGTGAGGACCACAAGGGTGATACAATCGGCAAATGGTTTGCAAATAACCCTTATGAAGAATACAACACTTATGGTGTTGAATGGAATGAAAATGAATATATTTTCTATATTAACGGTGTTGAAACAGGCAGACTCTCAACAGGTGGCGTAAGTCAGAATCCCGAATATCTTATACTTTCTTGCGAAGTTGCAGGTGCAAACGGTATTGCAAATGCCGACCGTCACGGTACGGGTAAAATAAGTATGAAACCCGGTGACACCGCCGAATTCATTGTAGATTATGTAAGAGTTTATCAATACAAATAAAAATCAACAAAAATACAAGTCATTCTGAGGAATGAAATGACGAAGAATCTCTGTTTATTTTATCGTAAACTTTGGTAGAGATTCTTTGCTTTGCTCAGAATGACTTTTTTATTTTATCAATTCAAAATATATACTCCAAGATTTAAATATCCTGCAAATGTCACCCATACAAGATACGGAATAAGAAGTTTTGCAGATGTATTGTTTATTCTGTTGAAGAAATAAATGTTAAATACAATTGCAACCCACAGTAACAAGAGCCATACAAATGCAAAGAGATATGCCTGTGCATTAAAAAATATTATGGACCAGAAGAAATTAAAGAACAACTGTACACCAAACGATATAAATGCAGGTGTTTTGTTTTCTCTTGTCTTTGTCGTCACAACAAGATACAAGGCTATTCCCATAAGCACATAAAGAATTGTCCATACAACAGGAAAAAGCCACGCAGGTGGTGACAACGGTGGCTTGTTGATTTCTTCAAAAAGTTTCATATTACCCGATGTTAAAAGTGCAGAAACGCCACCTACTGCTAATGGTATTGCAATACATACAAGTAGTTTTTTCCATTCTATTCTCAAATCAATCACTCCTCAGCATAGATTATGCTTTGTAGTGATTATCTATGCTTTTTAATATTGGCAAATTATAATTTGTCGGGATAATATGAAATTGAAATAGGAACCATTTTCTCGTCTCCCCTGCAAGGGGAGATGTCACCGCAAGGTGACAGAGGGGTTATAAATAGTTCTCTATTGGTTTGATAGTAAACGAACAAACCCCTCAGTCTCACTCCGTTCGACAGCTCCCCTTTCAGGGGAGCCAAGATGGTGTCGCCACCACTACAGCTCCCCGATAAACT
>JAFQEE010000071.1 GCA_017399175.1 Clostridia bacterium | reverse complement strand
GTCGAGCGTACGCGAGACTGAGGGGTTTGTTCCTTTTATCACTTACTAATAGAGAACTTTTTAACCCCTCTGTCACCTTGCGGTGACATCTCCCCTTTCAGGGGAGACAAGAAATTAGTGTTACCCGACAAATTATAATTTACATATATAAAAGTTAAAGGCGAAGTCGCGTGACTTCGCCCTGTATTTTAGTTATTTTCAAGGTTTTTCTGTGACTGCAATTTAAGATATGCATTGATAAATCCGTCAAGGTCACCGTCCATAACTGCATTTATGTTACCGTTTTCAAAAGATGTTCTGTGGTCCTTTGCAAGTGTATATGGCATAAATACATAAGAACGAATCTGGCTACCCCACGCGATTTCTTTATGGTCACCCTTGATATCTTCAATCTTCGCAAGATGCTCACGCTCTTTAATCTCAATAAGTTTTGATTTAAGCATTGTCATAGCAACCTCACGGTTCTGATGCTGGCTTCTTTCCACCTGACAGGAAACAACGATACCTGTTGGCTTATGTGTAAGACGAACTGCAGATGAAGTCTTATTAACCTTCTGTCCGCCTGCACCACTTGCACGATAAACTGCCATTTCAATATCGTCAGGATTAATTTCAACATTTGTGTCTTCATCGATTTCAGGCATTACTTCAAGAGATGCGAATGATGTATGGCGTCTGCCTGATGCATCAAAAGGAGAAACACGAACAAGACGATGAATACCCGCTTCACTTTTCATAAAGCCGTATGCGTTTTCACCTTCGATAAGAATACAAGCAGATTTAAGTCCTGCTTCGTCACCGTCAAGATAGTCGAGTGTTGACACCTTATATCCGTGGCGCTCACCCCAACGGTTGTACATTCTGAAAAGCATCTGTGCCCAGTCCTGAGCCTCTGTACCACCTGCTCCTGCGTGGAATGTAAGAATAGCATTCTTTGAGTCGTATTCACCTGTAAGAAGTGTTGAAAGCGTCTGTGAATCAAGGTCTTTTTCAAACTTATCAACACCCTGTGTGCACTCATCAACAAGACTTTCGTCTTCTTCCTCATCAGCAAGTTCAATCATAACAAGAGCGTCGTCATAATCTGCTTTTAATCTTTCATATGCCGAAACCTTGTTCTTTAATACGCTTGTTCGCTGAAGCACTTTCTGTGAATTCTGAATATCATCCCAGAAACCTTCCTGTGCCTGCTGTTCTTCCAAAACAGCAATCTCATTTTTCATTTTTTCAAGACCCAATGCATCAGCAAGGTTAGAAAGTTCCTCCTCGTGGGCTATAAGTCTTAATTTTAATTCTTCAAACTGGAGCATAAATAATCCTCACTTATATGTTATTGCTTTTATAATTTTTGTCACTTGTCCGCTGAAAATCCATAAAATGTAATAAGATAACCGTATTATATGGTATCGGGTAAGCGTTGCTTTTTAAAATAGCCCATACTTACAGCGGATTGAATATAAATTAAGTTCATGCTACTGTGCAGATGTTTCTTCCTGTGCAGTAGTTTTTTGCACTAAGACACAGCAACCTCAGGAGCAGTTGTGTTCTGAATAGCAGAAATAAAGAGATTATCGTTGTTTTCTCTTAAAGTAATTCTGATGTATTTATCAGGTGTAGGAGCAATCATTTCACCGTTTTCACCCTGTTCCCAAGCATCACCTGCAAGGCAAGCCACCGTTACAACAACTGTGTCAGTTGTCTTTTCTACCTTTACAACATCAGGAGTATAAATAGGTGTAACACCTGTAAGAGGCACAGTATATGTTTCTGATGTGTTGTCATAAACAAAGTCGATTGCATACCCTTCAATTGTTCCGTGAACGGGAGTAATTTCTGTACCGAAAAGTTCTATAAACTCTTCTTCAACTGCCGATTTAGGAATAGCAAGACCATTGTCGTTGCTTTCAAAGGAATTAGGGTCAACATCACTTTTAAGTAATGACCAAAGTGAAATTTCCATAAGCTGACTCATATCTGCCTTTGTGATGTCATCAAATGTGTCAGGGTCAATAAGCACAACAGGAGTAAAGAACTTTTCGTATTCCTCAAAATGCTTTGACTTATCAATAGCAGTACCAACACCCTTAACACCGGAAACAACAACAGTAGCAAGACCGATTGCAGCAAGTAAAACCACAATCAAGCCTATGGGAAATGCCAATTTTTGTTTAGCGTTTTTCTTTGCCATTAATCTCACCTTACCTGACCGTTACCGTAGATTTTATACTTAAATGAGTTAAGCTGTTCAAGTCCCAAAGGTCCTCTTGCGTGGAGTTTTTGTGTTGAAATTCCGATTTCTGCACCGAAACCGAATTCGCCACCGTCAGTAAATCGTGTACTCGCATTGTGATACACCGCTGATGAATCCACAAGATTCATAAACTTTTCAGCATTTTCTGTGTTTTCAGTAATAATGCTTTCGCTGTGACCTGTTGAGTACTTTCTTATGTGGTCTGTCGCTTCTTCAAGGGAAGAAACAATCTTTACTGACATTTTGTAATCAAGATATTCCGTTGCCCAATCCTCTTCTGTCGCCTTTTCTATATCAGGACAGATTTCACAGGCAATTTCGTCACCGTAAAGAGTCACATTCTTTTCATCAAGCTTTGCCTTGATTGCAATAAGAGCAAATTCAGCAATATTTTTATGTATAATAAGGCTTTCTGCTGTATTACAAACAGAAATTCTCTGTGTTTTTGCATTGAAAACAATTTCTGATGCCATATCAATATCAGCAAACTCGTCAACATAAATATGACAGTTGCCTGCACCTGTTTCAATAACAGGTACCGTTGAATTTTCCACAACTGCATTGATAAGCTTTGCACTGCCACGCGGAATAAGCACATCAACATACTTGTTCATTTTCATAAGTGCTGTTGCACTATCTCTTGATGTGTCACGAACAAGTTCAACGATATCAGGATTAAATCCCTCTTTTTCAATGGCATTTCTCATAATGTCAGTTATGGCTGAATTTGAGTTAAACGCCTCTTTACCGCCACGAAGAATTGCTGTATTACCTGACTTTATGGCAAGAGATGCAGCGTCACTTGTTACATTTGGTCTTGCCTCATAAATAATACCGATAACACCAAGCGGTGAGCTGACACGCTTGATTTTAAGTCCGTTTGGTCTTTCAGTTTCCCAGATAACCTTGCCCACAGGGTCAGGAAGACTGATTACACCCTCAACACCCTGTGCCATTCCCTCAATACGGTCAGCATTCAGCATAAGTCTGTCAATAAGTGCCTCTGACATACCATTATTTCTTCCGTTTTGGAGGTCAACTGCATTTGCCTTTAAAATCTCATCGCAATTCTCACGAAGTGCATTTGCTATTGCCTTTAATATTCTGTTTTTATCTTCAGTCGACGCAACAGAAAGTCCTGTTGCCGCATTTTTTACTCTCCTACCGATTTCTGTAAGCATAGTTTATTTCCCCTTAAAAAATGTACCAACCTGTTTACCGTCAAGTGCTTTATAAATTTCAGTAGGATTTTCGCCATTCATAACAATAGTGTCAATTCCTGCTGACATAGTGATTTCAGCAGCGTGGAGTTTTGTCACCATACCGCCGGTACCAAGGGTTGAACCCTTGCCACCTGCAATTTTATATAAATCATCGTCAATTTCAGTTACCAACGGAATAAGTTTCGCATCTTCATTCTCATTAGGATTAGAGTCATAAAGACCGTCAATATCAGTAAGAATAATAAGTGCATCAGCGTTTATAAGTTTTGCAACAATTGCAGAAAGTGAATCATTGTCACCGTAAACAATTTCTTCAACCGCAACGCTGTCATTTTCATTTATAACAGGAATTGCACCGAAATCAAACAATCTGTTGAATGTGTTTATAAGATTATGTCTTCTTTCGTCATTTTCAACGTCACTTTTTGTAATAAGCAACTGACCAACAGTATGACCGTATTCACCGAAAAGTTTGTCATACATAAACATAAGTTCGCATTGACCGATTGTTGCAGCAGCCTGTTTTCCTGCTGTGTCGGCAGGCTTCTCTTTAAGTCCTAATTTACCAACACCGACACCGATTGCACCACTCGTAACAAGAGCAACCTCAATTCCTGAATTGACAATATCAGAAAGCACGCTGACAAGTTTATGCATTCTTCTTATATTAGTTTTTCCTGTACTGTATGTAAGAGTTGATGTGCCAACCTTGACAACAATACGCTTAACATCCTTTAAAACTGCCATAATCCTACCTCGTAAAATTATAATCAGTATATTTTATCATATATTTTTCGCTTTAACAACTATTTTTACACATTTATATCAGTTTGAATATCAAATTAAAATTACAGGTCATTCTGAGCGTAGCGAAGAATCTCCTTACATCAATGAGCAGACCCTTCGTTGCACTCAGGGTGACCGTAATTCCGATGAGGTTCTGATAAATTATAATTTGTCGGATATTTTTCGTAGGGGCTGGCGTCCCCGACAGCCCTAAATAAGTAACCGGATAAACCCACAGCGGGTCGTCGAGACGCCGACCCCTACAACGCACCAAAAGTGCAAATCATATGATTTATCACAATTCATGATGAAATCAATTCATGCAAGCCTGTTTGCAATTCATTTAATAATGATTTGCTTCGCATGAATTGGCTTATGCCGTGATTTCTCGCTATGCTCCATGAATTGAATTCTTGTGAATTCATTATCAATCGTAATATTGTAACATTTATTTTCTTCACACATACAATGGTACTGTCAGTTGATAATTTTATGGGAGGAATATTTATGTCAGATAACAAAAACTGTATGCCCACTAAAATAAAAGAAGCTGTTTGCATTGATACAAACAGAGTTTATGACTCCTGTGCAGACAAGGATTGCCTTGAAGATTTAAGAGTTTATTTCACCGGCTCTGCACAATGTGTCATTGACCGTGCAACAAATGTCCGTTGCAGGGGTGCCGAAGTACTTAACGCATTTATCGAGGTTGAAAAAGTACCGTTCAACAGAGGTTATTACTCCGTTGACATCACATATTACTTCAAAATCTTCCTTGATGTATTCACAGGCCACACAAATCCGCCTTGCACCGTTGAAGGTCTTGCATCATTCTCCAAAAAATGCATTCTTTACGGTTCAGAAGGTAATGTAAAGGTCTTTTCTTCTGAATTTGCTTGTAACGACATTGACGAACAGCTTGATATGGTCAGCACAAATCCAAAAGCAAAAGTACAGACAGTTGACCCGATTTGCCTTGACGCAAAGCTCCGTAATGCAAACGAATGTAATGTCTGTTGCACCTGCTGTGGTTGTCAACCGTCACGACTTCCTCGATGTGTATGCCGTTGCTTTGACGGAGATTTCGACTGTTACGACGACGAACCAAAGAAAGCAGTTACTGTCACTCTTGGAATCTTCACAATCGTACAGCTTGAAAGAGATGTGCAGATGCTTATACCTGCATACGACTTCTGTATCCCGAACAAAGAATGTGCCTGTGACAATGAAAATCCATGCGATGCATTCAGACGAATCCAATTTCCTATTGACGAATTTTTCCCACCAAAAGAAGGTTGCCTGAAAGACAGTTACAAACCTGCCTGTGCGTGCGGAGATTAAAAACTTAATAAATATAACGCGGCTTCCCCTTGAGGGGAAGCTGTCGAGCGAACGCGAGACTGATGAGGTGTAGGTTGCGAAAGCAACCGTTACATATTATAACGAATAAGTTTTCCACCTCATCCGTCTTTGCCTTACGGCAAATCCACCTTCCCCTCAAGGGGAAGGCATTAAAAAGCGAGGAATTTCTTCCTCGCTTAATTTTTATTTAATTAGTCGTTGTTTCTTCTCTTGTTGAAGCGACGATTGTTATCACGCTTTTTTGGTTCTTCGTCGATATCGTTTTCAGGAACAAGTCCCTTAACCTCGATAAGAGCATCACGACGTGAAAGGTTAAGTCTGCCCTGGTCGTCAATTTCAAGTACCTTTACAAGCACTGTATCACCAACATTAACAACATCTTCAACCTTTTCTGTACGTTTAACATCAAGACGGCTGATATGAACAAGTCCTTCTTTACCAGGAGCAATTTCAACGAAAGCACCGAAGCTCATAAGACGAGTTACAACACCGTTATAGATTGCACCGATTTCAGGGTCTTTTGCGATAAGTTCAACGATTGAAAGAGCACGCTTTGCATTATCAATATCAATACCTGAAATGAATACGCGACCGTCTTCTTCAATATCAATCTTAACTTCGCAGTCAGCCTGAATCTTCTGAATAACCTTACCCTGCTTACCGATAACATCACCGATTTTTTCAGGATCAATCTTTGTTGAAAGCATCTTTGGAGCATATTTTGAAAGTTCTGCTCTTGGTTCGCTGATGCAAGGAAGCATAATTTCATCAAGGATATATTCTCTTGCCTTGTGAGTCTTTGCAAATGCTTCTTTAATAATTTCAGCTGTAAGACCGTGTACTTTAAGGTCCATCTGGATAGCTGTGATACCTTTCTTTGTACCTGCTACCTTAAAGTCCATATCGCCATAGAAGTCTTCAAGTCCCTGAATATCAACCATTGTCATAAAGTCGCCGTAAACGCCTTCATCACCTGTGATAAGACCGCAAGAAATACCAGCTACAGGAGCTTTAATCGGAACACCTGCTGCCATAAGAGCAAGAGTTGAACCACAGATTGAACCCTGTGATGTTGAACCGTTTGAAGAAAGAACTTCTGATACAACACGGATTGCATATGGGAATTCATCAACTGATGGAAGAACAGAAACAAGAGCCTTTTCTGCAAGAGCACCGTGACCGATTTCTCTTCGACCAGGTCCACGAGATGGCTTTGTTTCACCAACAGAATATGATGGGAAATTGTAGTGGTGGATATATCTCTTTTCAGTCTGTTCATCAAGACCGTCAAGCTGCTGTGCATCACCCATAGGTCCGAGTGTTGCGATTGAAAGAACCTGAGTCTGTCCACGAGTGAACATACCTGAACCGTGCGCACGAGTAATAAGGTCAACTTCTGCATTAAGAGGACGGATTTCGTCAATACCACGACCATCAACACGCTTGTGTTCATCCTTAAGCCAAGCACGAACAACGTGTTTCTGAACAAGGTACATAATTTCGTCAAGTTTTGCTTCGTTACCTTCAAATCTTTCGTCAAACTTTTCGTGAACTGCTTCATAGATTGGAAGAAGTGCTTCGTCACGAACAAGCTTGTCGTCTGTATCAAGAGCCTTCTTAACATCTTCGATGCAGAATGCTTCGATTTCAGCCATAATTTCAGGGTCTGGGTCTGATGATTCATAAGCGAATTTTGGCTTACCAATTTCATCAACGATACCCTGAATGAATTTAACGATTTTCTGGTTTTCTTTGTGACCTGCCATAATAGCGTCAAACATTGTATCGTCGTCGATTTCGTTTGCGCCTGCTTCAATCATAGCAACAAGGTCAGCAGTAGAAGCAACTGTCAAAACAAGGTCTGTCTTTGCTCTTTCTTCAAGATTTGGGTTAATAACGATTTTACCGTCAACAAGACCAACATTAACACCTGAAACAGGACCTGCCCAAGGAATATCTGAAATTGCGATTGCTGCTGAAACACCAATCATAGCTGTGATTTCAGGTGAGCAGTCAGGGTCAACTGACATTACAGTAGCAACAACTGAACAGTCGTTTCTGAGGTCCTTAGGGAAAAGAGGACGGATAGGTCTGTCGATACAACGAGATGTAAGGATAGCCTTTTCACTTGCTCTGCCTTCTCTTCTCTGGAATGAACCGGGAATACGACCTACTGAGTACATTTTTTCTTCATAGTCAACTGAAAGTGGGAAGAAATCAACACCTTCTCTTGGCTTTGCAGAAGCTGTAACTGTACAAAGAACTTCTGTTTCACCGTAACGAGCAAGAATTGCTGCGTTAGCAAGACCAGCCATCTTGCCTGTTTCAAGAGTCAATTTTCTGCCTGCGAGTTCAGTTTCCCATACTTTAAAATTCTTGAAAAACATAATTTTTACCTTCCTTATTTTTATATTTCACAAGGCATAAATCTGTTTAGCAATAAATACAATCTTCAATTTCTTGAAAACTCTATTTACCGCTAAATGCGAGATTTTCTGCCTTGTAATGAATTACCTTAAAAAGCAATTCAAGGCAGATAAGCGAAAAAACTTATCTGCCTTAATTTGTTTTGATTACTTACGAAGACCAAGTCTTGCAACGATTGAACGGTATCTTTCGATATCCTTCTTCTGAAGGTATGCGAGAAGATTTCTTCTGCGACCAACCATCTTAAGAAGACCACGACGTGAGTGATGGTCCTTTTTGTTAGCCTTAAGGTGCTCTGTCAAATCGTTAATTCTCTTTGTGAGAACAGCAATCTGAACTTCAGGAGAACCTGTGTCGCCTTCGTGAGCAGCGTATTCAGCCATAATAGCCTGCTTTTCTGCCTGTGTCATTGTCATTTCACCTCATTATAAAATAAATTTATGCTCAAATGACCCAGATGAAAGTAGGTGAACGCCCTTTGGGCTTGTTCAATCACCCGAGTGCACAGAGATAGCCTTGATAGTATAACACAAGAGTTTTCAAAAATCAAGTGTTTTTTCTTTTTATTATTTTTTCATTGTTTTTAGTTTTATATTCACTTTACCGTCAAAACACATTTAAACTCATCAAGAATTTCTGTTTGATTTGCATTTGTTAATTTAAAGCTGATTGTATATGTTCCTCTTGTTTTAGGAGTAAAAGCAAAATACTGATTAACAGGACCGCCAAAAACGTTTGGTTCGGAATTGTCAAAACACCTTTCCAATACAGTTAATCCATCTTTATCAACTTCACATTGCCAATAATATGCCGTTCCGCCTGAAATCCGTAATGGTCCTATAACAACACCTAAGTTAAGACTGTCATCTAATATTGCCTCTGTATAAGTAACAAGTTCAGTCATTCCTGCCACATTTTGAAGCATAACTCTCGCATCGACAGCACTTATTTTACCATCATTATTCACATCTGCTGCTTTTCCCTGTGGTAAGAAAAGATAATTTGTTTCTTCGGATGCCGCGGCTTGAAGACAAAGTCGTGCATCAGCCGCTGTCACTTTACCGTCAGAATTTGCATCACCTTTTCGATTTACTGAAAGTGCACGGAGACTTGATTCATGTTCATCATTAATCAAGTCATTCCATTCATCCCACATAAGACCAGTCGAATGTGTTTCATCATCAACCGCAAGAACAGGAATGATACACAAACCCACCATAACAACACATAATAATAAACTGATTATTTTTTTCATTTATAACCACTTCCTTTCATCTATATAGACGCAAAAATTTGGAAATGGTCACAAAAAAATAACGAGAGTCAAAAACTCCCGTCATTGATTAATATGTGATTAAAATGAGAATGTCATTCCGAGCATAGCGACGCGTAGGGACAGAACTCCTGTTCTGTCCGTGTCAAATAACGCAAAAACCAACAGAGATTCTTCGTCGTTTCACTCCTCAGAATGACAACTCCCTCAGTCAACTTCGTTGACAGCTCCCTCAAGGTGGGAGCGTAAGCAGGCGTGGAAGCCTTCCACTACGCGATTGCATTTTGCATTTAATTAAGTATTACTCCGCTTTGTTGTGATGCAGTTACATCTGAATTACTGCTGAAATATGCTTCATAAACTTCTCTCACATAATTTCCAAGACCACCTGAGTCCACATTTTCAATAGCAATAACAACTGCAATCTGTGGATTATCGGCAGGAGCGTATGAAATCATAAAACCGTTAGTGTATGAAACAACTTTTCCGTCAACTTTTTTCTTTGCCTGAGCAGTACCTGTTTTTGATGCAACCTTAAATTCTGTACCTTTAAATGCTGCAAGAGAATTTGCCATTGAAATCATACCTTCTCTTACTGCTGCAAAAGAAGATGGTGAGCCATCTACTTTGTTGAGTACAACAGGTTCTGCCTCATAAATTGTTTCGGAATAATCATAGGATTTTACACTCTTTACAAAATGAGCTTTATATCTTGTTCCGCCATTGGCAAGTGTGGCAACATAAGAACAAAGCTGAATAGGTGTAAAAAGGTTATCGGACTGACCGATAGCCGCCTGAACAGTATTACCCGGATACCAGATTCCGCCCTGTGCCTCTCTGTTCTCCTTGCTTGCTGCCTGACCTTTTGCCTCTGTCAGTTCAACGCCTGTTTTTTGACCTAAACCGAACATTGTAAAATACTCGTTGATTTTTGAAATACCAAGCTGTCTGCCCACTTCATAGAAATAGGTGTTACAAGAACAAGTCAATGCACGATTAAGATTCATATATGAGTTTCCGTGATTACCGACACCGATACAGTTAAGTGGCAAGTCAGGGAAATAGTTATATTCAAGGTCACAGAATATGGTTGAATCCGCTGTCATAAGTCCTTCTTCAAGACCTGCAAAACCGATACAAGGCTTTGCTGTTGAACCGGGAGCATAAGTGCTTCGAAGCGCTCTGTTCCAAAGTGGTGCAGATTTATCCTTGTTAAGCTCAACAATATTTTCCTTGTATGTTTCAAGGTCATAGGACGGATATGACGCACAAGCAAGAACCGAAAAATCGTGTACATCCATAACAACGATACTACCTGCCGTATCAATTTTTCCCTGTTCCTTTGTGAGATTGATTTTTGATGACAAAATTTTCTGAACTTTTTTCTGGAAATCACCGTCAATAGTCAGAATAACATTGTTCCCGTTGACAGGTGCTTTTGTAACTGATGTTGTTTTTGAACCGTCACCATTTGTAACAGTTGTAAGAATACCGTTTGTACCTCTTAATTCATCTTCATAGGCACTTTCAATACCGAATTTACCCAATTTATCGGTCATACCGTAAGAACGAAGCTTTAACAACTCTTTTTCTTCTTCAGTAAGGTTTTCGTCATTAAGAGCTTCTTTATATTCTTCTGTTTTTGCAGTATATTCCTCCGCATTGATATAGTCATAATATCCGATAATATGCGGTGCGATTTCACCATCATAATACTCACGGTTAGTATCAATACGAACTTCAATACCTGTATAAAATCTGCTTTGCTCCTTTATGAGCGAAACTAATTCAGTAGGTACATTTTCAGCAAGAGTATATGGATTGTTCTTCGAAAAATCCGCCCTTGTCATTGCAACATAAACAGTTGCAAGCATTATTGCATCTTCCTGTGACAACTCGTCCAGTTCATAGTAATCACACAATGCATCAAAACAGTTTTTCGCAGTAGCATACATATTAAGATTAAGATAATCCTTTGCAAAAAGCTTTTTGCGTACAGTTGCGATATTTTCTGTATATTTAATTTCACCATTTTCAATTGTTATGAAATCATCAAAATTATATTCAACTTCATTTTCCTTTAAAAGTCTTAAAAGAGAAAGCATAATTTCGTTTCTTTCCTGCTTTTTTGATGCTTTCGGAAAATATGAACCGTCAATATAGATTGTATTTGACTGTGAACTATATACAAGAGGTTTTCCGTTAGTATCAATAATCTGACCGCGGATTGCCTCAATCTGTGTATTTGCTGATGAATAATAAATATTCTGTGATGCATATTCCTGTGCATCAATAACCTGAATTCTGAAAAGGTCGGCAATAAATAATGAAATCACAAACAAAATAGCCACAACAAACGCTGTCGCACGCATTTTAAAACTGTATGCACCTTTCATTTTTATCACCTTCCTTTCATTTGTCGCCTTTCAAATCCGAAATGCCGAAAAGGCTTAAAAATAGCCGTTTAAAGGCAGGTTCGGATTATTTCTGTCATCCTAATATTCCGTATAGTCAAATGAGAATTTTCTGCAAACTGCTCTTATAAGGTAATACCACAAAGGTGTAAGTATAAACGAATAAATACCCATTGGAAGATAGTATCTTAAGAACACTTGTCCTCCGCCGTCAATTCCCCTTGCGGTAATAAAGAACAGCACATATGAAACAAGATATATAAACATAATACTTGAATTCATAATAAAATACGTAATAATGTTATTTCGCATAAATATTCGCAGAAGCACACCGCAGACTGCACACGCAATCATAAGATACAAGGCATTATAGCCATCGGCAGTAACAGTCACAGTATCCCACAATACGCCTGCAAGCACTCCTGCAACAGCACCAACAAGCTCGCCCTCAAACATTGCGATACAAACCGCCACAGGAATCAACAATATAGGTCTTACCGATGCGGATTCAGGAAATATAGGAACTATATTCTGCAGAATGTGTGCCAGAAATATTATTAAAACGTACATAAGGTATCGCTTTGTTTTTATTTTTGTCTGAACATTCATAATTCTTTATTTTTCCTCGTAAGCAGTAATTATAAAGCAGTCGTGAATTTCCTTTGAATTAACAACCGGTTCAACAATAGCATAAGAAGACAAGTCCGTTTCACTCTGCTCAACAGAAGTTACAGTTCCGATAATTAAATCTTTTGGGAAAATACCACCTGTACCTGCTGAACATACAATTCCGCCTTCTGAAATTGCAGTTTTTGTATCAAGTCCCGAGAGTTTACATTTTTCTTCCACAGACAAATCATATGTTGCTGAAACATATCCCAATTCGCCTGTTCTTATTTCATAAGCTGCAATATTTACTGACGGGTCAAATACAGAACGCACAACGCAAGATGTTGCATTAACTTCGGTAACAACACCGATAAGATATTCACCCGAAATTACAGCGTCATTCACCTTAACATCATCAGCCGAGCCTCTGTCCAATGTAAATGAGCCGAAAACATCTGCTGAATCTCGACCAATTACCGTTGCATAAGTCCATGTGTAATCAGGGCGTTTTTCCTTTACCTCAAGAAATTCCTCATATGATTCAAGCTTTTTCTTTGTATTTTCATAGTCAACCAACTGACTTTGATAATCCGCCACCTGCTGTTCAAGTTCTGCAACTCTGTCCTGATAGGATTTCGAGGAAATAAATCCACCTGAAAAATTGTCAAACTTTGCAGAAAAATATGATGCAACATCCTGTAACGGAGTTGTCACTATTCCCACCGCATTCGTAAGAGGTGATGTTGAGCCTGACACAACAGTAGCAAGAACCGTCAGACTGAGAAGCACCACAGCCACAGTTATTAGAACTTTAAAGGTTGTACTTTTAAAGAAATCGTTCATTTAGCTCTCTCCAAAAAATCAGATGTTACCCTTTTCAAGGCACATACCCATACCCGCAGCAACACAGTCCATAGGATATGGTGCCACATGAACAGGAATTTTTGTTTCTTTTTCTATAAGCTTGTCCAATTCGCGAAGTAATGCACCGCCACCTGTAAGCATAATTCCATTATCAACAATATCAGATAACAATTCAGGTGGTGTTTTTTCAAGGGTTGAACGGACAGCATCAACAATCTGTGCAACAGGCTCGGAAATTGCTTCGCGCACATCTTCTGATGTTACTTCGATGTTTTTAGGAAGACCGTCAACAAGGTTTCGTCCGCGGACATCCATAGCACCTTCACCGTCATAGCTCATTGCTGAACCAATTTTGATTTTAAGGTCTTCAGCAGTTCTTTCACCGATAAGAACATTGTGTTTCTTTCTTATGTATTCGATAATTGCCTCGTCAAAATCATCACCTGCAATACGGCTTGATTTTGCCGTAACAATGTCACGGTATGAAATAACCGCAACCTCTGTTGTACCGCCACCGATATCAACAATCATACTTCCCACAGCTTCTGTTACAGGAAGACCAACACCCATAGCCGCTGCCAATGGTTTGTGAATAAGAGAAGCATATTTTGCACCGGCATCACGAGCCGCGTCATGAACAGCCTTTCGCTCAACCTCTGTGATACCTGACGGAACACAAATAAGAACTCTCGCTCTTACAAAAGGTGTTTTGTTAATTACCTTTTTAATAAATTCTTTAAGCATATCAGAAGTAATTTCAGAATTAATAATAACGCCGTCCTTGAGTGGCTTTACTGCTGTAATTGAGCCCGGTGTACGACCAATCATATCCTTCGCTTCATTACCGACAGCAACAACTGATGGTGGGTTTGTTTTTTCGTTTACCGCAACAACTGTAGGTTCACGGAGAACAATTCCCTTCCCTTTAAGATATACAATAGTGTTAGCAGTACCCAAGTCAATACCGATATCCTGTGCAAATAACATTTCAACATCTCCCAAATACTAATTTTATATAACAAGAAATAAAATCAAATACAATCTATTTTATTTTATCAAAAAAGCAGGTATTATACAATACCTGCAAACAAAATATTTAATTTTAGAGTGTCAGAAATACTCCGAACCGTGCTTTTTGTTGCCATCGTTAATTACATAATGCTCCGAAAGAACAGCGCGTTCCCTATTTCCTGTGCTTTTTCAGGATAATAAACGCACACAGTATCAACATAATACAAAAATGAGCTTACAACCGAGATAATTGAAAGTCCCACAACAATCAGGCAAAAAATCCTTTTTGTTTTTTCACGGGTAATAGTGCTATACCACAAACCAACACCCATAAAGCACAAAATTCCCATAAGAAAATAAGTGTCCATGTGATAGCGTTCCAGAAGATACGGTGTCCACAGCACATCCACCGCTGTTATAATCAGAACAACAGCAAATATGCCAAACACTAAAGGTATAAGCCTGTCTTTCTTCGCAAAGCTGATTGATGACGACCTGATTGCACCCAGAGATAACAATAATAAAGGATAATTAAAAAGCATACCGCCTGTTTCCAGAAACGGAAAAGCCTCATTTACTTTTTTATACTGGAAAAAGCTTTCCATTACTCCATTGAATATACGAATAATATCGGAAGAATGAATTGCGAAGCCGTATTGTGATTGGTCAGCAACGGTCAATTGATATGCCTGACCAAACTCAAACGGATTATCGAATCTCACATAGTTATAAGCCATCAGCCCTACTCCCACAAAAACATAAGGAAGAGCAGCAAGAGCCAATTTACCCAACAATGCAATCGTCAATTTTCTTTGTTTTATGAAAACATACAGCATAGGCAGTACTATTATGTTTGCCAAGGCAATCGGCGGACGACAGCCAAACACCAAGGCACCAAGCAACGCACCTACCGCAGCGTAAGCAATCTGCTTGTTTTCATTTTTCTCGTACCATACTGCGCGAATAAAAAAATACAGACTCCACACCTGTAATGCAATAGCAGCTGTAATAGCAGTACAATACAACGCAGGCTCTGCCGAGCTATACCACACACTCATTACAGAAACTGCTACAGACAGTCCTATATATGCCATGTATGACATATTTTTAAAGAATCGTTTTCTCAACAGGTCAAACAAAACAAAAATGCCGATTATTATAAAAACAACAAATATTTGTGTTCCGCGAAATGTGGTCAATGCTTGTCCCGTCAAAACGCGATAGGGAAGAAAAACCAAAAATACAGGCACAATGCCAAAATACATATAATAGTGTCCGTTATAATACGCATGGTCCCACGGATACCAGACTCCTGCATCATCTCTTTCCTGCGGGTTATACGGATTTTCGAGATTTGCAAGTGTATCCTCACCGTAATCAATATCAAGACGGCCGTCCAGAATTGCCTCTGCCATCAACTCATACTGATTTCTGTGTCCGGGCTGCTCACCGTTCCACAATGAAAGATTATCCATAGGCATAATACAAGCCATAATTGTCAGTAACACCGCCAACAGGGTACAAGCCGTTTTGCAATATTCATTTTTCTTGTTTGCATCACCTGACGGATTACTCATTTTTGTTCTTCTCCTGCTTTGATACGGAATCACGGAAACGATAATTTGCTTTTATCCGTTCAATTTCAAATTCCTGCTTGTTCTTTTTTACCATATTCTGAAGCTGTATTCCCGTAAAGAAAAAGAGCAACGAGCTGACAGCAGTAAATCCACACACTATAAGTGTAGGAAAATTAGGCACAAGTCCCGTTTTGAAATATGTCAGCAATACAGGAATAAAAAATACTGCTGACAGCAACGCAAGAATCAATGCCACAATACCGAAAAAGTATCCCGGTCTGTATAGGCAATATAATTTTATAATAGTCATTATAACCTTTAAACCGTCTGAAATTGTGTTAAGCTTTGATTCGCTGCCTTCCGGTCTGTCCCTGTATTCAATCTCAACATTTTCAACACGCATATTTTTATCAAGCACATGAATACTCATTTCAGTTTCAATCTCAAAGCCCTCGGATAAAACAGGAAAAGTCTTAACGAACTCATAGCTGAATGCGCGACATCCGCTCATTATATCTTTGATTTTTGCACGGAACAGGGTGTTTATGCTCCAGCGAACCATATAATTTCCAAAATTGTGAAAGCGACGCTTATTCTCGTCGAAATATGTTGTTGAAAGTCTGTCGCCTACGACCATATCAACCTGATTATAAAGTACAAGATTCACCATTTCACGGGCACAGTCTGCAGGATAAGTATCATCACCGTCTACCATAATATATGCCTCTGCATCAATCTCACGGAACATACGACGAATCACATTACCCTTACCCTGTTGATATTCATAACGAACCACAGCACCTGCCTGTCGTGCTATATCTGCAGTACCGTCAACAGAGTTATTATCATACACATAAACAACTGCTTCAGGTAACGCTTTTTTCCAATCCTTAACAACCTTTTCAATGGTCTGACTTTCGTTATAACAAGGAATTAAAACTGCAATCTTGTCCAAATCAGTTCACCTCCGAAGAAAATCCTTTTTCTGAAATATTATTACTCTTATTCTTCATAATTATAATAAATATCAAAAAGGCTGTCAAGAAATGCAAGGACACCGTATTCGCATTTCGTTTTCAGACAAAAAGAAAGCGCCCATCCTATTGGACAGACGCTTTAGTTTGTGTCGGCATTACCTATTTTCCCGGGCCGCTTCCAGCCAAGTATCTTCGGCGCAAATGAGCTTAACTACCGTGTTCGGGATGGGAACGGGTGGACCCTCATTGCAATCAACACCGACTCACGAAACTCTTTATCTCGTGAACGCAAGAGATATTCTAACAGAACATATACCAAAATGCAAGAGTTTTTTTCATTTTTTTCACTTTTTTATGTTTTTAACAAAAGATTGGTCAAAAATCACTCATATTAAGTCTATTTTTCACAATCAATATAACAATCAGGCAGAGTTTTTACACCCTACCTGATATATTTAAAACTCAAAACGCTTTTGAAACATCAAAAACGACCTGCTCGTATCCGCCATTCGGGTCAACAACCACATACATCGCCTTTGTTTCATCAACAAAAGATAAATTGTAGTGTTGTGAGAAATTCAATTCCTCATATTTTGCATAATCATTCTTTTTTAAATCGAAAATATGCACCTGATAATCAGCAACGCTGTTGACTGTACCAAGGACAACAAGATATCTTCCATCAGGACTTATGCTCATCATTTCTGCACTTGACATTTTATATCCTGCAAGTGCAATTTCTTCACCTGTTTTTGCATTGTACAGATTGCCGTCATTTTTATTGAGAATATATTCCTGATGATAAAGGTAATCTGTGCTGAAATTTCCATACAAAGAAAATACAACCTTTTCTTCCTTTGTATCTTCCTTTTTTACAATGTTAAAGCCTGTTTCTGTGGCTTTAAGGTATGCAATCACATCTTTGTCAGCATAAATGTACTCACCATACACATCAGTTGCAAACAAGGATTCATTTGCTCCGTTTTTTACAAAAAGGTCTTTTTTACCACTACCGTCACCATATTCTCTTGTAGTGAAGAATGGTATCATTTCACCATCGGTAGCATAAGCAGAATTTGTAAGAACTGAATATGCAACGGAATATGAATCACTATTATCTTCAGTTAAAAATCTTGTGGTGTCACCAGACTTCAGGTCAACTATAAAACTGTCTGTCCAAAGATTATATCTTCTCGATGACGACTCCGAATTTGCAACAGCAAGTAAAAGTGCTTTTCCATCAGTCTTATGTTTTTCGGGCAAATCAACAAGCTTAAAGGTTATTACATTATGTACTGTGCTTCCCGGATTGTCTTCTGAACGGAAAATGCTGATACCGAAAATGCTGTCATTTGTTTTTACATAATTAATTGTTACAGGTAATTTTTCCTTATCCATAGTAACCTGAGCATTAACTACATCTGTTGCCTGAATCAGTTTCATAGCACCATTTTCGTATTCAAAATACTTAACTTCATTTTCGGAAGAAACTGAATAATAAACATTCTCTATATCCGACTGAACATACTTATCCCCTGTGCTCTGGCGAACAACCTGAATTTCAGAAAGTTTTGCTCCTGTTTCCATGTTGTTTTCAGGTGTTTTCCCACCATTATTATTCATAGGCAAGAATTTCAAGAACACAAAAGCAACAGCCATAACAAGTGCCACAATAGCCAGCACAAATGTTATGTGGTCTTTTTTTGTAAGTGGCTCATTATCGCCCTGCTGAACCTTTTCTTTTTTTGCTTTCGGCTCTTTTACCTTTTTCTTCTTGACAGGCTTTGACTCTTCCTGTTTATCTTCTTCAGAAATTGGTATAGTCACCGGCACTTCACCAACCTGAAATGGTGGAAGCAACTCAACTGATTCTTCAGCCTTTTCTTCTTCATACGGTGGAATTTCTTCGAAATTCTCTACAACATTAACTGTTTCAAAAGGCGGAAGAATCTCAACTACTACTTCTTTAATTTCTTCTTCAATGATTGGAGTTTCTTCAACAGAAAATTCATCTTCAATTTCTTCAACAATTTCAGGAGTTTCAGTTTCTTCAATTACCGCTTCTTCTTTTTTCTCCTCAACTATTTCTTCAAAAGATGGAACTTCTTCAATTGTTTTTTCAGTTTCGTTTGAAGAAGATTCTTGTTGAACATCTTCGTTCTGAGCATTGCTTTTCTTTAAAGTCCAAGGCATAACAGGTAACTGGAATTTCTTTTTCGCAGGAGTTTCGGTTATTTCTTCCTTGACAGTTTCCTCTTCATCATCTTCTTCAAAAGTAGGAATTTCTTCAATTACCGCTTCTTGTTCTTCTGCTACTTCTTCAACCGTGTCATTTTGTTCTTCAACTACATTTGTTTCGTCAGCAGTTTCAACCACAGCGATTTCTTCGTCTTCGATAACAGGTTCTTTTTCTTTTTTATTATCTTCAACAGATTCTGTTTTTCCTTTTGTTGATTTATCTTCAGTATTGTCCTTTTCCGACTTTTTCTTCCAAGGGAAAACAGATTTCTTTTCCTTTTTTTCTTTTGGAGTTTCTTCCTTTTCGTCAACTACATTAGGATAATTCCCATATCGTTCTTTTCTTCGGAAAGGAAATACAGGAAAACTTTCATTAGGTTCATCCCACACTACATCTTCTTCAGTATCGTCATAATCTTCGTTGAATATTGAAGAAAATTCTTCCTGTAATTCTTCTACTGCCTTTTTTTCCAAAGGTTTATCATCAAAAACAGCATTTGTTTCATTATTCATATTGTTTATACGTTCGTCTTTTTTTGCCAAACTAACACCTCCGAACTACATACATATTTATTATACAATTTCTCGCAAGATTTTGCAACAAGAAAAAAGAGGATAGTGACCTATCCTCTTGAATATTTTTTATTTTACAGCGTTAAGTGCTTCAAAGTTTGCTTTATTTGAATTATAAAGTTTTTTGAACACTTCAAAGTTCTTATCATAAACTGCCTTATTTTCTTTGTTAGGAATGTATGTATTCACAGCAGGAATAAGTTTTTTCGCATCCTGAACACTTGAAATGATACCTGCATTAACTGCGATAAGAACAGCAGCACCGACAGAACCAACATTCTGTGGACTTGCAACAGTTTCAATAACTCTGCCTGTACAGTCAGCAAGAATCTGACTTGTAACAGCTGAAAGAGCACCACCACCAACAAAGCGGATTGTATTTGATGTCTTGACTTTTTTGTCCTGTGTTTCGATAAACCAACGAAGGTGGAAACAAACGCCTTCAACAACTGCTCTGATAAGTTCTGTTTTGCCTGTTTCAAGGCTGATATTAAAGAACATTCCTCTTGAATTAGGGTCTTCAAACGGACAACGATTACCATGAAGCCAAGGTGTAAAGATTACTCCGCCGCTGCCTGCAGGGATTGAATCCACAACAGCCATCATATAGTCGTAAAGATTTGTATAAACAACTTCCATATCTGCATTTTTATGTTTAAGGTCATGTTGTTTATCAAGATAGATGTCAATTTCATCAAGTGCCAAGTGGTCCTTAACCCACTCAACGCATTTACCTGCAGTTTCAAGCTCTGCAAAATAGTTGTAAATTCCGTCAGCAGCACCAACAACAGCAGCAATCATAGCACTTGCGTCAACAATACTCTTATCAACAACAGTTGAAACCCAACCAGATGTACCCTGATAAATATGAGTATCACCAAGACCTGTTGCACCCGCACCAACACCGATAAGTGTAGCGTCACCGCCACCACCAAATACAGAAATTCCAGGCACAAGACCTAACTGTTCAGCCTGTTCAGCACGAAGTGTACCGATTTTATCTGTACAGTCAACAATCTTTGCAAGGTGGTCCATATTGACACCGAGGAGCTTACAAATTGTAGGACTCCAGCATTTTTTATTAATATCATAAAGCAAAGCACCAAAAGCAGAGTCCTTTGTCATTACGAATTCGCCTGTCATACGGCAGATAAGATACTCTTTAACATCAAGCCATTTATGTACTTTCTTGAAGTTTTCAGGCTCGTGTGCCTCTGTCCACTTATATTTCCATACGGGGTCCTTAACACTTGCTGCAACAGCACCTGTAATTGCAAGTGATGGAAGAAGTTTAAAGATGTTTGCACCGGCAATCTGTGGTCCGTATGCAATACCCTTTTTAAGTTCTTCTGTTGCACGCTGGTCCATATAACTGAATGCACGACGAACATGGTTACCGTCTTTATCAACGAGAACGAGCCCCTGCATCTGTGAACAGAATGAAATACCGTAAACATCTTTAGGGTCAACACCTGATTCTGCCATAACTTTCTTTGATGTTGAACACATTGCAGCCCACCATTCGTCAGGGTCCTGTTCAGCACCGCCATTAGGCATAATATAAAGTTTATAGCCCTCACTTGCAGCAGAGATAAGTTCGATTGTCTTTCCTATTTTGAAAAGACAAGTCTTAACACCTGTTGTGCCAATATCAAAGGCAAGAGCATAAATTTCTTTTTCCATTTTCATTTTCTCCTTCAACATATAGTTGTATACACAATTATATTATCATAAACAATTATTTTTGTACAGTATTATTTTAATTGGTTTTCTGCTTTCAGATTTTTCATTTCTTTTCTGAACACAAAGAAAAATACAACTGATGCAGTTATTATTGATATAGCATCAGAAACAGGCTCTGCAAGGAATACTGCAAAAACCTTATTTTCAAAGAAATTAGGTAAAATATAAATCAAAGGCACTAAAAGAATTACCTTTCGCAAACAAGCAATAAAAAGTGATGCTTTTGCTTTACCAAGAGCAATAAAAGTCTGCTGAACTGCCATTTGTATTCCAAAGAACACCATCGCACAACCATAAAGACGAATTGTCCATGTTGCAGTTTCCACAAGTTCAGGATTGTCGTTAAATATTCCTATAAAGAACTGTGGAAACAGCTCAATTGCCATCCCGAATACGAATACATAAGAGAAACAAATAGTCAAAAATGCTTTAAAAGCCTGCTTTACTCTGTCAGCATTTTTTGCACCATAGTTATAACTGATTATAGGCTGTGCACCCTGACCGATACCTTGTGCAGGTACCCATGCCATCTGAAAAACTGTAGTGCAAATTGTCATTGCACCAACGGCAATATCACCGCCATACTTCTGTAATGATGAATTAAATGCCACATTAATTACAGCTTCTGTTGCATTCATAATAAACGGAGAAATACCAAGTGCAAATACAGGTAAAAGAATTTTTGCAGATGGTAAAAGATTTTCTTTTTTAATTCCTATTTTTGTCTTTTTACCAAGTAAAAAAGACAATACCCATACCGCTGAAACAGCCTGAGAAATAATCGTCGCAACAGCAGCTCCCCTAACTCCCATATCAAAAGCAAAAATAAATATAGGGTCAAGAATAATATTACAAATCGCACCTATAAGCACAGTTGCCATACTGATTTTTGTAAAGCCTTGTGTTGTTATAAACATATTAAGTCCCAAGGAAATCATTACAAAAACTGAACCAGCTGAATAAATCTGCATATATGGAAGTGCGTATATTATTGTTTCTTCACTTGCACCGAAAACCATTAAAAGTTTTTCACCAAACGCCATAAACAATATGGTCAATACAATAGCAAAGAAGAACAATAACACAAAACAGTTACCAAGAATTTTCTCTGCCTTTTTGATATCGCCTTTTCCCATTTCAATGGCAGCACGAAGTGCACCGCCCTGAGCCACAAGCATAGTAAATGCATTAATCAATGATATTACAGGAAAGCACAATCCAATGCCTGTGATTGCCATTGTTCCCACATCTTCCATATGACCGATATAAATTCTGTCAACAATGTTATAAAGAAGATTTACTATCTGCGCCAAAATTGCAGGAATACTCAGTTTAATTATAAGACTCCACACGGGAGCAGTCGCCATTTGATTTGAAATATCAACTTTTTTATCCATTTTCTCACCCGATTAGTATCATTTAACAGAGCATTTTTTAGAGGCAGGGCTTAAGTGCCTGCCCGTGATTATTGAAAATAAAAATGATAATCACCATTTGCTTTTTCTTCATTATCCTGCTCTGTTGTGAAACTTATCATTACTTTTTTATTTAATAAGCTTTCCATAATATTATCAATTTGTTCTTGCACTTCATTTGCATAGGTTATTTTTTCAGCAACCTGAATTTTTGTTCTTTCGAACGCCTCTTTTGGATAGCCTTCATCAAGAAGGTTTTGTGTTGTTTGTGAAATCAAACTATCACACAATCCATTCTCTTTTGCTAATGTCAATTCATCATTAGTATTGAACAAATACCAGATTACTAGATTGTTTGGTGATATATCAACCGAGCCATAAAAGAAATGTCCCGAAATTTTCGGTATGCTGTTTTCAAATTCTTTTACAGTCTTATTTACTGCTTTTTTAATTTTTCTTTCTAATCTGAATTTTTTAACATATTAGACTCCTTACGGGCAGGCACGGAGACCTGCCCCTACAAAGTTTGATGCTTTGTTTAAGTATTATTTAACCAAATGCTTATATTTTTCTAAATAATCTTTTATTTCGTCTTTTGTTATGTATTCTGTCAAACAACCTACACCCGTAACACACTTACCACCTGTAATGTTACCTGCTAAAATGCACTTTCTAAAATCAAAATCATTATAAAGTCCATAAATAAAGCCTGAAAGAAAGGCATCACCTGCACCCGTTGCATCTACACAAGAAAACTCGTCGATATTATCAACAACAAAATAATCTTTGTCAAAACCTGCACAACCCTGTTTGCCAAGTTTTACAACAGGTTTCTCAAAATGTTCACCGAGAATTTTGAGTGCCTTTTTGTAATCCCTTGTACCCGTCAGTTTTTCTGTTTCGTCGATATTAGGAGTATAATAATCGGCAATTTCTATTAATTCCTTGTGTTTTTGAAATGTCATATCCTCGCTATAACCCGTGTCAAGAACAAGGATTGTACCGTCTTTTTTAAGTTCCTTATATACAGGTATAATTTTTTCCTGCATAGCAACAACTTTTGCACCTTTTAGTGCATTGTAAATTTTTTCAAGCATCTCGTCAGAATAAGTTTCTGTGCCACCGTACGACACAAAAGTTCTGTCAGTACTTGTAATAATGGCAGAAGTCACATTCAAAGGGTAATTTGTACTCTCAAAGATTTCGTACTGTGTTCCGCTTTTAATAAGTTCACTTTTCGCAAACTGCGAAAACATATCATCACCTAAAAAAGTGCCTATTTTTGCAGGAACACCTAAACGAGAACAATTTATCATTGTTGCAGGAAGTCCGCCACCAAGACAAACTCTGAAATCCTTTGAGTAGATTTCTTCGCCTTCGTTTGGAATTCGCGGCATTCCCGAATAAAGCAAATCAACATTCAGTTTTCCGAAAGCAGCAACAAAACTCATTTCCATTCTCCTGTAAAATCTTTGTTAAGTTCAATGTAACTGTCAACTAATTTCTCCGCAAGTGAATATGAGCCCACCAAAGGATGCAGATAAAGGCAGTCAACCGCACTTTCTCTGTCACAATTTATAATCGCCTTTGATGCAAGTCTTTCATAAGCCTTGACTCTTGTGATAATCTCTTTATTTTCAAAAGGCACATCACCAATTTCAATGGGTGTCACCTTGCCATTCTTAATTTCACAGGAAATTTCAACAGTATCGCTTTCGTCGAGAAAGTCAATCGCCTTGTTGTCATTTGGAATACAAGCAATCATTCTGTTCTTTTCAGTTGAATTTTTTGCATCAATAATTCCAAGTGCAACACCTGCATATCCACCGTCATCAGGTGCATACATATCAAAATGCCATATGGAATTTCGTTTTTCGCCCGTTTCACTTGCCATATATGAATTCTCACGAAGTCCATAGTAATAATTAAATATTTCAAGTGCTTTTTCAAAGTTGTTTTCGATATCAACCGCTGACAATTCTTCTGTCATTTTCTCGTTGATATCAGCAATCTGTTCACCACGAGTACGCTCTGCATTAAGGATATTTTCAACAGTCTTTTCACGATTATAGAAATAATACATATATTCATTGGGCACATACTGTTTTCGCATTAAGAAATCCTTGCTGAAATATCTCAAATCTGTATTCTCATAAGCCTTATCATCACTTACGATTTTAGAAGTTATGTCTACACCGTCTGCCTTGATATATTTGAAGAAAGATAAGTGATTAAGACCATAGCAAAGTGCCTCAAGATGATTTTCGGGATAACCGTAAAGTTCTTCAAATCTTCGGAGCATTCCGCTTGGTGCATCACAAATACCATATGTGAAATCATATCCCATATCACGAAGTGTCTGGGACACAACCCCTGCAGGATTTGTAAAATTAAACACCATAGCATCAGGCTTTGCATATTGTTTTACGAGCTCACAATATTCTTTTAAGGCAGGAATACTTCTCATAGCAAATGAAAATCCTGCTGCACCTGTTGTTTCCTGACCAAGAATGCCTAAATCAAGTGCAATTCTCTCGTCACGACAACGCATTCTGTCACCGCCTGCACGAATGGTTGTTATAACATAATCAGCATCTGTAATTGCTTCTTTTCCGTCAGTTGTCAATGTGAAATTCAAAGTAGGACAAAGACGGCGAGAGACTTCTCTCGCCATCTTGCCGTATATGTTTAATTTTTTCTCATTGTTATCCATAAAGACAAGTTCTTTTATACCCATCTTTTCTGCTCTGCCTGCAATACTTTTTGCAAGGAACATTGAGCGGACTCCGCCGCCACCGATAACCGCTAATTTCATTTTATTTCCCCTAAAACTAAAATAGAACATTAGCGACCGCTGATAAAATTGTTGTGTATGGATTGTGAAAATAAATTTTATGCCATTTTGTTTTAAAACCGCAGGCAATACTTTGTGTATTAACGAGGATTTTAGGACGAAATGGCGAAAATTTATTCACCAAGGCATATACATAAAATTTTAATCAGTGGTTGCCAAAAATTAAAGCACCTCAAATACGTTGCTTTCGCCTGAATCAAGGTTGAGTCTGAGTGTCTTGTCAACACCATTTTCTGTAAAGTCAAGACGAATTACATCATCATTTTCAAATTCTGCAAAATTCACCTTGTAATCCTTGTCCTTGAAGAAATCTTTGAGAACATCAATTCTGTTATCATCAAAATCGCCTGCGTTGTCAGAAACGAAAAGAACATTACCGCAAATGCTGTTTACCTTACCGTGAAGAAGCTTCTGTTCCCAGTTATAACCGATATTGATGTCACGAAGGAAGAATACATCAGGGTCGTTACAGAATGCTCTGCCGTCAAGGTGATTACGGAAAATTGTATTTGTGATTGCATTCTGTGAAGATGGAATTTCGTTGTTAAATCTGATACCAGTTACGATAGAGTTAATGTTAAGACTCTTTTTAAGTTCAAATTTCCAGTTCTTGTTTACATCACAGCTGATACGGCAAGCATCAAAAATACCCATACAAGCACCAAGAGGCACACCGCAACCGAGAATCCACTTATCACCGCAAGCTTCACGAAGTAAATCTACGCCGTCGCACATAATTTCGCCACGAGTTTTGCCGTTACGAGGTTCGATACACTGGCTGTAAAGGAAGTCGAGCTTAACCATATCATATCCCCAAACATTGAGAACTGTATCGAAAACTTTCTTGATATATGCACGAACATCAGGGTTGTAAATATCAAGTGTATATGCACCACCCCAGCCCTGACAACCAAGCATCTTTTTGCCTGTTTTATTCCATCTGATAAGCCAGTCAGGATGTTTCTTTGCGATAATTGAAGATGTCTGAGCGCTGAAAGGAGCAAGCCAGATACCTGCCTTGTAACCCTTCTTGTGAATTTCGTCAGCAATATATTTCATGCCCTTAGGGAATTTTTTGTGGTCAGTAATAAGCCAGTCACCAACAGCGTGCTGATAACCGTCGTCAACCTGGAAGATGTTAACTTCTTCACTTGCTCTGTCAAGGCCGTTAAGGTCACGGATAATAATATTTTCGTCAATGTTCTGGAAATAGTTATACCATGATGTGTAACCCGAAAGGTGTTTGATTGCAGGCTTTTTACAGCCAACAAAATCAAAGAAATACTTATCCATAACTTTGTCCATATCGCCTTCGATAATTGCGATATCGAACATTTCGTATTCCTGACCTGCTGTAAGTCGGAGTCCTTCAACATCTTTCTTTACTCTGAACTTTTCGTCGTTCATATCAACTTCAAAGATTGTGAAGCCCTTGCGTTCACTCTTTGAACCGTAAAGTTTGATTTCCTTTTCGCCTCTTTCACGGAAATAGCAATATGTATAAGAATGGAACTGACCTTTCTTACCATATTTTTCAAAATGATAGTCACCTGAAAGACCTGCAAAGTGAGCTGTGAATTTTGTGATTTTTGCAGGCTCAAAAAGTCCGTCAAATGTATCGTTCTTTGAAAATTCACGAGATGTTGTCCAAGCCTGATAACCGTTTGCATAGAAAAGGTCATCATCGTCAAAATCCTTTTCATATTCCACTACAAGACTCTGCATTTCAAAGCTTTTTTTTGCTATGAGTACACCCTTGATGCTGTCGTCTTTCTTTTCATAGTTAAATGAGAAATATTCGTTGTCAAAACTGTTACAACGAACAACCGCACCGTTTTCTTTTAATTCAGCATAAAACTTACACATGGAAAAATCCCCCTATAATCTATATACATAGTTATTTTAGCATATACAATGGTTAAAATCAATAAAAAACTATCATCTTATATACTAGTCTATGGACGAGTTAGCATTTCGTAGGGGTCGGTGTCCTCGACGACCCGTTGTCGATTTACAGGTACACTTGTTTCGGGCTGTCGGGGACGCCAGCCCCTACAAATATCTCCCCGACAAATTTTAATACATCAATTACCACACGAAGAAATCGTGCACTGCCCCACAAAAATTTCGTGCCTATAAAAAAGTATTATATAAACTAAATATACAAAAACTTTGAAAAATAATTCTGCACAAAAACCTATGTGTTTATTTATTCATCCCGTCAAGTGACTTTTGTTTGTTTTTTCGTTATACTTAATCAAAAGCCAAATTGAAATAAGGTGTTATATAATGAACAATACAGAATATGCAATTCCTGCAAAAAGCCAAAGCGGTAAATATCTTTTTGCTTATTTTGTGGGCAACAGACCTGAACAGGAAAGAATTCACTTTGCTGTAAGTGAAGACGGATATAACTTTCAGGCACTCAATAACAATGAGCCTGTAATTATTCAGACAAAAGGTAAAAAATGTGTCCGTGACCCATATATTGTAAAGGGTAATGACGGATTTTATTACATTGTGGGTACAGATATGAAAAGTGACGAAGGATGGACATCCAATCACGCGCTTGTTACTTGGAAATCAAGTGATTTAATCAATTGGACAGATGAAACAATTATTGATATCCGCGATTTTGGCGGTGATTTTGCAACTACCACAAGAGCGTGGGCTCCACAGGCTATCTGGGACGAAAAAACAGAAATGTATATGCTTTACTGGGCACATTCTGACGAAAAAAATGATGTTGCACAGATGTATTACGCACATACAACTGACTTTAAGACCATAACTGAACCAAAGCTTTTATATGAGCGTCCGGGAATACAGACCATTGACGGTGATATTGCATACAACGAGAAAAACGGTAAATATTATCTTTATTTCAAGCATGATGAGGACCAGACAATCGCATATACAACAAGCAAGAACTTGACTGGTCCTTATGACGAAAATTCAGTTGTTGTATCCCTTGCAAAAACAGGAGTTGAGGGTAGCGAAATCTATAACATCACAGGCACAGACCAATGGGTTATGATTATGGATGAATACGGCACAGACCGTTTCTTTATGCAACAGACAACTGATTTTGAAAACTTTCTCCCCGTTAATCCCGACGATTACAGCATGGAGTTTTTTCCTCGCCACGGTGCAATTACATCAATCACCGACGAGCAATATGAAAATCTGATAAAGCATTTTGGATAACAAAAAAAGACAGGATTGGGGCGACACTACATAAGAAATTTAAGCCTTATAATATGATATTTTGGCATATAACCGCGTTAAAAATGCTCGAAATCCACAAAGGATTTCTGTGCTTTTTGCCTTGTTCTATATCCAAACTATCATATTCTAAGGTGCGAAGCAGTTTTTATCAGGTTGTTTTTCGTTTAAAGGAAATGACAAAAATCCCGCAATACTTTGTGTATTACGGGATTTTTTCATAATGTTTTAGCGGAAAAGAAACGATAAAAACCTTAACTTTCTTATGCAGTGTCGCCCTCGAGTTTTATCTCATTTCCTGTCTTTCTTTTTAAAGAGCTTTAACTTTTGCGATACAATCTTCGCAAACTTCCATTTCTTTATTAAGTTTTTCTTCTGCTCCACATATTTTGCAACAAGGAGAAAGCTTTTCGATGATTATTTTTCCGTCCTTTTCAGTAATGCGTACTTCAGCAAGGTCGTCAATACCTGTCTTTTTCCTGTACTCTGCTGGAAGAACAACTCTTCCCATGTGGTCTAATTTTCGAACAAATTGTGTCATTATTTCCACTCCTCTACCATTTTTGACATATTTTACCATATCATTATAGCACAGATTTGTCGAATTGTGTAGAATTAATTAAAAAATTTTTTAATTTTGTATTTGTTTGTATTTATTGAAATGATTTGCATTATATGGTAAAATGATAAAAAACATAACACAAGGTGACTAATTTATGGATTACTATTTTTCAAAAAGAATCTCATCGCTTCAGCCATCTGCAATCCGTGAGATTTTAAAAGCTACTCAGGACCCGTCAATCATTCCGTTTGCAGCGGGAAATCCTGACGCATCTTCTTTCCCTGTTGATGAAATCAAAAAAATATCAGCAGAAATTTTTGAAACTGCTCCGATTACTGCATTACAATATGGTGTAACAGAAGGTTACAGACCTCTTATTGACAGACTTACAACTTTTGTTAAAGACAGATATAATATAGGAAAAGATTTTGACAGTCTTATTATTTCATCAGGTGCACAACAGGTTATGGACCTTGCTACAAAGGCACTTTGCGATTTAGGTGATACTGTTATCTGCGAATGTCCTTCATTTATCGGTTCACTTAACTGTTTCCGTTCATACGGTTGTAAGCTCTCGGGCGTTCCTGTTGAAGCAGACGGTATGAATATTGAAGCATTGGAGAATGCTATTAAAAATGCTGAAAACCCAAGATTTATTTATACAATACCAAACTTTCAGAATCCGTCAGGTGCTACAATGAGCCTTGCAAAGAGAAAGGCAGTTTACGAACTTGCTAAAAAGTATAATCTTCTTATTCTTGAAGACAATCCTTATGGTGATTTAAGAGTTTCAGGTGAAGACATTCCGTCAATCAAGAGTTTTGACGAAGACGGTATTGTTATTTATGCAGGTTCATTTTCAAAACTTTTAGCACCCGGTATCCGTGTCGGTTATATCGTTGCACCGTCACCTATTATTGCTAAAATGACAGTAGGTAAACAGGCTGCTGACGTTCATACTCCTGTATTTTCACAGATGCTTGTTGACAAATGGATGGAACAGAACGATGTAAATGCTCACATCGAAAAAATCCGCGAGATTTACAGAAGAAAATTAAATCTTATGTGCGACCTGATTGACAGCGAACTCGGTGATTTCGTTAAATATGTTCGTCCTGAAGGCGGTCTTTTCGTATGGTGCGAGTTACCCGAAAATGTAAATATGCTTGATTTTGTGAAAAAATGTATCGAGTATAAGGTTGCTGTTGTACCGGGTACTGCATTTATGATAAATGATGAACAGACAAACTGTTTCAGAATGAATTTCTCAACTCCTTCTGACGAAAAAATCATAGAAGGTATGAAAAAACTTGGTAAAGTGAAGGCTGAATACATTGGATAAGAAAAATTATACCCTTACTGATATATCGGTTATAAAAAAGGTTATGGCTGACCACGATGTTACCTTTTCAAAGGGCTTAGGTCAGAATTTCCTTGTCAATCCTACCGTTTGTCCTCGAATGGCTGATGCTGTAAGAGAAAGTACAGACGGTAAAATCGGTGTGCTTGAAATCGGTGCAGGCGTAGGTGTTCTTACAAAAGAACTTCTCGAAAGATGTGACAAGGTTGTCTGTGTTGAACTTGATACAAGACTTTTTCCTGTACTCCACGACACACTTGCGGGACACGACAATCTTACACTTATCAATGAGGATATTCTCAAAGCTGACCTTGATGCAATTATAAAAGAGCATTTTGACGGAATGGAAATATTTGTGTGTGCAAATCTTCCATACTATATTACATCCCCTGTTATAATGCGACTTTTAGAGGAAAAACTACCATTCAGTAAAATCGTTGTAATGGTGCAGAAAGAAGCCGCTGACCGTCTTTGTGCAAAGGTTGGTTCACGAGAAAGCGGTGCCGTTACAGTTGCTGTCAATTACTATGCACAGACAAAAAAACTTTTTGATGTTTCCCGTGGTTCATTTATGCCAAGTCCAAAGGTTGACAGTTGCGTAATTGAACTTGATTTGACTAAAAAAGGCAACTATCAGGTTACTGATGAAAAAGTTTTCTTTAAAATGGTAAAATCAGCATTTGCACAGAGAAGAAAAACAATTCTCAATTCTGTTGCAAGCGGAATGGGACTCGAAAAAGAAAAACTTGCACTTGCAATCGAAAACGCAGGTCTTTCACCTACTGCTCGTGCAGAGGCACTTACAATGGAAGAACTTGTTACACTTTCAAATAAAATCTGTGAGGTAAAATAATGGATTACAAATATAAAACAAAAGGCACTTGTGCCCGTGAAATCTCTTTTGAATTAGAGGACGGAATTGTAAAAAATGTTTCATTCTTCGGTGGTTGTAACGGCAATCTTAAAGGTATTGCAGCACTTATTGAAGGAAGAAAAGCAGAAGAAATCATTCCGCTTATAAAAGGTACAAAATGCGGGTTCAAATCAACTTCATGCCCTGACCAGTTGGCGCTCGCACTCCAAGAGGCATTAAATGAACAGCAATAATCAATTCAAGCCTGCCTCAAAGGTTGCAATTGACATGCTCAACAGCAACGGTTTTGAGGCATTTTTAATCGGTGGTAGTGTTCGTGACTATATTATGGGACTACCAATAGGTGATATTGACATTACAACAAATGCCACACCGCAACAGGTTAAAAAGGTTTTTAAAGACTTTCGTGTTGTTGAAACAGGCATAAAGCACGGTACGGTGACGGTACTTATCGACAATGAGCCTCTTGAAATAACCACATATCGAAGTGAAGGCACTTATTCCGACAATCGTCATCCCGATGAAGTCGTTTTTTCAGAAAAACTTTCTGATGATGTGATTCGTCGTGATTTTACGATGAATGCAATAGCCTATGACTTTTCATCAGGGTTCTGCGACCTTGTTGGCGGAATGGATGATATTAGAAATCAGACTATTCGTTGTATAGGAAATGCCGAAACACGATTTCGTGAAGATGCCCTCAGAATTCTTCGTGCATTAAGATTTTCTTCTGTTTTAGGCTTTACTATTGAAGAAAACACAAAAGATGCAATTCACAAGTGCAAGGATTTGCTTAAAAACATTTCTGCTGAAAGAATTCGTGAAGAATTCACAAAACTTATTTGCGGTAAGAATGTTTATAATGTTTTACAGGAGTTTTCCGATGTTATAACGGTGTTTATTCCTGAATTCAAAGCAAGCATAGGCTTTGACCAACAAAACCACCATCATTGTTATGATGTATATACTCATACATTAAAAGCAGTAGAAAAAAGCCGACCAGACGCGGTTATCCGTCTGTCGCTCTTTTTCCACGATATAGGCAAGCCCATTGTTGCTCATTTTGACGAAAAGGGTGAACAGCATTATTATGGTCACCCTAAAAAAAGTGCTGAATTAACAGAAAGCATTATGACACGACTTCGTTTTGATAACGAAACAAAAAACAAGGTTGTTACCTTGGTTGCTTTGCACGATTCCCCTATTATGGTGAACAATAATATCTATCCCGATAAAAAACGACTTAAAAAGATTATGTCAAAAATCGGTAAAGACTTGATTTTCGATTTGATTCACATAAAATACTGTGACAATTCTGCCCAAAATCCCCTCTATTTCCGTGGAGAAGATTTTTACAAGACAACTTACTCAATAATTGATGAAATTATCAATGGGCAAGAGTGTTTTTCAATCAAGGATTTAAAAATCAACGGCAACGACTTGATTGCTATGGGCTTTAAAGGGAAAGAAATCGGTAAAATTCTCGAAAAAATTTTGGAATGTGTCATAAATGAAAAAGTCAGAAATGATTATGATGAAATATGCAGGTATATTTCTTTAAATTACCAATGACTTCTTGACATTCCTTGAAAATTTTTCTATAATCACTTATACGAAACATACGCATTAATACAATTTATATTAAAGGAGATAATCATAATGAAGAAAATTCTTTCAATCGTTTTGGCAGCACTTATGCTTTTGGCAATTATGCCTACTGCTTTTGCTGCAAGTACACCCGTAGTTACTGTTAAGGCTGACAAGTCAGTAATCAACAACGGAACTGTTGTTACATTTACTGTTTCTGTTTCTGCTAACTCAAATCTTACCGCTTTAACTCACCAGGTAACATACAACACATCTGAATTTGAATATGTTGCTGATTCCGCTGTTGTTGCAGATTCAAACATCGCTGCTGCAGTTAATGGTAATACTGCAGGTAAAGTTACTTTTGCCGCTGCAGCTACAAAATCATTCGACAGTTCAGCACACACACTTTACACATTTAAGTTAAAGGCAAAGAAAGCTGTTGCGACAGTTTCTGCTACTGTTACAGAAGCTTATGTTGACAATAACGGAAGAGATACTGATGTAACTTCTGCTGTTGCAAATGCATCAACAAAAACTATTTCTTTCACAACAAATAACAATTATATTGTAATCAGAGAGCCTTCTGTAAAAACAATCCGTTATAAGGATGCAATCGTTCTTCACGCTGATGCTAACAAAACACTTCCATCAGGCTCAAGAATTGAATGGACAACAAGCAACGGCAATTTCAAGACAAAGACATCAGATGACGGAAAGAGCTTCACAATCACATCAAATTCAAACGGTAGCACAACAATTACAGCTACACTTTACAGTTCATCAGGTAGTGTTCTTGAAATCGAAACAATCGAAATGAAATCAAAAGCAGGTTTCTTCGATATACTTGGCGGTTTCTTCCGTAGTCTTTTCGGTGCAACAAAAACATACGATAAATAATTAATCAAAAAATTTTTAAAGCACTTATCGGATACTTGTCCGGTAAGTGCTTTTTTCAGTTTGTATATTCAGTTTTAACTTCTCTCATTACTGCGGATGCTATGGGCACAGCGCTCTTTATGGCAGATGTGGTATTTTCCACAACAACAATAATTGCAAACGGCATATCTTCATTGTTGGAATACCCCACGAAAAGTGCGTTTGGTTTCGCGTCCTCATCATCGCTTATTTCAGCAGTACCTGTTTTTCCGCACATATCCATTCCTTTGAAATATGAATCACCATACTGATTTTTCACATTTGAACGAAGAAGATTATCAAGGCTTTGTGCAACTGACGGACTGAAAAATTCTCCAAGAGTTTCTGTTTTCTCAAAAAATGTAACTTCACCCTCAGGATTCTTTATTTCACTTACGAGATACGGTGAAACAGCAGTTCCGTTATTTGCGATTGCAGAAATCATCGTAAGCATCTGACAAGGATTTATAAGAGTTGTATATTGTCCTATTCCTGCCCAACCAATATCCAATGGTGCAGATTCAGTTAAGTTCAACTTACTCTTTGCACATTTAATTTTATCACTTACGATAAGGTTTTTGGTGTTGAATCCTAATCTTTCTGCAGTTGCTGTAAGTTTTTCACTTCCCAATTCGTCCGCAATAGTAGCAAAAGCACAGTTACAAGACTTGTTCATAGCCTTTTCAAAGTTAATTTCACCGTGAGTACCACTACAAATCACATATCCCTCACCAATCTGAATTTTTCCTTCGCATTCAAATGTACGGGTATAAATATCAGGAATGTTTTCGATTGCACAGGCAGCAGTTATAACCTTAAAGGTTGAACCCGGTGTATAAAGTCCCGAGAAAAATCTGTTCATATATATTCCGTCATACTTTCCCGTTGTATCGGTAAGAATGTCATCAGGCTTGTTCATAATATCATAAGTCGGAGTAGAAACAATGCACACCAACTCGCCTGTTTTGTAATTCATTACGGCAACTGTGCCTTTTCTTTCGCCTAATGCCTTATATGCAGTAGCACACACATTGGAGTTGATAGTCAAGGTTATGTCGTTACCTTTTCCGTATCTTTTAAGGTTATAGACACCATCAACAAGTGTATATCCTGTCAATTCATCCTTAAAAGATGTCTGGATACCACTTGCAATAAACCCTGCATTATCACCGACAGTATGAAGTGTAGATAGTCTTATGTTTTTACTTTGGTTATATGCTCTTGCTCCGTTCTGCGTTGTTGCAAGGACTATTCCGTTTGCATCCTTTACATCCCCTGCTGTTGCAAGACTGCCTGATGAATACAGGTGCTTATTCACTCTGTTCATAGCCCAATCGGAAGAATTTGTCACAAGATTATAAAAGAGTAATCCGCAGCCTGCAAGGAAAAGCAGAATTATTGCATATAAAATTAACGCTCTTTTTGATATGGTTTTCATTGACGAACACCTCCGAAACGATAAGTGCTTCTGTCAACAGCCTTAATAAAGGCTAAAAGCATCCAACAACTTATAATACTTGAACCGCCTCGGCTGATAAACGGAAGTGTAACACCTGTAAGAGGTAAAATATCATTCACACCAAAAACATTAAGTGCTGCCTGGAAAAGCATAAGTGATGATGCCGCACAAGCACAGATTGCATAGAATGATGAACGTGCATATTTTGAATGACGGATTGAATAAACAAGCAATGCAATATATGAAAGAAGAATTGCTCCTGCCATAATCATACCGAACTCCTCACAAACAACGCCAAAAACAAGGTCTTCGGTGGCTGCAAAAATATCTCTTAACTTACCGTTGCCAAGTCCAACACCGAAAAGTCCGCCACTTGCCGAATAAATCATTGTTCGTGTCTGCTGATAACCCGACGTATCAAAATATTCCCACACATGGCCATAGGCTTCAAATCTGTTAGCAACATAAGGACGGAACATAAGAACCAAAAGTCCACCCATCAATGCTATCGTACATAAAAGCACAATCGTTCTTATATCACCTGAACGCATAAATGCAATCACGATAAATGTAAAGAAGAAAATGAGTGCTGTACCGAAATCGTACATAAGGAACAAAGCCCCAACGCAACCGAATGCAAATACAACAAACTTTGTAAGGCTTTTGTTTGATTGTAATTTTTCAAGTGAAGCAGCACCTACAAATATAAACGCTACTTTTACAAGCTCTGACGGTTGAATTGAAATTCCGCCAATATATATCCAGTTTTTTGCACCGTTTGTCGCCCTTGCAAATACAAGAGTAAACACCAACAAGCCCAATGCAAGAACTGCAACAGGAATACGCATACTGTTACAGAATTTTACATCTCTTAAAACCCATTGAAGAACAACAAATCCGCCTATACCCACAAGCACAGCAATAAATTGCTTTACAATTCCGTCGGGATAAACACTCGCTGTTATGGAAAGTCCGATTGATGTAAGCAAAAAGGCAATAAGTTCGACCTCAAAACCTCGTCTGCCCAGAACAAGTCTTGCGCCGATAAAATATGCATACTCAATCATAAGGTATCCGCCAAAAGTCATAAGAATATCACTTCTGTATTGTTCATCAACTCTTGTTACAAGCGATAGAAAGCATATTAGCTGGAACAAAGTAATTATGAACAACATTATATAAGGATTTACATTTCTCGCTTTTACTGTCTGCATATTTTATCACCTGCCTTTATGATTTTTAACTAAGATTTACATTTCAAAAAGAAATGCAAAGTCACCGATTCTTATAACATCTCCGTCAATCAACGGAATTACTCTGTTCACGGTTTCACCGTTAAGAGTTGTTTTTGTAATTGAACCCATATTTTCAATATACCATTTATTCTTTTCCTTAAAAACTTCAGCCTGTTTTCGCGAAACATATGGTGCAGGAAGTTCAATGTTACTGCCCTTTGCCCTACCGATTGTAACAAAATCACCGTCAATGGTGAATTCTGTTCCGTCAACAAGGTTTACGAGTTTAGGCTGTTTTTGTTCCTTCTGCTTTTTCTCTTTTTTGTGAGAATAATCGTTATTTCCGTCATTACCGATATGGAACTTCATAATTGCCGTACCAAAAGCAATTACATCACCATCATTAAGCTTTTCACTTTTTTCGATTTTTTCTTCGTTGACATAAACACCCGATTTCGATTCTGTATCAAACACATAAAAACCGTCTTTTCGCAAAGCAATCACAGCATGAGAACGAGAAACCGTTGAGTTTGTGAAAATAATATCACAAATCTTACTCCTGCCCACAGATGCTTCATAACAAGTTATAGGATATTGCTTGTTGTTTGACATATCAACAAGAACAGCATACACCTTTTTATCGGGACGCAAACGGATAAGCGACCATACACAGTTAAGAATAACCGCTATAGCAAGAAAACAAAGAATATATCTTAAAACATATTCTAGAACTTCCATTTTTGTCCCTCCTTATATTGTATAATTCTACCATTATAGCATAACTTTTAAAATTAGTGTTGTCAACGAAATTTAAAATAATGTAATTCTTTTTTAATCGTTCTGTAATATTTGTAATTTTCTCCTTTGTTGACAGTCATTTTTTATGATGATATACTTGAAATATATTGAAATAAAGGGATGATTTTATGAGCAGAATTAAAGAATTTTTTAAATCACAGACTTATCCTGTACTTTTACTTGCATTGACCGTTATAGGTCTTATAGTTTTTTATGCAGGAAGAATGAATTGGATTTTTATTGAATTAACTATTGGTTATGAAGGAATTTTACATCTTATTTTCCCTATTCTTGTTTTAAATGCAGTATTACTTTGTGTACTTACACTAATGCGACAAAAAAAGCTTACAGGCGAAGAAAAATGGTATTCCGCATTATTAGCACTTTCTTCAATTTTATCATTTTTTACCATAATTTTTGCTGTTGTATATACTGTAATAGCCCTTACCGGAGAAGCAAAATACGCAACTTTACTTTATCTTAAAGACTCACTTTTAGTAACATCCGTTCTTGTATTTGTGCCATTCTCTGTTTTATTCTTGCCAAAATTCAAACAGAGAACAAGAAAAACCATTACTGCTTTACTACTTGCAGTTACTCTTTTGATTGGAATCTTCAACATTTTCCCTGTTATCCCATACAAAATCACATCTGCACCGTCAGTTATTGATAACGGAAGTGAATACAGCGTAGTTTTTTCAACAAACGACTACGGCACAGGCTATGTTGAATATAATTATAAGGGAAAAGACTACAAAGTTTATGACGAAATGGGCGGAAGACTTAATTCTGACTCAAAAATTCACAGCATTTCCGTTCCTTACGAGCATTTAAGAAACAATACATATTCTGTTGGCTCAACAAGAGTTTATGAGCAGTACAGTTATGGCAGTCATCGTGGTAAAACAGTAAACTCAGGAGAATATCTGTTTAAATACAATGATAGCGAAAATCAGACATACCTTGTTGTTTCCGACTGGCACACAGAATTAAGCGATGCTTATGAAGCAATTGGCAATCTTGGTGAGTACGATTCAGTTATTCTTCTTGGTGATTCAACTCCCGGTGTTGATTTTGAAGAAGAAGTTGTGAGAAATACTGTTGAATTTGCAGGTAGAGTATCAAGAGGAGCAAAGCCTGTTATCTATGCTCGCGGTAATCACGAAACAAGAGGTCAGTACGCAGGAAAAATCCTTGACTCATTAGGACTTAACGAATTCTACTACACAACTGACATTGGACCATATTCATTTATCGTTCTTGACAGCGGCGAAGATAAAGAAGATTCTCACCCTGAATATGGTGAAATGAACAATTACGGTCAATACCGTGCGGATATGATGGAATGGATGAAAACAGTCAACTTTGAAAATGAAAAGGTTATTGCGATTTCTCATTCATGGACACTTTGCGATGTCGAAGAAGAATTATCGACAGCAGGTTGGAACGAGCTTGACCGTATCGGCACAAGACTTATTCTTTCAGGTCACTACCACGAATGCAGACTTTTAGGCAGTACAGAAGCGGAAGACGAATTGTCAATGCTTTCCAACCACCCTGATATTGTAGGCTACATTGACGGTGGTAAAATGAACGGCGGTTTCGTGGCATCAAAAATGACACTTTCACCTGACGGCTTCACCCTCGAAGCATATAACAATAATGGTGAAAAAGTATTTAATGAAAAGTTTGAGTGGTAAATAAACAACCACCCGCTTGGTGCAATAGTAAAATAAAGGTAGACACATGGAAAACCACCATGTATCTACCTTTTTCTTATGCTAAAATATAATGTGGAGGTATGGAAATGAAAAAAGGACAAAAGAAACGAATATGGACAAAAGAAG
>JAFQEE010000070.1 GCA_017399175.1 Clostridia bacterium | reverse complement strand
GATTACACGGTTCGTGGAAGTACTGCTCTGTTGGATGCAATGGGCGATGCGATTAAACACATCGGAAATATCCATAAGTATGCTCGACCTGAAGATGTACCGGAGAACACCATTTTTGTTATCACCACAGATGGTATGGAAAACGCAAGCCACAAATACAGTAGTGATGAAATCAAAAAGATGGTTGAAAAGCAAAAAAATAAATATGGATGGGAATTTATGTTCTTGGCAGCAAATATTGATGCTGTGGAAACAGCAAGAGGTTTTGGCATATCTGAAGACCGAGCAGTAAATTATCATCCTGACTCAGTTGGAACGGCTTGTCTTTATGACACGGTTTCCGAAGCGGTCTGCAATGTAAGACAAGGAAAGAAAATGGCTGATAATTGGAGTGAAAAACTCAACCGTGACTACGAAAATCGCAAAAAATAAAAGAAGCCTTGCTACTGCGGAAAATGAAAATCCTTTTCCTCACGTCCGAAACGACCAGTAGTACAGCTTCAGTTATATTTTATTAAATTCATAAGCAGTTGTCAAGACCACTCTTGGCAACTGCTTTTATTCTTCCGGTGGTAGTTCCACAAAAACCTTTCCATTAGCCTTCTTTTTGGCAAGTTCAGTGTCGTGTCTTTTAATGTAGTCAAAAGTGTCGATAAACGACAGAAAAATCCTTGGTTGCTTATGATAAGTAATAGAGTTAGGATTCTTTGCCAAATTGATATGTTCGAGCTTTACAGGGGAAGTTCCGATGTTAATTCGCCACTTTCCGACTGTGGTTTCGATATAGAGGTATGCACCTTCCATATGGCAAGGGAAGCCTGCTTCTTTACACATTATTTCAACATCTTCTATTTTTTCATCAATACGGATACGATTTCCGATAGGAATAGACACATTTACATCGTGCTTTGCAGTGGGTTTACATTTTCTGCAAGGCGTAAATCCGGCACGAACAGCTTGTTTATATGTTTTAAATCCTCTCAGATTTGATAATTCTTGAAGTTTGCTACAGGAACGAAGATGGAAAGTCTGATAACCTTTTCCAGCCCAAAAAGCGAACTCCGGTTGTGTAAGAGTGTAAATATCCTTAATTTCTGCTTCAGTAAGGGAAGTGTTTTCAAGTTTTGTTTTCCGTTCAGCAGCAATTCCACGTTGTTTTTTAACGGCCTTAGCATCTTCGCTTGACAATAAATGTCGAATCTTCTTTTTTTCTAATCTTTTTTCTTTGTATTGAGGTGGTAACGGTCTATATACATCTGTTGGTGTTGGATTGCATACTTTACACGGTTTTTTACCTGTTTTTAATATCGCATTGTATGTTCTTGTACCCATAATTGTTTTAGCAGATAAAATCAGTCCGCAAGTATATCTATGATACACTTCAGAATCGGGACTGTACACATATGTATATGCCGTTCTGTCAATTATGTCAATGTTTCGTTCTCTGAACTCTTTTTTATACTCTTCTTTACAACATTCACAAGCTATAAATCCTTTGCGAAATGCCGTTTTTAATAATAAATATCCTTTTGTAAATTTACTGTTTTCAAGATGTTTGCATCCCTTAATGTGTATTTTATTCGTTGCTTCATCGTACTGATAAGGAAGGTCTTCTCCCTGTGAACGTGGTTCGGATGATTCTTCAGGTTTTTCAAGAGGTTTTAATAATAATTCCTGTGGGTATTGAATAACCGACATCAATTCTCGCATAACCTTAACATCGTTTGCTGAATTGTGCTTTAATTCTTCATCTACAGTGACCCCTTGACCTTCGGCAACTTTATAAACATTTCCTCTTGAATTTAGTTGCCCTGCAAGATATTCGGCAACATATCTGTTAATGCTAACCATCTTGTGATTATCATTTATTTTTGCAATGATTTGAATGAGCTTTTTATAAAGACATTCAGACTCCAAATACCACCATAAAATCACATCATCATCAGACAACCATTCATCGAAGGTTTTGAAAACATTATATCCTTTACGAGCATGAAGGAAGTCAGTTGCAGTCCCTCCGGTGTATGCAACGTGTTCCCAATCGTGAAAGGCCGTATCCCTTGGTCTTATGAAAGAACTAAAGGTATCTACCTCATTCCAATTTTCATCAACTTTTACAGCAGCAATTTGTGTTGGGGAATAATGACCGTTTTCGTTAGTCATCCATTCCATATCTGCCAAAACAAACATTTACGGTCACACTCCTTTTGATTCTTTATTATATTATAACACGAATATACTTTTTTCGCAATCAAATATATAACAATTCAGCATTATTTACAATCAAAAAAGAGGTTAAGCGTAAATTTTACGCTTAACCTCAGACTGCTTGTAGCAAGGGGTTCAACGAACTACTTGTTGCAAGAATCAATATATACCTCTAATAATTTTTCGGCATATAACTGTTCTTTTTCATCGAG
>JAFQEE010000069.1 GCA_017399175.1 Clostridia bacterium | reverse complement strand
GCAATCGCGTAGTGGCAGGCTTCCACGCCTGCGTTGTCATTCTGAGGAACGAAGTGACGAAGAATCTCCGTTGGTTGATATGTTAACTGTTGGAGAGATTCTTCGCTACGCTCAGAATGACATACAAATTGGAGTTTGTCGAGATAATTCGTAATGCGTAATTCGAAATTCGTAATTAAGGAACTGTGTTGCGATTATAAAATAAAACCAATATGGTTGGAATGTAGGGGCGCTTCACGAAGCGCCCGAATGAAGTTACCAACACACTTTGGGACGGTCGCTTCGTGAAGCGACCCTACAAGGTTTTTGTTTCGATTTTAATTACATATCATCCCGACAAATTATAATTTGTGTTTCTGTTTTTTCTTTACAAAACCTTCTTTATATGCTACAATTTTCCTGTTATAAAACTATTTATATGAGGTGAAATGAAATGAATCTCAAAGAAACAAGAAAATGGGTTGCTGACGAGCTTAAAAGCGTTGCTGATTTTTGGCTCCAAAACGGCATGGACAAGGTTCACGGTGGCGTTTACACTTGTCTTGACAAGGACGGAAAAGTATACTCTACTGACAAGAGCGTTTGGATGCAAGGCAGATGCGGTTGGACTTTCGCGCATCTTTGTCACGTTTATGGCGTAAAACAGGAATGGCTCGACGCAAGTAAGAGTTGTATCGACTTCCTTGAAAACTACTGTGTAAACAAAAATGCAGACGGCAGACTTTATTTTACAGTTACTGAAGACGGTAAACCGCTTCGTCAGAGAAGATATTGCTATTCAGAAGCATTTTATTGTATCGCTAATGCTGAATACTACGGTATTACAGGTGAAAAAGAACACCTTGAAAGAGCAAGACGATCATACGATATGTACTGGAATCTTAATCACGGTATGGCTGACCCAACAGGTCTTGGTCCAAAGACTTACCCTGAAACACGAACAGGTCGTGCACTAGGTATTCCTATGATTATTCTCAATGTTACATCAGTTATGCTTCGTGTTGACCCTGAAAATGCTGAACTATACAACAAGCGTGCTGACGAATGTGTTGAAGATATTTTCAAATATCATGTTAAGAAAGATTTAGGATGCACACTTGAATCGGTTTCTCTTGACGGAACACCTCGCCTTAACATTACTGAAGGCAGAGTTGTAAACCCCGGTCACGATATCGAATGTAGTTGGTTCCTTATGGAAAGGGCAAATCAGACAGGTGACAAGGAATTGCACGCAAAAGCTGTTGAGATTTTTGATATGGCATTCGAAAAAGGCTGGGACAAGGAATTCGGCGGTATTCTTTACTTCTTCGACTGTCTTGGAAACCCACCTGAAGCATATGAGCACGATATGAAACTCTGGTGGCCACATAACGAAGCACTTATTGCTGCTCTTATGATTTACAGAGATACCAATGATAAGAAATATCTTGATATTTTCAATCAGCTTGTGGAATATACAAAGGACAAGTTTGCAGTAGCTCCTTGCGGTGAATGGTACGGATATCTCCGTCGTGACGGTAATCCTACACTCCCCGCTTGTATCGGTTCAACATTTAAAGGACCTTTCCACGTGCCACGTTGTCTTATTATGCTCGACAAAATGTTAGAAGAAATTGAAGAAAGAGGTTAATTAAAATGAGTCTTGAAAAATATAAGGGTGTTATCCCTGCGTTCTACGCATGTTATGATGAAAATGGTGATATTTCAGTTGATGGCACAAAGTCATTAGTTGAATTCCTTATCGAAAAAGGTGTTGACGGTCTTTATGTGGGCGGTTCTTCAGGTGAATGTATTTACCATAGTGTTGAAGACAGAAAAAAGACACTTGAAGCAGTAATGGAAGCAAACAAGGGCAGAATCACAATTATTGCTCACGTTGCTTGCAACAATACAAAAGACAGCTGTGAACTTGCTCGTCACGCTGAATCTCTTGGTGTTGATGCTATTGCTACAATTCCGCCAATTTACTTTAAACTTAACGAAACAGCAATTGCAAAGTACTGGAATGATATTTCAGCAGCAGCACCAAACACAGATTATGTCATTTACAACATTCCACAGCTTGCAGGTGTTGCACTTACAATGTCATTGTTTGACGAGATGCTTAAAAATCCAAAAGTAATCGGTGTTAAAAATTCATCAATGCCAATTCAGGATATTCAGATGTTCCGTCGTCAGGCAAAGAAGAACGGCCGTGAGGTTGTTATTTTCAACGGTCCTGATGAACAGTTTATCGGCGGTCGTATGATTGGTGCTGAAGGCGGTATCGGTGGTACATACGGTGTTATGCCAGAACTTTTCGTTACACTTAACAATATGATTAAGAACGGCGATGTTAAAGAGGCATATAAATTACAGGATGACATCAACGAGGTTATTTACACAATGTGTTCAACTAAAGGTAATATGTACGCAACAGCAAAAGCAGCTCTTAAAAAGAGAGCAGGACTCCAGCTCGGCGGTGTAAGAGAACCACTCTTGAACCTTGAGGATGGTGACGCAGTTATCGTTGACAAAGTTGTTGAATTAGTCGAAACAGCCGTTTCAAAATGGGTTAAATGATAAAAACTCCCTGCGGGGAGTTTTTTAATGCAGAATGCAAAATGCTGAATGCAGAATTATCATTACTCCCTCTGACGAGGGAGGCAAGAAAATGGGACGATTTCGCATCGTCCCCTACTTTTTTAATCAAATTTAATTTTGGAATTAAACAACTCAAAGGCTTCATCTGTCATTGTAACTATACCAATCTCCTTATCAAAATAATGATTACCATCTCTCATTTTACATTGTGTAATCAATTTTTCAGCATTAAGAGTGTATCGACTTGTTCTCACCGGTATCATATTTTTACAAAATCCACGCCAATCAATATTAGATTCATTTTCATTATTACAAAAGCCATTTTCTTGATATATACAAAAAATATTTTCGCATTTCACAACAATTCACCCTTTATTTTCTAAATTCGCATCTTTAACACAATTATATTGATTCAATGTGTTAAAGTCAAGAAAAATGTGCATTATTAGCACATAATAGACTTGGAGATGTTGAATTTGAAAATATATAACTTTGACGGTAAAAAGAATATCTGTGGTAAAAAAGTTCGCGAAATCAGAAAGAAAAACGACATTACACAAGATGAACTTGCAGCACGACTTCAAGTAGAAGGTGTCAATATTGAACGAGATAGCATCAGCCGTTTAGAAAAAGGAACACGATTTGTTGCAGATTATGAACTTTTAATTTTAGCAAAAGTTTTAGGTGTTACAATAGACGAGTTGGTTTCAGATGATTAAATAAATAGCATAAAATACTAAAAGGTCGGTTTAACCGACCTTTTTTTGCGGGACGATGTGGGCATCGTCCCCTACTATTATCTTTTATCTGTTAAATATTATCTCTTATCTAATACTCAAAATGGTAACCAACTTGTTAAGAAATAAACGATATCTGAAAGTAACGCTAAAATCGCTAACATTTTTTCACCTCCTTTAATTTTGTTCACATTGTGAATTGTATATTTTTTGACGAATTATAATTTGTCGAGGAGATTATCAAATTTCCCTCCCTCATTGAGGGAGGTGGGTATATTATCATTTGAAGTGCAACAGTAAAAAAAATAAAGACATCATAGTTTCTTTAGTGTAAAATGTAAAGTGACCAAACAAAACGTTTTACAGGAGGAAACTATGATGTCCTACACACATTTTACACT
>JAFQEE010000068.1 GCA_017399175.1 Clostridia bacterium | reverse complement strand
CATTCGAATCCTTCTGCCCCTGCCAAAAATGCACCTGCTACTTTTGTAGCGGGTGTATTTTTCGTTTTGAGATAGAGAGGGATGAGAATCTATGAAGGTTTTGCCGTTTAAAAAGACATTCTAAAAAGGAAAAACGGCTGTTGATTTATTTCCTCTCAAATGATATAATTTAACAAAACAAATAAAAAGGAGATAAAATTATGGCAGCAATTATTCAGAAAATGCTCAGCCTTTTAACTTCCGTTATTGTATTTATTAACGGTATCTTTGGCATTGGTGGTTCCGGTGACGGTAAAGTGGAAAATTTCAAGGTAACAACCTATTTAAGGGGTGACTATGTTTATTCTGCATCCGACCTTAATTCTGAGGACTTCGATATCATAACTGACCTTATCATTTTCGAATGTGCCACTTTCAACAACAAAGGTGAAGTGGAATATGACGAAGCAAAAATCGAAAGAGTTATGTCTGCAGTTCGTACTGTAATTGGCGATAGAGATATTCACATTACTTTAAATCTTCTCGGTCCTTCAGCTAACGGCAATTATAATGATTGGAATGAACAGATGGATGCACAGAGTGAAGAACACAACAAAGCCTTTAAAAGCGGTGTTCTTGAAGAAAACATTATAGAAGTTCTTGAGAAATATGACTTTGACGGTGTTCACTTTGACTACGAATACCCGCTTACAGATAAAGCATGGTACTATTTTAACAAATTCCTTGTTTCACTTGGACGCGAACTGGGCGATGATTATACCCTTGGTGTTGCAGCAAGCACATGGAATATGCATTTTACATATAAAGCTATTTCGGCTGTTGATACTTTCGAACTTATGACTTATGACTTTGTTGATGCAAACGGAAAGCACGCAACCTATGAGGATACTATTGCTCAGATTGAGCAAATCAAGAACAAGGGTGTTCCCGCAAGCAAGATAAATATCGGTCTTCCTTTCTATTCAAGACCGACAGACTTATCTGCTTATTGGTACGGTTATAATAGTTGCTATGAAAAAATGACCGAGGACGGCTGGTATCATTGTGATGAAACAAACAAGGATTTCTGGTTCAATACTCCTGAGGTTATTGGTCAAAAAACGCAGTACGGCATCGATAACGGTTTCGGTGGTGTGATGATTTGGCATTACAGCTGTGACCTTCCTTCAACTCACGAGGACTCACTTCTCAGAGCTATCGGTGAAACAATAGATAATAATTATTGATAAAACGGAGCCTCACATTGTGTGAACAGTGTGAGGCTTTTGCAAAGGAGATATGTTATGAAACTCATTAAAGAGGGTTGGTGTTTCGACAACAATTCTTACCCAATAAATGATGAAGATGTTGAAAGATATATAAAGGTTACCCCTTCCCAGCGTCAGCTTGAGTTTATGAAGCTTGAATACTATAATTTCATTCACTTTGGCATAAATACAATAACCAATCGTGAATGGGGTGATGGTAATGAGGATATTTCCCGCTTCAACCCGAAAAAACTCGATACTGACCAATGGTGCAGTGTGCTTAAAGTAACAGGAAGTAAGGGCATAATAATAACTGCCAAGCACCACGACGGTTTTTGTCTTTTTGACACGAAATTTACAGACCACAATGTAATGAACACGCCTTTCGGTAAAGATATTGTCAAAATGCTTTCGGAAAGTTGCAAGAAATATGACCTCAAGTTGGGCATTTATCTTTCTCCTTGGGACAGACACGAAAAGACTTACGGTACTGAGGAGTATAACGATTTCTTTGTAAATCAGTTAACAGAACTTTGCTGTAATTATGGTGATATATTCTGCTTTTGGTTCGATGGTGCTTGTGGTGAAGGAAAAAACGGCAAAAAGCAGGTTTATGATTGGGATAGGTATTATTCTGTTATCAGAAAGCATCACCCAGACGCTGTAATTTCCATTTGTGGGCCTGATGTGCGTTGGATAGGTAACGAGGGTGGCAGAGTCAGAAAAAACGAATGGAGTGTAATTCCCGGCGAAAAGGACAACACAGATGCAGTTGCAGAAAATTCACAGACTGCCGAAGACCAGACAAAGCTTATGGCTGAAAAGCTAAGCGATACAACCGAGGATCTTGGTTCAAGAGAGGTGCTGAAGAATTATGAAAATCTTGTCTTTAAGCCTGCGGAGGCTGATGTTTCAATAAACCTTGGTTGGTTCTGGCATAACAATCTTTACTATCTTTTCAAAAAGCAAAGAACAGCAAAAGACCTTGCAAAAATATATTTTGACTCTGTGGGAGGTAACGCGTCAATGCTTCTTAATGTACCTCCTAATAAAAACGGTCTTATAGACAAGCGTGAAATTAAAACTCTTAAAGAATTCACAGAGCTTATTACTGAACCTTTTAAGAATGAAATAAAAGATAAAAAGCTTTTCACATACTCTCCCGAGAAAAATACAAGAGAGATAAGAGATTACAGTATTTGTCTTGCCGATGGCGAATCAGGTGTAGCAGTTGAATTTTCTTCGAAAAAGCAAGTGAAACTTATTACTCTTTCAGAAGACCTGACATACAGCCAACGCATTGAAGAGTTCAAAGTTTATGCAAAAAAAGAAGACTCGGACTATGAACATATTTATACAGGTACTGTTGTAGGTTCGAAGAAAATCGTGAAACTTGATTCTCCCGTGACAACGGACAAAATTGTTATCATTGTGACACAATCAAGGTCAAATCCCGTACTGAAAGATATAAAAATATATGAATAATGTTATGTTATGAGGGCATCACCCTCGTAAATTTTGACGAGCACAGAATGTTTTTGTTGTCAATAGCGAAATCACGGCGACTTTGATAATGGAAACAAGCTGTGCTGTTATTTTTTATAAAAAATATATATTGAAAAAATAGGATTTTATCAGAGATAGCCATGTAAAGTACAATTGATAGAGGACGCTAAATTATAACTTATAAATCTAACTTATTATTCATACAAATAAAAAAACAACACCCATCGTAAAGATGAGTGTTGAAAAATACAATACTGTCTTTTATCTCTTTGAGAACTGAGGTGCACGACGAGCGCCTTTGAGACCGTATTTCTTTCTTTCCTTCATTCTTGGGTCTCTTGTTAAGAAACCTGCCTTCTTGAGAGCTGGACGAAGGTTTGCATCGTACTCAAGGAGAGCACGTGAAAGACCGTGACGGATAGCACCAGCCTGACCTGTAACGCCACCACCGTTTACACGGCATACGATATCGAACTTATCAGCTGTTCCTGTAAGAGCAAGAGGCTGACGAACGATGAGCTTAAGTGTTTCAAGACCGAAATAATCGTCGATTTCTCTGTCATTGATGATGATTTTGCCTGTACCTGCATAAACACGTACACGAGCTACTGATTTCTTTCTTCTACCTGTACCGTAGAAAAATGGACTTGTTTCGTACATTTAAATAGCCTCCCTTTCTTAGAATTCTCTTGTTTCTGGTTTCTGTGCAGCATGCTTGTGTTCTGCACCGCGGTAAACACGAAGACGAGTAAGTGCTTCACGACCGATTACTGTGTCAGGAATCATACCCTTAACAGCCTTTGTTACTGCGAACTCTGGCTTTGTCTTCATAAGAGTCTTATACTTAACTTCTTTCATGTTACCAACATAACCTGTGTGATGATAGTACATTTTCTGTTCAAGCTTGTTACCTGTAAGAACAACCTTTTCTGCGTTGATGATGATTACGTGGTCACCACAGTCAGCATGAGGTGTGAATGTTGGCTTGTGCTTACCTCTGAGAAGAACAGCAGCTTCAGCAGCTACGCTACCAAGTGTTTTGCCTGCTGCGTCAAGCACATACCAGTTACGGGTAATGTCGCCCTTTTTTGGCATATAAGTTGACATAGAACTTACCTCCGAATAATATTTTTTATTGCTCGAAGATTATAACAAAGGAAACAAGTAATGTCAACATAAATTTTTGAATTTTTAATGAGAATAATGTAAATCTCTGTTTTTCTCTTGTTTTCTCGTTTTTTTATATATTTTTCTTTTATATTATTTTATAAAATTATTTGTTTACTTTTACACAAAATTAATATAAAATATTGTTAAATGTTACAAAGGGTCGTAAACCCCTCAGTCGCCTTACGGCGACAGTTCCCCTTTCAGGGGTGCCGAGTGCCAAATCTTATGAAAAATGAGGTTTTAAGATGCAGAAATTATTAAGCTTGGTCCGTGCAGGTGTTGACAAATACAATATGATTGAAGATGGCGACAGGATTGCTGTCTGTGTTTCAGGTGGAAAAGACAGTGTTGTTATGCTTTTGTGCCTTATTAATCTTAAGATTTTTTATCCTGAAAAATTTGACCTTTGTGCTGTCACTCTTGACCCACAGTTTCACGGTGAATGTGCTGATTATTCCGAAATTGAAGAAATCTGTAAAAAGCATGATATTCCATATACAATTAAGAGAACTGAATTGTATCACATTATTTTTGAGGAAAGAAAAGAGAGCAATCCTTGCAGTCTGTGTGCCCGAATGCGTCGCGGACTTTTGCACGATACGGCAAAGGAATTAGGATGCAATAAAATAGCACTTGGACATCACCTTGACGATGCTGCAGAAACATTTATTATGAATTTATTCGGCAATGGCAGAGCGGAATGCTTCTCCCCTGTTTCATATCTATCACGAAAAGACCTTTATATGATTAGACCCATGGTTTTTGCTTATGAGAGTGACATTACAAGAGTTGCAAACAAGGAAAATGTGCCGATTGTGGAAAGCCGTTGTCCTGCTGATGAAAAGACAAATCGCGAGAACACTAAAAATCTTCTTCGCGATTTGGAAAAACGATATCCCGCATTAAGACAGAAGATTATCGGTGGTATGCAACGCGGTGATATAAGTGGTTGGGGTATGTAATACGCATCGTCGTATTTCATAGTTTACTATTTCATATCCCGCAAGGGATATTTCATAAATTTTGCAAAAATTTATTTCATTAATGAAATATTGTTAATCAATATGAAATAAACTCCTTCGGAGTATATATTTCTTTGACAATACTTATTATATATGATAAAATTAAATAATAAAGATTAATGCGAAAGAAGGTAAAACTATGGAACTTAACATCACAGCTATAAAAAAAGAAGCTCGTCAGTTTATTGATACAGACCGCAAATGGCTTACTATGGGCTTGGCTTGTCTTCCAATTACACTTATTACAACAGCCCTTGAAGGTGGAAGTCAAGTAGCACAGCGTTTTTCCGATAATGAAGGTGGATTTCAATTCAGCATATCATTTGGCGGTGGATTTATTTCGTGGTTGCTTATTCCATTTATGGTGGCAATAGCCGGATATTTTCTTAATCATCTTCGCGGTGCTAATCCACATTGGAAAAGCCTTTATCACGAGGGTATTGACAGATATGGTAAATACATTGTAGTAGGTATTATCACTGATTTGATTATTGCACTATGGACATTACTGCTCATTATTCCCGGTATTATCAAATCCTACGAATATTATTTTGTTAATTACATTATCCACGATAATCCTAATTTAGACCACAAACAGGCAAGAGATTTAAGTAAAAGAATGACAAATGGTTTTAAATCAGATTTGTTTATTTTAGATTTATCATTTTTCTTCTGGTATCTGCTTGTTGCTGTAACATTTGGTATTGCTTCAGTTTATGTTGCTCCATACACAAACTGCACAAAAGCGATGTGTTATGAAAATCTTAAACACAATGCACTTGTTAACGGACTTGCAAGACCTGAAGAATTTGGCATATATCCTGTTCCACAAGAAAACTTTGATAACAACTCACCTTTTGTGAATGACAACAATACTGTTGAATATAGCGAACCTGTTGTTGAAGAAACAAATTTTGACAACGATATAAACGAATAAAATATAACCCTTGGAGGCATCAGATATGAAATATGTTGTAGTTTTGTATGACGGAATGGCTGACTATCCCGTTCCGCAATTCGACGGCAAGACACCTATGATGTTGGCTAAAAAGCCAAATTTCGACGGACTTGCAAAAAAAGGTACAGTTGGTCTTGTTAAGACTGTTCCTGACGGAATGAAACCCGGTAGCGACGTTGCTAACATGAGTGTTATGGGCTTTGACCCATCAATCTATTACACAGGAAGAAGTCCACTTGAGGCTGCTAGTATCGGCGTTGACCTTAAAGATACTGACGTTACTCTTCGTTGTAATGTTGTTACTTTGTCTGACGAAGAAAACTATGCTGATAAGACTATGGTTGACTACTGTGCAGATGATATTTCAACTGAAGAAGCAGAAAAGATTATCGCAACTGTTGAAGAGCATTTCGGCAACGATATTTATAAGTTCTACAGCGGTGTAAGTTACCGCCATTGTCTTGTATGGGACAACGGTACAACTGACCTTGGTAATATGACACCACCACACGATATTTCAGGCAGAGTTGTTGGTGAATATCTTTCAACAAGTGAAAATGCGACTGACCTTATCAGAATGATGAAGGAAAGTTATGATTTACTTAAGGACCACCCTGTTAATATTGAGAGAATCAAGAACGGTAAGCGTCCTGCAAATTCAATCTGGCTTTGGGGTGAAGGTAAAAAACCTGCACTTTCACCATTTGAAGAACTTTACGTCATTAAAGGTGCTGTTATTTCAGCCGTTGACCTTCTTAAAGGTATCGGCAAATGTGCAAAGATGGACACACCTGAAGTTGAAGGTGCAACAGGATACATTGACACCAACTTTGTTGGCAAGGCACAGGCTGCTGTTGAAGCTCTTAAAAACGGTTGTGACTATGCTTACATACACATTGAAGCTCCTGATGAATGCGGTCACAGACGCGAACCTGAAAACAAAGTTCGTGCTATTGAAATTATTGACGAACAGGTACTTCCTATTCTCTTTGATGGTCTTAAAGAATATGACGATTACAAGATTATGATTCTTCCTGACCATCCTACACCAATCGTTACTGCAACTCACGCATCTGACCCTGTTCCGTTTATGATTTATCATAAGAACAACGAAGTCCAAGGTGTTGAAACAATTAACGAAGATACAGCAAAGGCAACAGGGCTTTTCGTTGAAAGTGGTGTTGCACTTATGAAGAAATTCTTGGAGGACTGATTAAAATGGCATATAAAATAGAAACTAACTGCGTTCAGGGTGCTTACAGACCAAAGAACGGTGAACCACGAGTACTCCCTATCACACAGAGTACAACATTTAAATACGATACAAGTGAAGCTATGGCTAAGCTTTTTGACCTTGAACCGGGTTATATGTACACTCGTCTTGCTAATCCTACAAGTGATATGGTTGCACAAAAAATCACAATGCTTGAGGGTGGTGTTGCAGGTGTTCTTACTTCTTCTGGTCAGGCTGCAAACTTCTTCTCACTCATCAACATTATGGGTGCAGGCGACCACTTTGTTAGCGCTGCTACTATTTACGGCGGTACATTCAACCTTTTCAATGTTACAATGAGAAAGTTGGGCATTGATGTTACATTTGTTGACCCAAATGCAAGTGAAGAACAAATTCAGGCTTGTTTCAAACCAAATACAAAGGCACTTTTTGGTGAAACTATTGCAAATCCGTCACTTGATATTCTCGACATTGAAAAATTTGCAAAGATTGCTCACGCTAATGGTGTTCCGCTTATTATTGACAACACATTCCCTACACCTATTAACTGCCGTCCGTTTGAGTTCGGTGCTGACATTATTACACACTCAACAACAAAGTATATGGAAGGTCATGCTAATATTATCGGTGGTGCAGTTATTGACAGCGGTAATTTTGATTGGGAACAGAATGACAAATTCCCCGGTCTTACACAACCTGATGAAAGCTATCACGGTGCTGTTTATACAAAGGATTTTGGCAAGGCAGGTTATATTACAAAAATCGTTGCACAGCTTCTTCGTGACTACGGTTCAACTCCTGCTCCACAGAATTCATATTACCTTAACTTAGGTCTTGAAACACTTCACCTTCGTATGGAAAGACATTGCAGTAACGCTCTTGCAGTTGCAAAATATCTTGAAGCAAATGATAAAATTTCTTGGGTTAACTACCCTGCTCTTCCGGGCAACAAGTATTACGACCTTGTTCAGAAATATATGCCAAAGGGCACTTGCGGTGTTGTTTCATTCGGTGTTAAGGGTGGCAGAGATGCAGCAGAGAAGTTTATGAACTCACTTAAGCTTGCAGCAGTTGTTACTCATGTTGCTGATGCAAGAACTTGCGTTCTTCACCCTGCTTCATCAACTCACAGACAATTAAGTGACCAGGAACTCGTTGAATGCGGTGTTTCACCTGACCTTATAAGATTTTCAGTTGGTATTGAAAATGTTGAGGATATTATCGCGGATATAGAACAAGCACTTGAACAGATTTAAGTGCAAAATGATATAAAAATTGGGACGATTTCGGTCGTCCCACAATTTTTTTATTTAATTGTATTAAACATATGAACGGGACGCCGCGGTCGTCGTCCCCTACGAATAACATCGGCGGGGTCAAGACCCCACCCTACCGTTATATGTATTTTATTTAAACATTGTTTCAAAAATCGAAACATATTCAGGAAATAATGGTGTGAATTTAAGGATAATAAGTGCTACACCTGCACCTACGATAAATCCACCAACAACTTCAGGTAAAGTATGGCCCTCAACCTTTTTAAGTTTTTTGAGGTTCTTACCGAGAACTGCCTCACGGACAAGTTTGAATTCATCAGTAAGCTTACCCATTGGAAGTCTTACTTTAATCGCATCAAACATTGTGATGAATGCAAAAACACCTGATACTGCAAAAATATTTGAATCCCACCCCTCAAGAGCACCGATACAAGTGCAAAGTGAAATAACCGTTGCAGTATGTGAACTTGGCATACCGCCAAGCTTAAAAAGTGTTTCCAATGTAACTTTTTTTGCCTCATCGCCATTTTTCTTATCAATAATGTACTTTATTGTATTGATGATTACTTTCATTAACTGTGCCACGAACCACGCACAAAGACAAACTAAAAATATTCTCATAACTTCTCCTTTTGGTTTTCATTTACAACATTTTACAATATAAAACAACAAAAAGCAAGTAAATGTTACAACATATATTTTTCTTTTTGGCAAAAGTGTTATTGGAGAGTGTTAAAAATGAAATGGTATACAATGATAAGGATAAAACAATAATATTTTTCTTTCAAAGAAAATGACAAGTATCATATTGATTTAATGTCGTCCGCGAAAATTTAGGTCTGTGGGAATTTTTTGTTTAAATTGGAGTTTGTCGAGATAAACTGATTGTGTGTTCTTGGCTCTGCTACGACACACCAAATCGGTTGTCTTGTAGGGTCGGGTCTCCGTGCCCGACCGCAAGTTTATCTGTTGACTACGGGCAGGCACAGAGACCTGCCCCTACATTCCAACCATATTAGTTTCAATATTATCGCAACGCAGTTCCGACATTTTGCACTCTGCATTTTGCGTTTTGCACTTATTAAACACCCCAATAAATTATAATTTATATAAATGGTTTTTGGGTTGTTATATTTGTTGATTTATGATAAAATACACAAGGTGACATTTAATGATTAAGAATGACAAAACAAAAGGAATTATATATATTATCATTTCTGCCTTTTTCTTTGCCCTTATGGGGCTTTTTGTGAAATTGTCGGGAGATTTGCCTATTATTCAGAAAAGCTTTTTTAGGAATGCTGTGGCAATGATTTTTGCACTTGTGATTATCCTGAAAAACAGAATTTTCGAGTTACCTAAAGGCAAAAATGTGAAATATCTTCTTATTCGTTCTATTGCCGGAACTTTAGGTATTCTCTGCAATTTTTATGCTGTAAGCAAAATTAATCTTGCAGATGCATCAATGCTTAATAAGTTATCCCCTTTCTTTGCAGTTGTGTTTTCGATTTTCATACTGAAAGAAAGAGCAAACTGGAAACAGTTTTTAGCCGTTACTCTTGCATTTATCGGTGCTTTATTCGTTATGAAACCCACATTCAGTTTTGAGGGATTACCTGCATTTTTAGGCTTTTTAGGTGGTTTGGGTGCCGGACTTGCATACGCTTATGTAAGAAAACTGACACAAAACGGATTTAAAGGTCCGTTAGTTATATTCTATTTCTCAATGTTCTCTTGCGTTGTAACCTTACCTTGGCTTATTTTCGATTTTCAGCCTATGTCATCTTTACAATGGCTATATCTTATTCTTGCGGGACTTTCCGCAAGTGGTGGTCAATTCTTTATCACAGCAGCATATTCCAAAGCACCTGCAAAGGAAATTTCCGTATATGACTATTCACAGATTATATTCACAACACTTTTGAGCCTTGTGGTATTTGGTGACTTGCCTGATGCATTAAGTTTTATCGGTTACGGAATCATTATTTTGGCGGCAGTATTCAATGCGTGGAATTCATTAAGAAAAAAGGCTTAACATTGACTTTTAAAGAAGATTAAACTATAATATACCCAGTTTATTATCAGAGGTTATTCAATGGAAACAAAAAAACAGAAAATAAATCTTATTGAGATTTATCCTATAATCAAAGAAAAAATTGATAACGGCGGTACTGTGCAGTTGCCGATTACGGGTAAGAGTATGCGTCCTTTACTTGTATGGGGCAGAGACACCGTTGAAATCGTAAAATGTGATAACCCTAAAAAGGGCGATATAATCTTTTATCTTCGTGATAACGGTCAGTTTGTACTTCACCGTATAATCGGCACAGACGAAAACGGATATGTGCTTTGCGGTGACAACCAATGGGTTAAGGAATACGGCATAGAGGACCGTCACATTATTGCTGTTGTAAGGTCAATTACACGAAAAGGTAAAATTATTGAAGTTACAAACATTCCGTACAGAATTTACAGTAATGTTTGGATGGCTATGATGCCTGTAAGAAAACCAATTCTTCTCACTTCTCGAAAAGTTAAGCCTGTATTAAAGAAGATTATTCTTAAGCTTGGTTTAGGAAAGTTCTTTTTCAAACTTGGATTATTTAATAAAATTTAAGGGACTGTATCAATAACATCTGCATTTGATGTTTTGATACAGCCCTATTTTTCTTAAAGTATTTCTTTTTTCTTTATTTCGAATTCTTCCTGAGTTATTGCACCCATATCCAATAGTTCTTTATATTTTTTTAATTCGTCTGCTGCTGATATATTTATTTTCTGTATATTCTCTCTTTCTGCTACTTTTTTTACATTCTGGCGTTCAACTAAAAGATTGGAAATTTCTGTATGGAATGTTTTTACATTAGCAAGATTATAAAATCTGATAACACCTGATGACGTTGCAACACGCAAACCCCTAAATAACTTTATAGTAGAAACGCTAGATATTGAGTCAATCGGCAAATCCATTTGACGACCAAAAACATTTTTACCATACATACGCTTGTCCGTCAAAACAAGCTTTGGAAGTGATAATAGGAAATTGATAAAAATGATTGCCAACATTATAACAAGCGGAACAACAACAGACATTATAAAGGTAAACGCCCATTCTTCATTTTTTGCACTATATAACCAGTCAATATCGTTTCTATATTGTTTGTATTCTGTTCCTGACCACGTAGTTTCTATAGCTTCATAGTGCTCACCTGTTCCGTCTTTAAGCGCCTTTAAGTATTTGTTGAACGAGCTGTATTTCTCCTGCAAATCATCACTTCTTTCATAAGTTACTTTAGCCCATTCTTTTTCCTGTGCATATTCTTCAGTTCTCCATTTTGCACCCGAGATGCTTGACATCAACACAAAAGTTATCACTGCCAAAATAATGCATATAATTTTCTTGGCTTTATTGCTTAGGTTAATTTTCAAATTTTCCATTTCAATTATAATTTTTTCTTCCATAAATATTACCTCCGCACTCGAACAATTTATGTTTTAAATTATGTTATATATGATAACATATCTTTCTAACATGTGTCAAGTCATAATTATAATGAGGTGACAATCTATGGATGACAAATTGATTATAAGCAAAAAGCCACTCAAAGGTGAAGATGGCTACAAAACCTTTTCTATTAGAATCAAAGAAGATACCGTCAACAAACTCGATAACTTATCTATCATTTCAAACCGTTCCAGAAATGAATTGATAAATGTTTTGCTTGATTACGCCATCAAAAACTGCGAAATCGTATAAATTCGATAAGCAGGTTGATATCTATATGTAAAATGGAACGCATCAAATATTCTTTAAAAAAATCTGACAGAACCAAATTGCTATAGAATAAACTACTACTAATACAAACAACAATTAAATAGTAAACACAGTCAAATAAAATTTAAAGGGACTCGAGTGAGTCCCTTTTTTCATATCTTAATCTTCTGTTTTTCTCCAGACCATTTTGTTGACTACGCCTGTATATGACTGAATAAGCTTTACAACCTTATTTGAAACATTCTCGTCAACATAGTCGGGAACAGGGATTCCTAAATCATTGTTTTCGTTCATCATAACGGCTGTGTCAACTGCCTGAAGAAGTGATTTTTCACTGATTCCTGCAAGGACAAAGCAAGCCTTATCAAGCGCTTCAGGTCTTTCTGTTGACGTACGGATACAAACCGCAGGGAATGACTTGCCGATAGATGTAAAGAATGAACTTTCTTCAGGTAATGTACCGCTGTCTGATACAACTGCAAAGGCATTCATCTGTAAGCAGTTATAATCGTGGAAACCGAGTGGGTCGTGCTGAATAACACGACTGTCTAGTTTAAATCCACTCTGTTCAAGTCGTTTTTTACTTCTTGGATGGCAGGAATAAAGAATAGGCATATCATATTTTTCTGCCATTTTATTGATTGCATTGAAAAGAGAAAGAAAGTTCTTTTCAGTATCAATATTTTCCTCTCTGTGAGCAGAAAGAAGAATATATTTGCCCTTTTCCAGACCTAATTTCCCGTGAATATCTGATTGTTCAATATCAGCAAGGTTGCTGCGAAGAACTTCTGCCATTGGTGAGCCTGTTACATACACTCTTTCCTTTGGAAGACCGCATTCGTGAAGATATTTTCTTGCGTGCTCGGAATATGCAAGGTTAACATCAGAAATAATGTCAACAATTCTTCTGTTTGTTTCTTCAGGAAGACATTCGTCTTTACAACGGTTGCCTGCTTCCATATGGAAAATAGGAATATGAAGTCTTTTGGCAGAAATTGCTGAAAGGCAGGAGTTTGTATCACCTAAAATAAGCAAAGCATCAGGCTTTATTTCTGCCATAAGTTTATATGAACAGTTGATGATATTACCAACAGTTGCACCAAGGTCATCACCTACTGCATCCATATAAACCTCAGGGTCAGAAAGTTTTAAATCCTTGAAAAAAACACCGTTAAGGTTGTAGTCGTAATTCTGACCTGTATGAGCAAGAATGCAGTCAAAATACTCACGGCATTTATTTATAACCGCAGCAAGGCGAATGATTTCGGGACGAGTGCCCACGATAATCAACAATTTCAACTTGCCGTTGTCTTTGAATTTAATATCTGAATAATCTGATTTCATATATTTATACCTCCATAAAGAAAGTGTCCGGACAAGACGGGTCAAAACACTCATTGCACCACATAAATGTTACCATATCCGTGTCACCAAGATTTTCGATATTGTGAGTGTATCCTGTCGGAATATCAACAACTTCTAATTTTTCACCTGAAACGAAATACTCAATAACCTCATCACTGTCTATTTTACGGAAACGGATTACGCCTTTTCCCGATACAACAAGGAATTTCTCATTCTTTGTATGGTGCCAATGCTGACCCTTTGTAATTCCGGGTTTTGAAATATTCACAGAAAACTGTCCATTGTTAACTGTTCTTAAAATTTCAGTAAATGAACCTCTTTCATCAACATTCATTTTTAAAGGATATGAAAACTTGTCCTTTGGAAGATATGAAAGGTATGTACTGTAAAGTTTTTTCCCAAAACTGCCGTCTGTCATATCAGGTACCATTTTGTTGTGGCGACTTTCTTTGAATGAATAGATTAAATCCACAATTTCACCGAGAGTAATTTTATGTTCAACAGGTACTTTACAGAAAATACCGTCTTTCGTTTCATTACCACACATTGCATTTATAATTTCATTCACAACATCATCAATATACACAAGTGTCATTTGGTGGTTTCTGTCATTTAGCTGAATCGGCAAATCGTTTGCTATATTATGGCAGAATGTTGCAACAGCACTGTTGTAATTTGGTTTGCACCATTTACCGAAAACATTTGGAAAACGATAAACAAGGACTTTTGCACCTGTTTCTTCGCCGTATTGAAAGAACAAGTCCTCCCCTGCTTTTTTGCTTTGTCCATAAGGATTTGGGAGTGTTGCCTGAATTGATGATGACAACAAAACAGGACAAGTATTATTATGTTTTTTCAAAGTGTCGAGAAGTTCTGATGCAAAGCCGAAATTACCTGCCATAAACTCGTCTGTATTCCGTGGACGATTGACACCTGCAAGGTTTACAACAAAATCACAGTCCTTACAATACTCATGGAGTAACGACTTGTCCGTATCAACATCAAACTCACAAATTTGAATATCTGCGGGTAATTTAGTTGTTCTGTTTTTACCCTCTTTAATTGTGTTCAAGGTTGCAACAAGGTTTTTACCAACAAATCCATTTGCACCTGTAATCAGAATTTTCATAACAATGCCTCAATTATTTATTCCAATTTGCAAGTTCGTTCTGAATATATGAAAGAGATAAAAGTTTTTCCTTTACTTGTTCAACATTCCACAATTCTGTGTTATTTGAATTGAATTCAGTAAGTGTATTTCTCTCTTTGTTACCTTCGTTAAAATACTTGTCGTAGTTGAGTCCACGCTTATCAGCAGGGACACGATAGAAATTTCCCATATCAACAGCATTTGCACATTCTTCATTTGTAAGAAGTGTTTCATACATCTTTTCACCATGACGGATGCCGATTACCTTGATTTCTGTTTCCGGTGCAAAAAGTTCTGTTACTGCTTTGGCAAGAACTTCAATAGTGCAAGCAGGTGCTTTCTGCACGAGAATGTCACCGCTTTCACCATTTTCGAATGCGAAAAGTACAAGGTCAACTGCTTCCTCAAGGCTCATTACAAATCTTGTCATTGATGGCTCTGTTATTGTAATAGGTTTACCCTCACGAATCTGTTCAATCCAGAGTGGTACAACAGAACCGCGTGAACAAAGCACATTTCCGTAACGAGTACAGCAGATTTTTGTCTTTTGAGGACTTACTGTTCTTGATTTTGCAACAACAACCTTTTCCATCATTGCCTTTGATGTGCCCATAGCATTTACAGGATATGCAGCCTTATCAGTTGAAAGGCAGATTACACATTCAACACCCTCTTCAATCGCTGCTGTAAGCACATTGTCTGTACCAAGAACATTGGTTTTAACTGCTTCAACAGGGAAAAATTCACAAGACGGAACTTGTTTGAGTGCTGCTGCATGGAAAATGTAATTCACACCATGCATAGCATTTTTTACTGACTGCAAATCCCTTACATCGCCGATATAGAATTTGAGTTTATCAGCAACTTCAGGATATTTCTGCTGAAATTCGTGTCGCATATCGTCCTGCTTTTTCTCGTCACGAGAGAAAACACGAATTTCGCCAATGTCTGTTTCTAAAAATCTTTTGAGAACTGTGTTACCGAATGAGCCTGTACCACCGGTAATAAGTAAAGTTTTGTTTGTAAAAAGTGACATAACACACTCTCCTATTTGCCTTTTATAAGATTATAAACAATTGTTTTTAAGGTCGTTTTTGGTATTGCATATTTTTTTACTGTATAATCAATACCATTTTCCTTGTAAATCCTCCAGAAAGCATCATAACCATCAGGTTTATTCACAGGATTTTTTAACTGTGGCTGTTTTGCGTTTTCAATATTTGCTTCAACATATTTACCTTGGAGTTCTTCAAACAGTTCCTTGCCCTTTTGTGAATTCACAAGAACCATTGATACACCTAATTTATCTTCAAATTCCGGATTATCCTTTTCTATACCCCAAAAATCGGATATAGTCAAGTCACCTACTCTGTCCTGTGATGTAAATTTACAGTTAAAACAAGCATCACAAGTGATATTGTTTCCGTAATAAAGATTCATAAATGCTGAAACATTTTTGTTTCGCTTAACTTCAGCGTTATCAGTTTGCGCAGAACTTGAATCTCCACGCCAAGAAAAACTTTTATTTCTGAAATAATATTTTGTTATCTTACTTTTTTCAGTACTACCAAGCCATTCAATATAATCCTTGAACACCTTTGGTGACGGAACACCATGACAGATTATATCACACAAATAAAGATTTTGTACATCTAGTTTTTTTGATGATGCAAAGTTTTTAACTGATGCTACCTGACAAGGCGTGCCTGTGAAAAGAACAGGAATACCACTTAGGAGGTCATTTTTAAGATTATCAAAAATGCCTGTCATATCACTTTGGATATATTTTGTACCTTGAATCAAAGCAATATCTTCAACACGATTTATTCGTATGTGTTTAAGGTTGAAATTATCATCAAGTGAGGCACCGTAAACAGCACCGCCGTTATTTATAACTTTTTCAGCAAGTGCAGATGCAACACCGCCTGATGTGGCATTTTTTCTTATATGGTCTTCCGCTTTGAATGCGAAAACTTTTTTAGGGTTTATTTTTTGCGGAGTATTTATTACAGGACAAGCCTTTGTGCACATACCACAGTTGATGCATTTATTAGTATCAATGTAACATTTTACAAATCCCCCATAATTTTTTGTGATACTGACAGCATCAAACTTGCATACCGCCTTACACGCACCGCAACCGACACAATCGTCTGTTATTGCTCTCTTTCCAGCACTTAATGCAGAAAGTAAAAATTGTTTTGATGGCTCAATGTAATCATTAAGATTTGCATTTACTTTTTCATAATCAATCGGTGAAAGCTCATCTATTTTTTCTTCAACAATTCGGTTTTCAAGACCTGCTTTGTTTAAAATATTTGTTATTCTGCTTCCTCGTGCCTTATTATCAAACACACAAAAATTCTTGTTGAATACTATTGAGAAAGCAGTACCATGAAATGAGTTTGTGATAACAGCTTGTGCATCATTTATCGCACCTAAAAATTCTTCAGGAGATAACGCTGAAAATTGAATATGTTTTTTACGGTAATTTTTGTTCTGACATATTTCTACTAATATCAAGCCATTTCTATCTGCGTAGTCCTCTGCTACAGACAACATTTCAGGATTGTTAACTACGCTATACAATAACAGATATGGCTGTTTCAATTTAATTGGTTTCGCTATTTTTTCATATTCTTCTTTTTCTAACAGAAAAACAGGGTCACAAACACCAACAACATCTTTTCCTGATATATTTTTTACGTACTCAATAGATTTTTCTTCACGCACTGATACATAATCCAATTTCTTAATAAGTTCAGCAGCTTTTTGTTCATCTTTTTCATTATATTTTTCTCTGCCAAGACTTGCAGCATAAGAAATTTTGTTATTAACACCTAAAATATCGCCAAAATATAATGGCTTCATTCCGCATGTAATACTCGGATTCCATATTTGGTCACTTCCACAAACAACATCGGTATATTCACCGTTAGCTATGTCTTCAAAACTTGTATATTTAGGTGACAATCTGCAATGTTTTTTTCTAAAGGAATAAAAGCCTTTAAGCCTTTTATTTTTTTCAGGTGCAGATAATGTGAGTGCCGTCATAAGCTTTATATTATGAGGCAAGGATTTTGACTTGCCTCCGTTATAGGAAAGCTTAAGCCAACTAAACAAATAATTATCCTTATCAATTTCCTTTGGATAATAATCAATAATTTCAGCATTATATCCAGCGTTATTTATGAATTTACAACTTGCAAAAGCCTGTAAATTAGCACCATAATTAACATTTCTGTGAACGGTTATAATACCAATTTTTTTATTGTTCATTTGCTTACTCACCACCTGTTTTTTTCATAGTTGCAAAAAGATTCATAATCTTCTTTCTGTACGCCACTACCAAAATCATAATTACAACCAAAAGTGCTATTTTCATAATCAGATTGTTCCAAAAAACTAATCCGTAAATCATCAGAATTCCAAAACCTGCAAAAATAATCAACAAGTATTTAAGATTAATTATTTCATTAAGATTTTTTTCATATTTTTTTACTGCGAAATATGTAAGGAAGAATTTAATAAAGTTTGTGATAAGAGTTGCATAACCAACCGCCACAAAACCAAACAGCTTTATGCCTGTAAAATTAAGAACAACATTTATAGCCGCCGTTATCATTGTGATTGAGCTCATTTCCTTTGTTTTTTCGTGGTAAAACATAATGTTACCAACAAGCCCTGTCACAAAAGCTATCTGAACACTGAATGACAAAGGTGCTACAAACCATACTGCATCCATATATTCCTCTGTTGCAAAAATGAGAATTCCTTCCCTTGCAAAAAGCACAAGCATCTCACATATAACAGCAACGAGAGCACTGCAGCCAATAACCACATTATTCAGTTTTTTTACTGTACCATTTTTTATAGACTGCAGAGTATATGGAATTAAGGAACTGTTTATTGACTGTGTTATTATACTAACAACTCCTGTAATACTGTGAGCAATACTATAAAGACCTGCTGATGCAGAACCTATAAAGTAGTCGAGCATCAGTTTGTCCGATGAATTGAGTATTACCTGAGATAAATAATATGGAAGCAAAGGAACATTGAACTTAAGAGCATATTTCCAATATTCTTTATGATAAAGCTTTTTGCCTTTATGTATAAGCAAAATCATAATTGTAGTACCGACGATAATGCCCCACATTCCCGAGCCGATAACCTTTGCATAAGCCTTATTATCCTCAACAAGTCTTACTGCAATTATAGCAACAACGGGACTGAGTATTGCATTGGTGAAGGTATATGCTATTACCTTTTTATAATCGTATGTATATCTTTTACGCATTAACCAGAAGGTTGTAGCGGCGTTTGTAAATGTCTGAACCCACATAAATACGAGATAACCGATACTGAGTCCGAATAATTGCGGGAAAACTGCGTTGATTGTAATACATACAAGATATGTAAACACTGATGTCAACGCCACAAGACCAATCATAGAAGATGTATATTTATCAACATCTTTTTCGAATTTAGTCATTGCAACATTATAAACACCACCACCGAGTGAAAGGGTTGCAAAGATGCTGATAACACCTTCCCAAGTGACAAAAACACTTGAAACACCGTAGTCAGCCACATCGAGCATACGGGTGAAAATAGGTGTTGTTATAAATGAAATACCCTTAAGCACAACATTAGATACAACAAACCAAAAAGATGCCTTTGCAGCCGGTGACATACTATTCAGTTTTGTTAAAAATGCTTTTACCTTATTCATATCAAAACGTCTTTTCTAATTCATTTATTGTTGTTTGTTTTTCAACATAATTAAGTGCCGGCATATTACCTAATTTTTCCATCATTTCAGGGTTATCAAGAAGATATTTGACAGCCTTGTATATGCTTTCTTTGTTTCGTTCAACAATCAGACCATTTTTGCCGTGAGCAATCATTTCAAGATTACTTTTAATTCCTGTACAAACAATAGGTTTCTTGAAATATTTTTCTTCATATATTACAAGGCTTAACCCCTCATAGCTTGATGGCTGAGCACAAGCGTCTGCACTGTTTATATAGGTATATGGATTTGATTTATTACCAAGCAGAATAAAATGCTCTTCCATCCCATATTGTTTTATAAGCTCTTCAAGGCTTTCTCGCTGTGGTCCTTCGCCACAGATATACCATTTTATATTGTAACCCTCATCAACAAGTTGCTTACAAGGCTCAATGCAAAGGTGAAATCCTTTAAGCTCCACAAGCCTTCCCACAGACACAATACATTTTGCACTTTTATCCATTTCATTCGGCTCATCTGCAAGACGGTCAATACTATCAAAATCAAATAGTGACGGTAAAGTAAACGCCTTTATTTTATCTTTAAACTGAGGATAAAGCTCTTCTAACGATTTTTTCGAGTTTTGTGACACCGTGCAGATATTGTTTGCTCTTTTGAAAGCCATAGTATCAAGTTTACCATTAGAATTTATTTCTTTGATATCAGTATGTATCCACATATTTTTCACTTTTGCATTTACACAATCAGCAACATAATAACAAGCACTACCTTCTGCAAAACCGATAGCAACATCATATTGCTTATCTATTTTCAACATTGTTTTCTTCTGAAAATACCAATCTTCTTGTGAAAAATCACTTTTAACTAATCTTGCTTTTAAGAATCTGTATATTCTGTAAAATGCTAAATCTAGTCTTTTTTGTTTAATCAATGCTTTAACTGATTTAAACACAGATTGATTAAACACCATACTATAATACGGAGAATCAGGTAAAAGATTTACATTACTGTTGAGCTGTGGAACTAAATCTCTACCATCATTAAAGAGATACACATCAACATTGTATTTTGTGTAATCTATATTGTTACATAAATCTATCAGCGTTTTTTCAAGACCACCCGTTGTGAGGCTATCTAAAACAATTAAAATATCTTTCATATAGCACCTATTTGCGTTTGTATTTTAATTTATAATATATTCTGAAAAATCCATACAAATTGTTAACAACTATCAAAAACATCTTTTTATCTATTGGAATAACCGGAACAAAATACTTTTTCAGTTTTTTTACGGTTTTAATACATTGCTTTATGTCCTTCTTATATTTTTTATCATTGGTACGGCAAAAAAGATTCAACATCGAAAGATTTGCCTTGACAACCATATTATTTGCTTCTGCCTGAAGCTCAGGGAAATACTTATTTATCAATTCCTGCTTTTGATTAGCAAAATACAAGATATCTAGAAATTTATCCGAAAAAGGAGCATGCGATGCACTATCAGGATTGTTTCTGTAGTGATATATATAAGCATTTCTTAAAACAAAAACAGGCTTCTTTAAACAACAGCAAAAAACAAAGAAGCTGTCTTCATGAATTTTTTTCCCTTCTTCAAAACGAGTATCTCCAAGAAATTCTTTTTTGTATAATTTTCTGCAAGAAGAATACAATGCGCCATTGTCTAAAAGCGATTTTTTTACAGAATCACTGCCTCGCCATATTACATATTTACTTTTCTCTAAAGCTTCTATTGTGTTAGAGCATTTTTTTCTTCCGCTTACACAGGAAATATCTGCATTACTGAATATACTGTCATGATAAAGAAGTTCAAGTGCATAAGGCATAATGTAATCGTCCGAATCGACAAATGTGATATATTCACCCTGAGCATTGTCAATTCCTAAATTTCTGGCAGCGCTTACACCACGATTTTCCTGATGAAAAACTATTACTCTATTGTCCTTTTCTGCATATTCATCACAAATTTTACAACAATTGTCAGGAGAACCATCATCAACCAAAATCAATTCTAAATCACGGAATGTCTGATTTAAAATACTTTCAATACACTCACGTAAATATTTTTCAGCATTATACACCGGTACAATTACTGATATACAAGGTGTGGACATAAATCTTACTTCCTTTCAAAGTAATCAGTCTTTTGCTATAGAACACGGACCATCTTCATATTCAGGTATACACTGTTCATTAAGAATAGCACGACTAATATTTATAATTCGTTTTGCACCCTCTGTACCATTCCATTTTTCAGTCATTGATTTATTTGCATTTAAGCCAATTTCTCGTCTTAATTCTTTATTTTTAGCCAAGTTTAATACACAATTAACAAATTCTGTCTTATCAGGATGACGATATACAAAACCGTTAACACCATTTTCTATTAAGACTTTGCTTGAACCAGCCAAATCACTCGCAACAACCGCACAGCCACCAACCATTGCTTCGTTGACAACTGCACCCCAGCCTTCTCGTCTATCTGAAGTGAAAAGTGATATATCCGAATTGTCCATATATTGCTGAACCTTTTCCGTTGGCATACTGCCAAGAATTTTCACACAATCATTTAAATTATTATTGTCAATAAATTTTTGCATTTGCTCATTCATCGGACCCATACCGATAAAATTTAATTGAAAATTTATTTTTTCTTGTTTTAATCTTTTAGCGGCCTCTAACGCGAATTCAGGATGCTTTAACTCCACAAAACGACCTGTCCACAAGATATTCACAACCTGATTGTTATATTCTCGTGTCAACTCCTTAACGGCTGAAAAATATCCCCAACGCAAAAGCTTGTCTTGTTTCATACCTATAAGTCTGAAATCTCTTGCAGCATAATATCCGGTACACAAAATAAAATACTTACTGTTATTTCTGTGTCTTGTATATCTATTATATAATTCCACAGCATTTTTTGGCTTAAATAAAGAAATAACGCCTTTTTTGAGAAATCTTTCAGTAAACTGAAATGTGAGCTTGTTATTATTTAATCTGTTCTCTACAAAACTATAAGATGCAGCACCAATAACTACGGCATCGGCATTATCGCAAAGTTCTTGTGCCTTTTGCTTTTTTTTATCATTTTCCCAAGCATTAATAGCATAAGAACAAACCTTACTGTAATCTGTAAAGCCTAATTTTGTCATTGATTCCGGCATAGGAACAGTCGAGATAAATGCAAAATCCGAACCAAGCTGTTTATATAATTCCTCACAAAAAGGAAGATGATAATGGTCGAATGTGCTTGTAATAAAAACTACTTTCATTTTTTATTCCTCTATTTGCAATAAGATAAATATGTAATATAAAGTTTCTCGTCAATATTCTCTTTAAATTCCGGAGTGACATCCTCTTTTACGCATTTGCTTATGTATGTTAATTTGTAAGCAAGGTCGCCCAACGAAATACTGTAAACTTTATTTCCTTCAAGACGGAAAATGCCATCACTACAAGGCTGAACCTCACCCTTTAATTGAGTTATGAAGGATTCAATAACATCGTCTATATAATAAAAATTCATTACAATGTCAGGATTGCTGATTGTAAGCTCCATATTATTAACCAGATTGTAACAAAATGTTGCAACAACAGAATGATGATTTGGAGTAGCCCATCTGCCAAAAGTATTTGTAAGGCGATATATTACAATACGATTACCTGTTTCCTTACCATATTCAATCAAAGCTTTTTCTGCTGCGATTTTGCTTTCACCGTATTTAGTGCCATTATCAGCCTGAATTGAAGATGTATATAATACAGGACATTTATTGTTGTATTTTTTAAGCAAATCTAATAATCCACAGAAAAATTTATGATTTACTTTGTCAAATTCATCTTCACTTTTAGGTCTGTGAACAGCTGCAAAATTATATACAAAGTCACACTCCTTTGCAAACTTGTCCAAATCCTCTTCCGGTGTTTCTATATCATAATAATAGATAACAACATCGTCAAAAATTTCATTTAATTTTGCAGTCAGGTTTTTACCTATAAATCCACCTGCACCCGTAATTAATACTTTCATAATTGTCCTCACATAATATGAATTTTTATTATTTATGAATAGAATTATATATATCAAGATACTTATTGTAACAAGTATTCTTGTCAAATCTCTTTTGTTTTTCCTTTACATCAAAAAGTAAAGGTTTTTCTTTTATCTGTTTTATCCTTAACAACAAGGAATCAACATCATTTTCTTTTACAACATAACCGCTGTCGCTGTCAACAAGTTCAGGACTACCACAACAGTTATATGTTATAACGGGAGTACCGCAACAGATGCTCTCCATATTAACTGTAGGAAGTGTATCAGCGTGAGTAAGGTTTATAAAAACATCACTTAATGCATATATATCCGCAAGTTCTTGTCTGTCATTAACATATCCTATACAAGTGAGATTTTCATATATTTCAAACAGTTTTTCCTGTTCTTTTGTGCATCCAACAATAACAATATCGGCATCTTTGTTGTGTTGTATGATTTTTTCAGCAGCATCTTTGTTAATATCAAGACACCATTTATTAGCAAAGCCTAAAATTGTAAAATCTTTTTTCAGGTTGTATTTTTCTTTGAAATTATTTTTGTGAGGTGTAAAAATCGATGTGTCAACACCGTTATATACTACATGAATATCGGCGTTCTTAATCAAAGATTTTTTTGCTTCATTTGATATCCACTCACTACATCCCACAAGAGTAAGTTTGTGTAATTTGTTAAGATGCTCTGTTTTGTCCTTAAGCACCTTGTTAGTGCAATCAAAAAACAAGCTTGCCTGTTCGTTTTTATTCTGCGGACAATTTCCGCAGGTTGATTGCCATTTATCACATTTAACGGCTGCATAATGAGTGCATTTGCCTGTAAAACACCAGCAATCGTGCATAGTAATCACAACAGGAATTTTGCTTTTTGCAAGATAATCACACAGCATATTAAGATTGATATAATTGCTGTGGAGATTGTGAAAATGGACAATATCCGGTGAAATGCTCATTATGTACCTAATTAGTCCCTTTGTTGCAAGTTTACTTGCATATGCTTGCTTACCAAAAACTCTTGAATAAACCGCATGGAATTTATAATCAGGTACATTTCCGATTTTATATGAATTATCAAGTGGATTGACTGCAGTCTGATATGCAACATAAGCGGTGTGACCGTTATTATTCAAAAGAGATTCAATATCCTTTACAATAATGCCGGTGCTTTTATATCCATAAACTGCATTGATTTGTAAAACTTTCATAATTATTTACCCTACGCAAAAAAGAAGAACTGATATCTCGGTTGTAGTCTGACGAAATATGCCACAAGGAAGCCTGTAACACCCAGATATGCAAGAACACGATAATTCTTGTCAATCGCTTGGATAAGTTCAGGAACAACAATCATAATTATGAGTGAAAAGTACTGCTGAACACGCATAAATGATTGATTCTGATATACAAGAAGTGTTGTCATTAATGTAAGGAATATCAGGTTGTAAATATTTTTGGAATCCTGTCGTTGCTTACTTATCCACGGATATAAGCAGAATGTTACAATACACAGTAAGACAAGAACAGTAGCATATGTTTCCGCTCCACCGCCTTCGTAATTAATCGATTCATCAGCAAACCCTAACAATGTTGCTATAGGTTCGTATAATCGTTTACCTAATACAGCAACAAAAACAGATATACCGAGCATTGTTACGGCATAAATTGTTGTGATATTTATACTCGCCATAAAATAATACACTATAAAAACAAGCGAGGATTTATGGAGCATAAATGCGATAAATGCAACGATTGAAAACTTGACAAACTGTCTTTTTTTCGCATATTCATAACCAAGGAAAAATATCAAGGCAGTGGCAAGTGTCTGTCGATGTCCTGTTACGGAATAAAAGGCAAAAAACAATATGGAATAAATAACAAAACTTATGTCAGGCATTGATGAATATTTATATACCCAACGAGCCATAAGTCCCGTGAAAACGATAGCAATAAAGAACAACCACATTCGGTAGTCATCAAAGAACACCTGAAAAATCTTTTGAAGAAGATAGTATCCAGGGTCTTTAACTTCAAGACCATTGAAAAGATAGTCCCAACAGTTAGTTATTACACTTTTCCACGATTGATTTAATCCGGTTTCAAAGGCTTTTTTATATTCGTATGTGTCGTTTCCTACTGAATAGTCACGCAATCCTGACAATAGTATCCATTGAACAGCAACTATTATGCAGTATACTTTCTTTTTCTCTTTTGAGGGACTTACATGTGTCAGAAAAAAACCCCAAACGATGATTAATGCAATATTTATTAAATATACTGTCATAATAATATCCTTTCGCTAAATTTATTTTGTAAGAAAAACCAAATCGTCCTTTACCATTTGTTTTATATTGATATGACTATGTTTTTTCTTTCCGCTTTCCCACGCATTGTCAGCATATTGCTTTAACAAATCGTGATTGCTACACAATTTCATAAGGCATGGCTTAATTTCTTTTTTGCTTGTTGCTACTGCACCGCAATTATTGTCAATAAAGTATTTAATTGAAGCACAATAATCATCACCAATTGCAAGTATGCAACGGTTGGTTTCAAGGTAGTCCACAATTTTTGTTGAAAAAGACTGATGGACTGCCAATTTTTCTTTCAGACTAAAGCCTTCACAATGGAGAAGAATATCTGAATTTTTTTGAATTTCACGAATTTCATCATAGCTGACCGGCGGATGAAGATGAACTGAATCTGTTGAGAGAACATTTTTCTGCTTTTCCTTCAATGGAGTCAAGGTATATATATCCATTTGGAATTTTTTACCGTTGCTATTTATTCCTTCAATTGATTTAGCAAGTTCACTGAGTATTTCGTATCGTCCGCTACTTATATTACCTGCATAGACAATTTTGAGAACCTCATCAGGTTCTTTAAAATCAGGTTTTCTGTTATCCGAAAAATCTGCACACTTTGTAAGGATTTTACAAGGTGGATTAAAAATTTTTTCGTATTCTTCCTTTTGAACATCGGAAATTACATAAAGCAAATCGCATTTGTTTACAGATTTCTTTACTTTTCTTCTTTTATACAATCTCTCTAACCAATAAAATGGTGACAATGAAAATTGCTTTAGTGTGTAGTTATCATCGGATATGTAGCCTATCATTGGAACGTCTGTATGTTTTTTTATAAAAAGTAATATATCATTGAGATAACTTGAAAAATAGATAGGCATAAAAAGTACATCAGGCTTATAGTCATCAATAAAATCAATGAGTTCCTGTGATTTCCAACAGCCTATTTTCCATATGATGTCACGCACCCAGAAAAGAATCTGCCAACGGTTTTTTCTGCCAAATTCTCGTGCTTTAATGTTTTCAGAAAAGCTACTGTCGATTTCTTTATCATCTGTTTTAATTTCAGTACCTGTAGGAAAAGACTTATTAAAAATGTTTTTTATAAGTGCTTTTTCTGTTATCTGAAAATATCTTTTTACAAGATAACTTGTGGGTTTACCCGGTCTACAGGAAATATTTGCAACCTCGATATCATCAATTCCCTCGAAAATATTGGAGAATGTATTGCCAAAGCTGTTATCATTCGACCATGGTGTTGAAGATAAAACTAAAATCTTCATAATTAACGACCTCTGTTGTTAAGATAAAAACCTAAAACTCTTGCCATAAGATTGTAACCGCCAAGACGATAAATGCAACCTGCAAGTTTTACCTTCTTATTCAATGTATATTTTTTAATATTGCCTATACACATTGCTTTGAGTCTTGAAACAATTTCTTTTCTCTGTTCTTTTGACAAAGTCACCTTATATACCACAGCACTTGCTATGAGCACCTGATACATAAGATAACTCATTAACGGACTTTTTACCGCTTCATCACACTTTTCTGCCTGCTCAATACTCTTTTCAAGAATAAAACAGTAATCACAAAGATGTTTATAGTCAATTGTTGCTGTAACTGAATTTGCTCGTTGTGTTCTGTACACATAAAAAACATCATCAACAAAAGACCATTTGGGTTCATGAGTATAAAGATGAACCGCCCATTCCAAATCCTCTGTCTTTTTACCTTTTATGAAATAAATCTCATTATTTACAATAAAATCCCTTGATATTGCCATTGACCAGGCTGCTATTGTAAGCTTATTTGTCTGTACAAGTGTAGAGAGAATCTCTTTTGTTGAATATCCGTTATATGAAGACATATCTCTTTCAGGCGGTAACACAAATTTGTTATCAGCATTAAAAAATTTTTTGTGTCCAAACTGAACAAGGTCTGAATTTGTTTTGTCAAACATAGCATTTACACTATTGAATACAGACGTGCTGTCCCAGTAATCATCACTGTCAACAAACATCAGATAATCACCGACAGCTGATTTTATACCCACATTTCTCGCATCTGATGCTCCGCCATTCTGTTTATGGATTGCTTTAACACGACTGTCTTTCTTTGCATAATCATCACACAAAGCAGGACAATTATCCGGTGAGCCGTCATCAACGAGAATCAACTCAAAATCATTATAGTCCTGATTGAGAATACTCTCCACGCATTGAGGTAAGCAATCTTCAGCTTTATAAACAGGAACAATAACACTAAATTTCATAATTTCACTCTTTCATTAAGACAAATCTATCCAATTTCCAAGTTCAGCTTCCCAACATGAAGGTTGATAAAGTCTAAATCCGCCACCGTGGAAAAATGTAAACTCTCCAAAATAGATTTTACCATTAAGCTCATATAAGTCTATTCTGACCTGTCGCATACCCTTTGAAAGCTTAGCGGCAATTTCTTTCATTTCATCAAACTTTTCGGGCTTTGTAATGGTTTTATCTGAATTGGGATGAACATTATAAAATTCAAGGTGATTAAAATCCATATCAAAAAAGTCTGTTCTGCAATCACATTCTCTGTCCGTAGCAACAAACATTATCTTAGGTTCACCATTAAAACAGAAAAACTTATAGTCATCAATTGCCTTTTGTGGAGCTGTTTCATCAACCATAAGCTGTTCAGCAATTATGTATGGTTTTATACCTTTATACGGATATTCACGACCCGCATAAAAGAAATCGCGTTTAAGTCTTTCTGTATAAAACTCCTTCATTTCTTCAAAATCTGCTTTTGTTAAGGAAGATTTGTTCTTTATCACTTTTGTACTGCCTGAATCATGATTACATTTCAACACAAATTTTTCAGGTAAAGATTGAAAATCAATTTCATCAAAAGATTCCCATTTACCAAGAAGTGGGAACAAATACTCTTCACCTAAAACTTTTTCAATATGGTCACGAACAGCAAGTTTATCCACAAGCTGTGTATATTCAGGTCTTCTGTCATTGACTTTAAGCCATTGTAGTTTTTCGTTAAAGCCTCGTGGATTTTTAAAATTTATAAATTTTCCTGTTGTTGAAAAATAGAATATCTGAAGATAAAGTTTGTCAGGCAAAATGGACAAAGCATACATCATTTTCTCACGAAAATCTCTGCCGAAAACTTTTCGTAAATCTATCATTACAAATTCTCCTTATACCACTCAATTGCGAGTTTTATACCGTCTTGGAAACTGTAATCAGGGTCATAGCCCAATAATTTCTTTGCTTTTGAAATATCTGCATTACTATGCTTAATGTCACCTTTACGGTCAGGGCCAAAATTAGGCTCAATATCTACACCTAAAGCCTTTGTAAGACCATAGTAAATGTCAATCAAGTATTCACGGCCACCGTATGCGATATTATATGCTTCACCCGCTGCCTCACTCGGAGCAAGACAAGCTTTAAGGTTTGCCTCGATAACATTGTCGATATATGTAAAGTCACGGCTTTGTTTACCGTCACCGTTGATTGTTGGTGTTTCACCATTAAGAAGTTGCTTTAAGAATTTTGGGATAACCGCTGCATATGCACCGTCAGGGTCCTGACGACGACCGAAAACATTGAAATATCTCATTCCGTATGTGTCAAGTCCGTAAAGTTTTGTGTAAAGCTTACCCCATTCCTCATCGCAACGCTTTGTCAGGGCATACGGTGAAAGAAGATTACCCTCTCTGCCTTCATATTTAGGAAGATTAGGTTCGTCACCATAAACTGATGAGCTTGACGCATAAACGAATTTCTTGACACCGTTCTGTCGTGCTGCTTCCATCATATTAAGAGTACCTTCGATATTGTTTTTGCAATAAAACAAAGGCATTTCGATTGAACGAGGAACACTACCCCAAGCAGCCTGATTGAGCACGAAGTCGACACCTTCACAGGCTTTCATACAAGTATCAAGGTCTTTGATATCGCCTTTTATAAATGTATAGTTAGGATTGTCGATAAACATATCAATGTTCTTTTGTTTACCTGTTGAAAGGTCGTCAAGTGCTTTTACCTTGTATCCCATATTGAGTATTGCTTCGCAAAGGTTGGAGCCGATAAAACCTGCTGCTCCTGTTACTAAGAATACTGAATTTTCGGGAAAATTTAAATGTTTGTAACCCATAATTATAATCTCCAGTAGTTATATCCTGCTTTTTCATATTCCTTACGGTTAAGAAGACCTTTAATATCAGCAAGAACTTTTGTAGAGTTGTCCCCTGCTTTGAACATCTTGTCAAAGTCAGCTTGTGTAAGAGTTTTGAACTGTTCGTGAGCAACTGCAAGGATTACCGCGTCGCAATCTGTAATTGTATTCATATCCACAAATTCCATACCGTAAAGGTGCTTTGCTTCGTCTGCATCTGCACATGGGTCAGCAACTGTTGCAGTAATGCCATACTCTTTGAGTTCGTTATAAATATCAATGATTTTTGTATTTCTTGTATCAGGGCAGTTTTCCTTGAATGTGAAACCAAGGATTGCAACCTTTGCATTTTTAATTGCAACATCAGCCTTGATAAGGTTTTTAACGATGCTTTCTGCAACATATTTTCCCATATCGTCATTGATACGACGACCTGAAAGGATAATCTGGCTGTGATAGCCCAACTGCTCTGCTTTATATGTAAGATAGTATGGGTCAACACCTATACAATGTCCGCCAACAAGACCCGGATAGAATTTAAGGAAATTCCACTTTGTTCCTGCTGCTTTAAGGACTGACTGTGTGTCAATTCCCATTTTATTAAATATAATTGAAAGTTCATTCATAAAGGCGATATTGATATCACGCTGACTGTTTTCAATAACCTTTGCAGCCTCTGCAACTTTAATGCTTTCTGCTCTGTGAACACCTGCTTCAACAACAAGCTCGTATACCTTTGCAATCTGGTCAAGAGATTCTTCGTCCATACCCGAAACTATTTTAACAATTGTCTCAAGACGATGAACCTTGTCACCCGGATTGATGCGTTCTGGTGAATAACCGATTTTGAAGTCAACACCGCATTTAAGTCCTGATTCCTTTTCGAGAATCGGAATACAAATGTCCTCTGTAACTCCCGGATAAACTGTTGATTCATAAACAACGATTGAGCCTTTTGTAAGGTTACGACCAACGATTGTTGATGCACCCTCAACAGGTGTTAAATCGGGTGTATGGTCATCATTTACAGGTGTTGGTACTGCAACAATGTGGAACTTTGCTTCACGAAGTTTTGTTTCGTCAGCAGTAAATTCAACTGTGCAAGATTTAATTGCATCGTCACCGACTTCATTTGTCGGGTCAATACCGTTTTTATAAAGTTCGATTTTCTTGGTATTAAGGTCAAAACCAACAACCTTTACTTTCTTTGAAAAAGCAACTGCGATTGGCATACCAACATAACCAAGACCAACGAGGGAGATTTTTTCTTCACCATTTACTATTTTTTCATAGAGATTTGAAAACATTATAATCACGCTTTCTTATATTTTTAAGAGTTTATTAAATCTAAATATTTCTGAATGACAATTTTTCTGTCAAACTGATTTTCCATTTTTCTTCTTCCCTTTTTACCCATTTCGCATTTCTGCTCCTGTGATAAAGAAAGGAATTTATCAACTGCATTTTTAATACTGTCTGCATCTTTAACTATAAAACCGAATCCCGTTTCACCCTCGTCAAAGGTTTCCTGACATCCTGGAATAAGGGAAGCAATAATCGGTCTGCCTGATGCAGCACCTTCCAAAAGCACATTTGCCATACCCTCGTGATAAGACGGAAGAATAACAGCGTGTGCATCTTTAAGGAATGGTCTTACATCCTTATGGAAACCAACACAATTTACATTTGAAAGTCCTGAAAACGGATTTTGTGAACCGTATTCAACATCACCGACAATTGTAAATTGAACATTTTCATTATTAAGATACTGTTTTGCGACTTCTGCCAGTTCAAAAACACCTTTATCTTTGATGATTCTTCCCACAAACACGATATTTGTTTTTTCACTCTGTGGATACGGTGCATATGAGAATTTTTCGGTATTAACACCTGAACCCGGAAGAAGAACCACATTTTCACCAACAATTTTTTTCTGCCTGAAAAATTCAAGGTTTGACTTGTTCTGGAAGAAGACACATTTTGCCTTTCTGCACCCGACTTTATAGAGTGTCAGCATTATCTTCTGTAAAACGCCTTCATCCTCAATCACACCAAGTCCGGTTACATTTGAAACATATGGAATATTGAGAAGTGAGCAAGCCATACCACCGTAAGAATTCGGTTTTACCGTATATGTAAGCACAATATCGGGTTTATGCTTTTTTAAGAGCCTTATGTAACTTAAAAGCAGTTTAAAGTCTTCCAATGGGTTTGTTCCGTGTCTTGAAGATGATGTTTCAATCACCTTTGCACCAAGGTCAGTTATTTCGTGATTTCGTTCACTTTTTGGAATACTGACAAGGACTTCGTTTCCTGCGTCAACCAATGCTTTTACAAGTTCTGTACGGAACTGCACAATGGTTGTAACATCATTTGCCAAAATTAAAATCTTTTTCATTTTGTATAGTTTTCTTTCACTTTTTCTATAATTGCTTTTGAGTCGATTGAATATTGTTGTCTTAAATATTTCTGACTGCCCACGATACAAGAATATCTGTCATCAAGTGCAACTCTTACAAGTTTTGCTTTAAGATTACTTTCTTCGCTAAGGACTTCTGCAACTGCTGAACCGAAACCACCGCTTAAATTGTGTTCTTCAACAGTAATGATTGTGTCATACTCCCTTGCACATTCAAGGATAACATCCTTATCAATAGGCTTAACTGTCGGGAAAGTATAGACAATAGGTTTAATTCCTTCTTCTGAAAGTGTTTTGCAAGCCTCATCTACTTCGTCAAAAATTGCTCCTGTTGAGAATATTGCAATTTTCTCGCCATCCTGAATTTTAATTGCCTTGCCGATTTCAAAGTTTTCAATACTTTCGTGGATTTGTTTTTCTCCGCCTCTACCGAGTCTTAAATAGCAAGTTCCGGGAGTTTCATAAATTGCTTTTGTAGCACAAGCAGCCTCCACCAAATCACCGGGTGCAACAACTGTCACATTTGGTAATGCACGCATAATCGCAATATCTTCTGTTGCGTGATGACTCATACCAAGTGAACCGTATACAAAGCCACCGCCTACACATACAACCTTAACATTTGCATCGTGGTATGCACAGTCGTTACGAATCTGCTCAATACAACGGAGTGTAGGGAAATTACCGATTGAATATGTGTAAACAATCTTTCCCTGTAACGCAAGACCAGCTGCGATTGATGTCATATTCTGTTCAGCAATACCTGCATTTATAATCTGGTCAGGCAATTCCTCCCAAAATGGTCTTAAGACACCAAATCCAAGGTCACCTGTCACAATATATACATTTTTATCTTTTTTTGCTATTTCAAGTAAGGTCTTAACAAATGTATCTCTCATTCTTTAACCTCCTCATATGGGTCAGTTACACCTTCAGGCATTACTGCGTGTAATTCCTTTAATGCACCATCATATTCTTCACCCTCGTGTGGGAAACGATAGTGCCATAGAATGTCATTTTCCATAAATGAAATACCGTTACCCTTAACTGTATTTGCAATAATAACAGTTGGCTTGTCCTGTGATTTTTTCGCATCATTCAATGCATTTCTCAATTCGTCGTGATTATGACCGTCAATGTCATACACATTCCAGCCGAATGCTTTCCATTTTTCTGCAAACGGAGAAAGTGCCAAAGTATTTTCACAGTAATCAAGGCTCTGCATTTTGTTATGGTCAACGATTACAACAAACTGATTGAGTTTAAAATGGTTTGCAAACAATGCCATTTCCCAGATTGAGCCCTCGTCACATTCACCGTCACCAACGATTGCGTATGTATAATAAGGCATCTTTTCAAGCTTTGCATTAAGAGCAATACCGCAAGCCATACAAGCACCATGTCCTAATGAGCCTGTTGAAATCTCAACACCGGGAATACCCTTATGTGAAACATGACCTGAAAGACGGCTTCCATCAGCATAGTGAGTTTTTAATTCCTCCACAGGGAAAAAACCTTTTTCAGCCAATGCCGCATAAATTGCTGCACCTGCGTGACCTTTACTGAGCACTATTCTGTCTCTGTTTTCGTCCTTTATATTCAGAGGTGTTATATTTGCCACATCGTTATAAAGAACAGCAACAATGTCAGCCACAGAAAGAATTGAGCCGATATGACTGCCGTGAGAAAGATGTGTCATTTCAATACCGTGACGCTTAATGAGCCACGCTAATTGTTCGCTTTTCATAGGTTATTACTCCTTGGAAATATTTTCTAATTGAGTGATTTGTTCGTTTGTTAATTCAAATGTAAGTGATTCAGCATTTTGTAAAACTTGTTTTGGTGTTTTTGCACCGACAATTACAACTGAATCCTTTAAATAATCCAAAATCCAACGGATTGCAACGGATGAAACTGATTTTCCTGTTTCGCCTGCAATTTCTTTAAGGACTTCAACAATTTCAAGATTTTTAAGAAGCTTTTCGCCGTGGAAATTAACATAAATATCTCTTGAACGACGGTCATTTGCTTCAAACTTGCAATTTTTGTCGTATTTGCCACTTAATATGCCTTGTCCTAAACTTCCCCATGTAAATGGTGTCATATTGAACTCGTCACGGAAACAGAACATATCATTTTCATTTTTACGACAAGCAAGGCTGTATTCATCCTGAAATGAAACGAAAGGATTAACTGAAAACTGCTTCAATTCTTCCATATCTTCCTTATGGATATTTGATAATCCGTAATATCTGATTTTACCTTGCTGTTTTAATATTTCAAGACTTTCAGCAACATCAGTAAGCGGTGTTTTACCATCTCTGTAATGCACCTGATACAAGTCAATGTAATCTCTGTTAAGTCGTTTAAGACTTCCTTCAACTGCTTTGAAAATATAATCTCGGCTGTTGTCATAAAAGGTCTTTCCATTTTCGACTCTTACACCGAATTTTGTAGTTATAACTGCGTTGTTTAAATCAGTACCAAGAGCCTCTGACAATGTTCTTTCACTTTCACCGAGTCCGTAAGTATCGGCAGTATCAAAGAAGTTAATACCATTTTCAACAGCAACACGAACTGCATTTATAAGTTCCTGTCTTGAAACATCGCCCCAACCGTATCCGCCAAGAGGACATCCACCCATACAAAGAGCAGAAACATTAAGTTCAGTTTTTTTAATATTTACTTTTTGCATAGGTCTTCACCCTCATTCAGAATCAGTTTTTTCTGTTGTAACAACTTCGGCAGAACCGTCGTCCTCGTTGCCTTCGTTAGTAAGAACAGATTTTATTGTCATAAAGAAAATTTTCACATCAAGTGCAAAAGAAAGATTATCAACATAGTAGTTGTCATAAGCAAATCTTGCTTCAACCGTATTTGTTTTTCTGCCGTGAACCGCCGCCCAACCTGTAACACCCGGAAGAACATCAAATCGTTTTAGCTCCTCTTGTGTGTATTCGTCCCAATATTTCGGATAATATGTAAGTACGGGACGAGGTCCGATTAAGGACATTTCACCTTTTAAGATATTGATTAACTGTGGTAATTCGTCAAGGCTTGTTGCACGGATAAATTTTCCCACAGGAGTTACTCTTGCGTCACCCTTTGTACAGAAAACTCCACCCTCCTGCTGTTCGGCACCGACACACATTGAACGGAACTTGTACATATCATAAACCTTACCGTCTTTTCCCACTCTTTGCTGAACGAAAATTGCAGGTCCCGGTGATGTTACTTTTACAAGAATCGCTACTATTAACATAACAGGCCAAAGCACTAACAATGCACCGAGAGCAATTATAAAATCAAGCACTCTTTTAACGGTTTTATACATACTTTACCAATCTCCCAAACAATTATTTCTGCAAAAATAAGCATAAAAAAACACAATAATCACATTATATTATATTTAATGTATTATACTCCCATAGCATATAAAAGTCAATTATAATATAGTATATATTATGGTTTTTTTAAACATATTTTTATTATGTTGTGTATTATTATCGACACAGTATTCAAAAACTTTTTTATAATATACTTCATTTGAAAAATTTGCACAAAAAATTATGGTAATTTTATACCAAATTTTGTAAGCATAGTTTGATGTTTTCATTGACTTTATGCGGAAAACTATTATATAATAGTTTGTAATTTTCAATGTATGGTGAAATGGGCTTAATTTTATCGTAATGTTGAAAATAACTTTCGTATTTTTTTATATTGGAGAGATATATATGGAAAGAAAAGTCGGTACTGTTTCAAGAGGTATTCGTTGTCCTATTATCAGACAGGGTGATAACCTTGTTGATATCGCAGTAACAAGCGTACTTGAAGCAGCAGAAAGCGAAGGTTTTGAAATGCGTGACAGAGACGTTGTTTCTCTCACAGAATCAATCGTAGCACGTGCACAGGGTAACTATGCATCAGTTGATGATATTGCAGCTGATGTTAAGGCAAAACTTGGCGGTGAAACAATCGGTGTTATTTTCCCGATTTTATCACGAAATCGTTTTGCAATCTGTCTTCGCGGTATTGCAAAGGGTGCTAAAAAAGTTGTTCTTATGCTCAGCTACCCAAGTGACGAAGTTGGTAACTCACTCGTAACTTACGACCAGATTGACGAAGCAGGCATTAACCCTTATTCAGATGTACTTGATGAAGCAAAATACAGAGAACTTTTTGGTGAAAACAAACACGAATTCACAGGTGTTGACTATGTAGCGTATTATTCAGATATCATCAAAGAAGCAGGTGCAGAGGCTGAAATCATCTTCGCAAATCAGCCAAAAACAATTCTTGATTATGCTGACTGTATTCTTACTTGCGATATTCATACAAGAGCGAGAACAAAGAGAATCTTAAAGGCTGCCGGTGCTAAAGTTGTTTGCGGACTTGACGATATTCTCAATGCTCCTGTTAATGGTAGTGGTTGTAACGAAAAATACGGTCTTTTAGGTTCAAATAAATCAACTGAAGACACAATCAAGCTTTTCCCAAGAGATTGTCAGGGACTTGTTGAAGAAATTCAGGCAGAATTTATGAACAGAACCGGCAAACACATTGAAGTTATGGTTTACGGTGACGGTGCATTCAAGGACCCACAGGGTAAAATTTGGGAACTTGCTGACCCGGTTGTATCCCCTGCTCATACTGCAGGTCTTATCGGTACACCAAACGAATTAAAACTCAAATATCTTGCTGACAACGATTTCAAAGGTCTTTCAGGTGCTGAACTCAAGGAAGCAATTTCTCAGAGCATCAAGGCAAAGCAGGACAACCTTGTTGGTAATATGGCTTCACAGGGTACAACCCCTCGTCAGCTTACTGACCTTATCGGTTCACTTTGTGACCTTACAAGCGGTTCAGGTGACAAGGGTACTCCTATTATCCTTGTTCAGGGATATTTCGATAACTATACAGACTAATTTAATATAAAATGGAGGAATTCAAAATGGATTGTAATGTTAGACCCGAATCAATGGAAAGAATTACCACCAAAGCGTTAGCAGATGCTTTTATTGAAGAACAGGTTAAGGCTGTTCGTGAGCAGGTTGGCGACAAAAAAGTTCTTCTCGCACTCTCCGGCGGTGTTGACTCATCAGTTGTTGCTGCTCTCCTTATTAAAGCTATCGGCAAACAGTTAGTTTGTGTTCACGTTAATCACGGTCTTATGAGAAAGAACGAAAGCGAAAATGTTATTGAAGTTTTCGGCAAAGAGCTTGACGCAAACCTTATTTATGTTGATGCTACTGACCGTTTCCTTGACCTTCTTGCAGGGGTAAGTGACCCTGAAAGCAAGAGAAAGATTATCGGTGCTGAATTTATTAATGTTTTTGCTGACGAAGCAAGAAAACTTGAAGGAATTGAATTCCTTGCACAGGGTACAATTTATCCTGATATTCTTGAAAGCTTTAAACAGGCTGAAGGCAAAAAGGCTGTTAAATCTCACCACAATGTTGGCGGACTTCCTGATGACCTTAACTTCTCACTTGTTGAACCAATCAAACTTCTCTTTAAGGACGAAGTTCGTGTAGTTGGTGAAGCACTCGGTCTTCCACACGCTATGGTTTATCGTCAGCCATTCCCGGGACCCGGTCTTGGTGTTCGTTGCCTTGGTGCAATCACTCGCGACAGACTCCACGCTCTTCGTGAAGCAGATGCAATTCTTCGTGAAGAATTCGATAACTGTGGACTCAGTGAAAAGGTTTGGCAGTACTTTATCGCTGTTCCTGATGTTAAGAGTGTTGGTGTTAAGGACGAAAGCCGTTATGAAGGCTGGCCTGCAATCATCCGTGCTGTTAACACAACAGATGCTATGAGTGCTACAATCGAAGAAATTCCTTACGCAGTTCTTCATAAGATTACAGACAGAATTACACACGAAGTTGACGGTATCAACCGTGTGCTCTACGACCTCACTCCAAAACCAATCGGCACCATCGAGTGGGAATGACCCACGGTATCCGAAAAAGCCTTGATTTATAAGGGTTTTTCGGCTCTCCAAAGGCTTCCTGCGGACAAATTGAGGACATGGCTCCTTTAGGGAGAATAATGTCAAAGCGTTATTACGCTCTCAAATCTAACT
>JAFQEE010000067.1 GCA_017399175.1 Clostridia bacterium | reverse complement strand
GTTGAAGTTGAAGCAGAAACTCAGGAAGAAGCAGAACAGATTGTAACCGATGATTGGTACAAAGGTGAACACATTCTTGATGCTGATAATTTTTCGGAAGTTGTTTTTGATGCCAAAGAATATGAACCTGAAAAAATAAAAGTTGTTTTACTTGAACCCGGTAAGGTTGCAAGAGCAGCAGAAATAGATGCAACACTCGAAGGTATGCAATCGGTTGTCGGCGGGTTAATTCAACCTGGATATTATTTTGAAGAGCCTGTTTGTTGTGTTGTCAATGAAGAAGGAAAAATGATGGGTTTGGATTTAAACCGAGGCGTATATGATGGAAATAAACAACTCATTGACATTATTGCCGGTACTGCTTTTATTTGTGATTGTTCTGGAGAAAACTTCGGAAGTTTGACCGAAGAACAAATAAAGAAATATTCAAAACAATTCAAATACCCTGAACGATTTTTCAAAATCAATGACCAAATCAGAGGTATAGCATATAACCCAAATAAAAATAAAGATTACGAAAGATAACGGAGGAATTAAATAATGAAATCTTATGATGTAACCGTATCAGTTACTTTTAAAAAGCCTATGAGGATAAATGCATGTTGCGGTGACGAAGCAATAGCTAAAGCAAAAGATATTTTATTCAACACAGATGTTATTGAGTTTACTGAAAACGATATTGATTCAATTGTCTGCGAAGCAGAAAGTTCGGCGGAAAACCCTTGTGAAAATTGCGATGAAGATTGTGATGATGACTACTGCTCTGAAGAGCGAGAGTATCTTTACGACGAACTGTATTAAAGGGTAAAAGCCTGCGGCTAAGTCTTAACAAGCATTGGATTTGAACAGTCAAATCCGCTTGTTAAGGGTTTATCACCCCTAACACCCCGAAGAAAAGGAGATGATTCCAATGGACACATTAGCCTATGTAGTAGTGATAAGCTTGGCGTTTGCATCAAACATTACTGCTGCAATATTAGTTGAAAAGTTTAAAAAGAGAGGTTTGATTAAATGCGTACAAGACATAAAAGAGTAGTAGTTTATCTAACAGAAGATGAATTTAACTATCTTACCGAAGTTTGTTGCAAAACAAAAATCTCGAAAACAAATATGTTCAGATATTTATTATTAGGTTATACTCCACCCGAAGGTCCGCCTGTAAATTATGATGAATTGATTTTTCAACTACGAGCACTTGGAAACAATATCAATCAGATACTTCATATTGCAAGAATAAACGGCATATTAAATCCGAAAGAGCTGCAAAAGCATTTAAATGAATTGCATAATCTTGAAAAGAAAATGGATTCTGCATTTGAAATGAGAAGAAACAGTAAATGGCAATCGTGTATATAATACCAATTCGTTCTCGTTTGGACAGAACACTTTCTTATGTTGGTAACAAATTAAAAACAGAAAATAAAAATTATGAAGAAGCACTTTTGGATTTACACAATGCATTGAATTATACTGTTGATGATTTAAAGACGGAACAAAAATATTATGTTTCATATACGAAGGCATTGACCTCTGTAGAAACAGCTTATGAAGAAATGATGAGGACAAAAGAACGAAAGAACAAACGTGATGGAATTTTGGGTTATCACATTATTCAATCATTTGCACCCGGTGAAGGAACACCTGAGAGTGTTCACGAATTGGGAAAGGACTTTTTAAACAAAGCGTTTGACGGATATGAGGGTGTAGTTGCCACTCATCTTAACACAGGTTGTTTGCACAATCATATTGTTGTTAATTCAGTTTGTGTGAAAACCGGATTAAAGTTTAACGATTGTTTGGAGAGTTATTATAACCTTCGTCAAATTTCTGATAACCTTTGCAGAGAATACGAATTGTCAGTAATTGAAAATCCGAAAACACAAAGCCGCAAACCTTATGACTTGTATATGGCAGAGAAAAACGGAGAGTGGACTAAAGATGCAATCATTAAAAGAGATATTGATGAGTGTATTTTAAAAACAACAAGTGAGAGTGGCTTTTATACCGAAATGAGAAAACTCGGATACTTTTTCAACTTTGAACGAAAGTATCCGACTATATCACATCCTAAATTTGAAAGACCGAGAAGATTAAAAACTCTTGGTGAGGGTTACACTCCGCAAGATATTGAAAGACGCTTAATGTCAAAATGGCAAAGATATAAAATAGATATTCCTGAGCAAGATAATCTTGTTCAGGAATTTTTTGAACCTCTCAATGAGCCTAATTACAGAGAAGTGTATGTTTCTTTTGTAACGGTTGTTCAATATGTAAAGAAAAATCCAAACACGAACAGAGAGATTGATAAATACCTTATTGATGAAATGCGAAAGCTCGATAAATTGATTGAGCAACAAAATCTTCTGTGTGATAACGATATTGAAACATCAGAGCAACTTGAAGAATTTAAAAGTTCTTGTAAAAGTCAACTTCAGGAATGTGATGAAGCACGAAACAGACTTTGGAAAATGTTAAAAGCGGCAATAAGAAGTGGTGATGAAAAAGAGATTTCAGAATTAAGAGACCATATTTCTACTCTTACAGAGAAAATGAAATATTTAAGAAAAGATATTCGTATCTGTGACAGAATACAGGAACAAGAACCTAAAATTGAAAACAAAATAAATGAAATCATGAATGATAAAGAACGAAAGGAGATGAGTACAGATGAACGCTTCAGGAGACGCAGCGGAACAAATCGTGAGGATGACATTACAAGGCGTTGAGGTCGCAGGTAAGATGTCAATGGACGGAGCTGAAAGGCTTGTGAAACTTATTCTTGCTTCTCTTAAAGATACGAAGAGAACAAAAGGCAGAGCATCGCTTAATACGATGTTAAAGTCTAATAAGCCGATTAAAGTTTTTGAACTCAAAGACAAAGACTTGAAAAAGTTTTGTCAGGAGGCAAAAAAGTATGGTGTAATGTATCACGTTCTTAAAGACAGAGATAAGAATGACGGTAAATGTGACATTATGGTTCGTGCAGAAGACTCTGCAAAGGTAAACCGTATCTTCCAAAGATTTAATCTCGGTGCAAACAATAAAGCGACTGTCCGTGCAAGTCTTGAAAAATCTAAAGGTGATATTAAACAATCACCGGAAAAACAAAAGCCTGAAAAAAGTGCAGAGGACAAGTTTATTGATGAGCTCTTTGCTAAACCTCAACAGACAGAAAAGAGTTATCTTGAAAACCCCTCTATGGCGAGGACGGAAAAATCCCGAGCGTCCGAGCCTTCCTCCGGAGTGTCAGAGCTCCGACGCCATACACGGGATGATAAATTTTCCCGCCCCTCGGTCAGAGCAGAGCTTAACCGAATTAAGGAAGAAAGAAGAAATACTGTGACAGAAAAAACAACTCCGCAGAAAACAAAATCGAAAACGAAAGGAGCCAAAACAAATGGCAGAACTCGATGAACTTTTCGGTAACGAAAAGCAGACAACATTGGAACCTTATTCAAAAGATGATTGGATAAAACAGAGAAATGAAAACAGAGCATTGGCTTATGAAATGCTTGAAACAGCAACAGAGGAGCTTAACAATCCCGATACTGTGATGTCATATCTTGATATTCAGAGCAAATTTGACAGATACTCTGTAAGCAATGCTCTTTTAGTTGCATATCAGAATCCCGAAGCAACAAGACTTTGTGATTCAAAAACTTGGCAGAAAAACCATGTCTTTATTAACAAGGGTGAAACAGGTATTATTATTCTTGAACCCGGTAAGGAATATACAAGGGATGACGGTAAAACCGTAACTCCCTACAATGCAAAGAAAGTCTTTGATATTTCACAAACTAATGCAAGACCGAGACAGCAGAAAACAAGAACACCCGATGTTCGATTAGTTATAAAGGGTATGTTGAAAACATCTCCTGTTAAATATGAAATAAAAAATGAACTTCCTGAAGGTGTTAATGCTATTTATAAACCTGAAGCAAAACTGATTTTTATTCGTCAGGGCTTGGAGGGCGATGATATTGTCCGTGCTCTTTCCAGAGAAATTGCATTTGCAAGACTTGATAATGGTGGTTTTGATAGAGAGCATATTGCATTTGCTGCACAGGCAATTTCATATATTACAACTTCAAGAGCAGGCTTTGAACCTGAACCTATTACAGCGTTAAGCGAGAAATTTTCATCTCTTGAATCAAAGGAAAAGCGAGCAGTGCTTTCGCAGGTTCGTGATCATGCTAACGCAATTGTAAATTCAATGAATAAGGTTATTGAACCTAAAAACAAAGAACACGGTGGCAGATAAGGCGGTGTTCTTGTATGAGAGAAGAAAAAAGAGTTATAACGGTTAATGATTTTGAACAAAACCTTTTGGTTAATGGAATAAATGAATTCCGTAATATGTTACTTGAACAAGGTATGCCAACTGAAGATGTTGACAAACTTCTGATAAAAGTCATTGATGCACCACCTCAAAGAAAGAGGAGGTTTGACCGTGAGGACAGATAAATTCTCAAAAACTAATCTCATACTTTATGCTTGTGGTCTTATACCTGTGGTATGGTTAGGCTTGTTGGTTGCTCCATATATTGATGGCGGACTTGTGGAGATAATTAAAAATCTATCAGTAACCTTTAATAATCCGTTTAATATTTCTTTTTGTGAGGACAGCTTAAAAACTGTCCTCATTTTCATTTTAGCGTATGCTCTTGGTATCGGTATTTATCTTTCAAATGATAAAAATTACCGAAGACGAGAGGAACACGGCTCGGCTAAATGGGGAAAGCCTGAAATTATAAAGAAGAAATATGTGGATAAAGAAGTTACTAAAAACAAGATTTTAACTCAGAACACAGCAATAGGACTTGACGGAAGACAACACAGAAGAAACCTTAATGTTTTGGTTTGTGGTGGTTCGGGTGCGGGTAAGACCCGATTTTATGCAAAGCCAAACATTATGCAGGCAAACACTTCTTTTATAGTTCTTGACCCTAAAGGTGAGCTGCTTCGTGATACCGGCGGTATGTTAGAAAAGCAAGGTTATGACATTAAGGTTCTTGACCTTATCAATATGGAAAAGAGCGATTGCTATAACCCGTTTGTGTATATCCATAATGACAACGATATACAGAGACTCGTTACTAACTTATTTAAGAATACAACACCTAAAGGCAGTCAGAGTAATGACCCCTTTTGGGACCAAGCTGCAAGTATGCTCCTAAAAGCACTTGTTTCATATCTCCATTATGAAGCTCCGCCGGAGGAACAAAATTTCTCAATGGTTCTTGAAATGATTAGAGCAGGAGAGCTTCCCGATGATGAGGGCGGAAGTCAGGATATGGTAACCATTAGTCCTCTTGATGAAATATTTGAGAAGCTTGAAAAAAGGTGTCCTGACCATATTGCACTTAAATATTATCGCTCATATCATAGTGGTTCAACAAAAACATTGAAATCCATTCAGATTACACTCCTTGCAAGACTTGAAAAGTTTAATCTTGATTCTCTTGCAAGTATGACTTGCTTTGATGAGCTTGAGCTTGACCAAATTGGAGAAAAGAAAACAGCCTTGTTTGCACTTATCCCTGAAAACGATACAAGTTTTAATTTCATTGTCGGTATGCTTTATACACAGTTATTTCAGCAGCTGTACTATCAGGCAGACTTTGTTCATACAGGCAGGCTTCCTGTTCATGTGCATTTTGTGATGGACGAGTTTGCTAACATTGCATTGCCCGATGATTTTGATAAATTACTCTCAACTATGCGTTCCCGTGAAATATCTGTTTCAATCATCATTCAGAATATGGCACAGCTTAAAGCATTGTTTGAAAAACAATGGGAAAGTATAGTCGGTAACTGTGATGAATTCTTGTATCTTGGTGGTAATGAGCAATCAACACACGAATATGTTTCTAAGCTATTGGGTAAAGAAACGATAGACACAAACACCTACGGACAATCACGAGGAAGAAACGGTAGTTATTCGACAAACTATCAGATTTCCGGCAGAGAACTTTTAACTCCTGATGAAGTGCGAATGCTTGATAACAAGTACGCACTTCTTTTTATTCGTGGTGAAAGACCTGTGCAGGACTTAAAGTATGATATTTTGAAACACCCTAATGTCAAAGATACAACAGACGGTAAGGGTGAAAACTATGTTCACGGCTTTGAAGACTATTCAAGCCTTGAAATGCTTTTTGATGAACTTGAAGATATAGACATTGATGATTTACCAAAATCTGACGTTGTTATCTATTCAAGTCAAGAAATCGAAGAATATTTATTAAATTTGGAGGAATAAAAAATGAGTAAAAATGTAATTACAAAAACAAAGAAAGCTCCTATGGAGGGTAAAGTAAGAAAAGGCTTTAAGACTTATGTGGGTATTATCCTCTGTCTTACAATGCTTTTCGTTTGCGGTGTAACTGCTTTTGCTGCTGATGACCCCGTTGCAGTAGTAAACAATCTTTCAACATTCATCTTCGGACTTATCAGAGCCGTTGGTCTTATCCTTCTCGGCTTCGGTATTGTACAGGTCGGTCTTTCTCTTAAATCACACGACCCCTCACAGAGAGCAAACGGTTTCCTTACTGTAGCCGGCGGTATCATTATCACATTTGCAAAAGAAATTCTTAATTTAATTGTTGGATAATCAATCGCCACACGATTATATCAATCGTGTGGCTTTCTGTATCTAAGGAGATTTTCACTATATAATATATGTTAGACGAATAGATGAATTGTCATACAATTACTAGAAGGTGAAAAAATGGTACAGAAGTTAATTGGGAAAAGAATCAAGATGTATCGAATGGCTAAAGGGTTAACTCAAGAAGAGCTTGCAGAAAAGATAGGGCTTTCAAGAAATTATTATTCAGCAGCTGAAAGAGGAGTGTACTCTTTAAATCTCGATAAATTAGTGGAGATAATCAACATTTTGGACTGTTCGGCTGATGAAATATTTGCCGATGTGATTAATAATGGTTATAAAGTTAAATCTTCATTATTATCTGAAAAGATTGCATCTCTTCCTAAAGAAGATCAAGAACGAATTCTTGCTATAGTTGATACTTTAGTCACAACAACAAAACAGAATTGATAAACTGCAACTAAAAAAGTTGCAGTTTATTTAATTTAAAGACAATAATCGACAACATTTTCTTTTTTTATCTTGTATAATAATCGCATAACGATTACAATAATCGTTAGACAATTATAAAAAGGGTGAAAAAAGAGATGAATGTCGAAAAAAGAACAGCGTGTTTTACAGGACACAGACCACAAACTATCACTTATCTTTGGGATGAATCATCGCAACAAGCTCTAGAACTTAAATCTAGAATAAAAAAAGCGATTGTATATCTCATAGAAAACAAAAATGTTAAGCACTTTATTTCAGGTATGGCACTCGGTGTAGATATGATAGCTGCTGAGATTGTTCTTGATTTGAAGAAGAAATATCCGAATATTACACTTGAATGTGCAATTCCTTGTGAAACACAAGCAAATAAGTGGACAGTAAAATATAGAGATAGGTATTTCTCAATAATTGAAAAGTCCGACAAAGAAACGCTTTTGCAAACACATTATACTGCTGATTGTATGCATAAAAGGAACCGATATATGGTTGATAAATCTGATTATGTAATAGCAGTATGGAATGGTTCTCCTTCAGGAACAGGTAAAACAGTTCTTTATGCAAAGGAGAATAACAAACAAATTATACAAATAAAACCATAAAAATCAGAGTGTACGAACTAATCGTACACTCTTTTGTTTTAAGGGAGGTCTTTGATGGAAGAATCAAGTAATTGGGTAGTGCAAAATCTACAAAACGCACTTACCACTTGGAATGACAAATTAAGTGAAATTTGGCTTCTCATCACTCAATCCCCGGAAGAATTTAAAGACGGTACTATATGGAATGTAATCACTAACATTCACGGAGCACTACAGGCGATAGGATATTCGCTGTTAGTGCTCTTTTTTGTTGTAGGCATTATGAAAACCTGCGGTAACTTTGCAGAAATGAAAAGACCAGAGATAGCTCTTAAAATGTTTATCCGATTCATACTTTCAAAAGCAGCTATTGACTATGGTCTTGAATTGATGATGGCATTGTTTGACATAGTCCAGGGCATTGTTGCAAAGATTATGGCAACATCAGGACTTGCAAGAATTGATGAAATGGTTCTACCTGAGTCAATAGTAACAGCAATAGAAGATAGCGGATTTTGGGAAAGTGTACCCCTATGGGCGGTAACTCTTATAGGTAGTCTGTTTATAACTGTTCTTTCATTCATTATGATTATGACAGTTTATGGACGATTCTTTAAGATTTACCTATATACAGCGATTGCTCCCGTACCGTTATCTGCTTTTGCGGGTGAAACTTCATCGTCTGTCGGTAAGAGCTTTATCAAATCTTATGCGGCAGTTTGTTTAGAGGGTGCAATCATTGTACTTGGTTGCATAATATTCTCGTTGTTCGCTTCATCGCCACCTGTTGTTGATGAAACGGCAGCAGCAGTAAATCAGGTATGGACGTATGTCGGTGAGCTTATATTCAATATGATTGTGCTTGTCGGAACAGTTAAAATGAGTGATAGAGTAGTTAAAGAAATGATGGGACTGTAAAGGAGTTGATAATATAAATGGAAGTAAAGATTAACAGAGAAATACGAGATTACAGTGAAGCTGTGTATTTCGGACTTAATCTCCGTCAGTTCGTATTCTCTATATTAGCCTGCGGTGTTGCAGTTGGATTGTACTTTCTATTAAAACCGTTGTTCGGTATTGAAACACTCAGTTGGGTGTGCATTGTAGGTGCGGCTCCTTTTGCAGCTCTCGGCTTTTTTAAGTATCACGGAATGACGGCGGAAAAGGTTTTAATCACTTACCTTAAAAGTGAAATCCTTATGCCAAAGGAATTGACGTTTATTTCAAAAAACTATTATGACGAAATTGAAAGGAATGGTGACGATGTTCGACCTAATCGGAAGCATAAAAAAGAAAACAGGACTCGATGACTTATTTGGGGATGGAATGTCTGTCCCCAAGTCTGTTCAGGATGTCATTAAAATTGATGCCGTATATTCTGACGGTATCTTTATGACAGGCAAAGACAGATATTCAAAAACATTCAAGTTTACCGATATAAATTATGCGGTATCAAGTAAGGAAGATAAAGAAGCAAACTTCCTTCGATACAGTGAGATTTTGAACTCACTTGAAAACGGTATTTCAAGTCAGATTACTATCATCAACAGAAAACTTAAAAAAGCAGAGCTTAAGGAAATTGCACTTCTTGAAAGGGCAAATGATGATAAGGATAAATACCGTAAAGAAATCAATGATATGCTGACTATGTTAGCAAACGGAGCTAATGCCATTGTTCAGGATAAATATGTAACGCTCACAATTCAGAAAAAGACGGTTGAAGAAGCACGAAGTCACTTTAACCGTGTAGGTGCAGATTTAATTGCACACTTTTCAAGACTCGGTTCAAAATGTACCGACCTTGATTTAACTGAAAGACTTCGCATTATTCACGATTTCTGCAGACCTAAAGAATCAGCCGACTATCACTTTGATTTAAGAGATACAATGCAGAAAGGTCAGAGCTTTAAAGACTATATCACACCTGACGGATTTGAGTTCAAATCAGATTATTTCAAAATCGGTGATAGATTTGGCAGAGTTCTCTTTATTCGTGATTACCCCTCATATATCAAAGATAGTGTTGTGTGGGAGCTTACGGACACAAACAGAAATATGATTTTTAACTTTGATATTGTCCCGGTGTCAACAGAAGAAGCACAGAAGTTTGGTGAAAGACAGGCACTCGGCATTGAAACAAATATAGCAAATTATCAGCGAAAGCAGAATGCCAATAACAACTATACTTCTGTTATTCCTTATGACCTTGAACAGCAGAGAAAGGAAATCAGAGAATTCCTTGATGACCTTACAACTCGTGACCAAAAAATGTTTAAGGTTGTAATTACAGTTATGCACACAGCAGATACTCTTGAAGAACTCAACAGCGATACTGAAGCAATTCAGGCAACGGGCAGAAAGCACATGTGTCAGCTTGGCGTTCTTAAATATCAGCAGTTAGATGGCTTTAATGCCACATTACCAATAGGAATAAATAAGATTGAAGCAAGGCGTACTCTTACAACAGAAAGCCTTGCTGTTTTTATGCCCTTTAAGGTTCAGGAAATTCAGCACGATGGCGGTGTATTCCAAGGTGTTAATGTTATCTCTAAAAATATGATTATTGTAAATAGAAAGTTCCTGCTTAATGGTAACTGCTTTATTCTCGGTGTTTCAGGTTCAGGTAAATCCTTTACTGCAAAAGAAGAGATGGTAAACCTTCTTCTTTCAACCAATGCTGACGTTATGATTATTGACCCTGAAAGAGAGTATTCTGCACTTGTTGAAGCAATGGGCGGTCAGGTTATCGAACTTTCGGCAAAGAGTAAAAATCATATCAACTGCCTTGATATTAACAAGGAGTATGCAGATGGTGCAAGTCCTATTGCATTTAAGGCTGAATTTGTACTTTCTCTCTTTGAACAGGTTATGGGTAAAGACGGAATTGATTCTATTCAGAAATCTATTGTTGACCGTTGTCTTACCAATGTTTACAAAAACTATATCAAACGAGGTTATACAGGTAAGGTTCCTACACTCGTTGACCTTTGTAATGATTTGAGAAAGCAGCCTGAACCCGAAGCTACTGAACTTGCGACAGCAATGGAACTCTTTGCTTCAGGTTCTCATAGCACTTTTGCACAGAAAACCAATGTAAACATTGAAAACAGGCTTATCTGTTATGATATTCTTGAACTCGGTAGTCAGTTAATGCCTATCGGTATGCTTGTAGTCCTTGACAGTATTCTTAACCGAATCACCAAGAACAGAGCTGAGGGCAGAGAAACATATATCTTCATTGACGAGATATATCTTCTTTTCCAACACGAATATTCTGCGAACTTCCTTTTCACTCTTTGGAAACGAGTTCGTAAGTACGGTGCTTATTGTACAGGTATCACACAGAATGTTGATGACCTTTTACAGAGCCATACAGCACGAACAATGCTCTCAAACTCAGAGTTCATTATAATGCTCAATCAGGGTTCAACTGACAGAGAAGACCTTGCTAATCTTTTGCAGATTAGTGAAACACAGATGACACACATCACAAATGTTGAAGTCGGTCACGGTCTTGTTAAGGTCGGTTCAGCTCTTGTTCCTTTTGAAAGAAAGTTCCCGAAGAATACGGAACTTTATAAACTCATGACCACAAAGGTCGGAGAATTACGTTAAAGAAAGAGGTTTTAATTTATGTATAAGATTAATAATTTTCAGAATAACGATGATGTAAGGGTTCTCGATGAAAGAGGACCCTTTACTATTATTGAGTATAAGAAAGATTTGAGTGTTACACCCTCAACTGCAATGCTCTCTTTCTACTGCAATGAAATGAATGTAAGAAAACGTCAGCTCGTTTGTGACCTTGCTAAAGCAAACATCACACTTCAGGCAGGAGCAATGCAGTGGTCTGTTGGTAATGTAAATGCGACCACCGGTATCAAGGGTGTCGGAGATCTCTTTGGTAAAGCACTCCGAGGTAAAGTTACAGGAGAAAGTGCAATCAAGCCTGAATATACAGGTAACGGTACTCTTGTTCTTGAACCTACCTATAAGCACATTATCCTTATGAATACAGCCGATTGGAATGGCGCTGTTGTTCTTGATGATGGTCTTTTCCTTGCTTGTGACTCAGCACTTGAACAGAAGGCGGTAATGCGTACAAATATTTCTTCTGCGGCTCTTGGCGGAGAAGGACTTTTCAATCTCGGTCTTACAGGTAACGGTATCTTTGCTATTGAATCAAGATGCCCAAGAGAAGAACTTATTGAAATCGAGCTTGAAAACGATGTTCTCAAGGTTGATGGTAATCTTGCCCTTGCTTGGAGTAAATCACTTGAGTTTACAGTTGAGCGTTCAGGTAAGACACTTGTAGGTTCTGCCGCATCCGGGGAAGGTCTTGTAAATGTTTACAGAGGTACGGGTAAGGTTCTCCTCGCTCCTATTGATAAGACAATGCCTTATAACACAATAAACTAAACTTACTAATTTAAAATAAATATAGGAGGTGCAAATGGGTAAAAGTATTAAGACTCGTGAAATAGTCAAAGATGTAAAGGTTCACGATGCAGCAGTTAATGTCGGTGACAGAATGAAAAACATCGGTGTAAAAACAAAGGACACCATTAATGAAAATATCAATCATTCTGATAATGTTTCGCCTGAACAATATGCGTCAGACAAGGTTACAGAGGCAATGAAATCAGGCACAGAAACTATTTCCGTTGGTACTGAAAAAGCAGTTCGAAAAGGAACAAGGAAAGCAATAGAAAAAGTAAAAGAAAAAAGAGCAGAAAACAAGAAAAAGTCAGAAGAAAAGAAAAAAGAAGATGAAAATAAACCTAATGAAGAAAAACCTTCTGAAGAATCCGCTCCTGAAAACGAAACTCCCGAACTTGAAGAAAATCCAACAGAAAAATCATCAGATACAGCAGAATCAAAAGCTGAACCAAAACAAAAGCAGAAAGAAAAAAAGCCTACTCAGGCTAAAAAAGAAAATGGCGATGTTAAAAGTAAGCAAGATAAAACTACCGTTAAAGAAAAGACTCAAGCACCGCCTAAATCAAAACAACAGACAGATACTCCAGTTGAAGAGATAAAGAAACCTCGACAAAAGAAGCAAACTGCACCTAAAACAAAAGGTCAGGCAACTATTAAAAAAGTTGGTGCAGAGAAACAGACGGTCAAGACAGTGAATAGCGAAGCTCGTAAGATAAAGCAATCAAAAAGAAGTCTTGATAATACGGCTAAAGGTATTAAAAAGGCAGACAAGACAGTAAAAACTGCAAAGAATGTAGCAAAGAAAACTGCATCTACTACCAAGAAAACTGCAGAGGTTGCAAAAAGAACAAAGCAGACAGCTCAAGCTACCGTGAGAGTTACTGTTAAAACTGTTAAGGTGGCAACAAAGGTTATAATTGAAGCGGGTAAAGCTGTAGTCGCAGGTGTAAAAAGCATTGGTGCGGCTATTGCTGCAGGTGGTGTTCCTGCAATAGTAATTGTAATTATCATTTGTTTAATCGGTGCTATTGGTGGTACTTGTTTTGGTATCTTCCTTGCGAATGATGAAACAACAGGTACACAGAAAACTATGTCTATGGCAATATCTGAACTCACATCTGAACATTATGCAAATCTAACTGCTATGAAAGCATCCTACACTTATGATTTGCTTGAAGTACAAGGTAACACCTCGATTAATTGGAAGGATGTATTGGCAGTTTATGCAGTAAAAACAACCTCAGGCGATAATCCGCTTGAGGTTGTAACTTTGGATGATGTTAAATTGAATTTACTCCGTGATATTATGGAAGATATGAACACGATGACAGGTGTTGTAACTCCTAAAGTTGTTGCTGAAACAGTTGTTACTACTGATGAAGAAGGCAACCAAATCAAAACAACAACTTATGTCACAAAACAGGTTCTTACAGTATCAATTCTTCAGTTGAGTGTAGATGAAATTTCTGCTCTATACAATTTCAATGATGAGCAAAAAGCATTATTGGAAGAATTGATGAGTGATGAATACGATGATTTATGGAATGAGCTTGTTGGTGCAAGTGGACAAATCATTCAAGGTAACAGTTCCTATGTCGGAACAGGTATGTTTGCATGGCCTTTTGCGGAAGACCAATATATTTCATCTCCGTTTGGTACTCGTGTTGACCCGATTTCAGGTGAGATTAAAACTCACGGTGGTACAGATATAGCGGCTCCTCTTGGCACTCCAATTCTTGCTGCGGCAGATGGTGTTGTAGTAACTGCAACTTGGCATAATTCCTATGGTTATTATGTTAAGATTAAACACGATGACACTTACTCAACTCTTTATGCCCATTGTTCAGCACTTCATGTATCTGTTGGGCAGACAGTAAAGCAAGGACAAGTAATCGCAGATTGTGGTTCAACCGGATATTCAACAGGTCCTCATTGTCATTTTGAAGTTATTCAGAATGGAGTAAGAGTTAATGCGTTGTTGTTTTATAAAGCAAATTAAACAGTACAAAACCCTGTCACTTCGGTGGCAGAGTTTTGTTTTTGTATATATTCTGTTACTTTACCACCGATAGATTTCGGTTACGCATATAAGAAGAGTGAATTATCTCACATTCTACGATTCATAGGTTGATTTTTTTGCTGTTATAGGTACAATTTTGTAGAGGTGATAAATTGTGGGTATCACGTCCTTTCGTAAGTTTTGTGTAATATATTGTTTTTGTTGGTTTGATTGTGATATAATGATTTATATTTATTTGGCAGGTGAAAGAAAATGAATATCAAAACTTTGATTAAAAGTCTTCCGTTACAGACTAATCCTAAAAAATACGAACAGTTTGTAAGAGAACTTGATTATAAAAAAATGCTCGCAGAAGACCCCGTAGAGATTAGAGATAAATACTATCTTGAAAATGAAAATTTAGTTGAAACTGATTTAGCACATACTTCTGCCACCTATGAACTTCACAATAAACTTAATGAAAAGTACAATCTTTCTGAAGTTGCTACTGCCGATACCGATTTTGAAAAGGTTATTCAGGTTTTAAATTGGCTTACACAAAACACTTTTTACAATGGAGCACAGCTTCATCCACTTACAGATAACACACTAGATATTTTAAAATATTCTTTCGGCAAATCTTTTAAAAAAGCACTTTGTTGTAGGTTAAAAGCAATCTCTTTTGCAGATTGTCTTGTCGCTGTCGGAATTAAAGCATATCCTGTTTGTATGTGTTCAACTGTATTAAAAAATTGTCATTTTATTTGCCGAGCATATATAAGTGAGTTCGACAAATGGTGTGCTTTTGATCCCTCGTTTGGCTGTTGGTTTGCAGATAAAAGTGGAAAACCTCTTGATGTTTTTGAAATGAGAGAAATGTTTTTGCAAGGTGATGAGCCTGTTGTTAACGGATACAATTTTAATGGTACAACGGAATGCTTTGATGTTTATATTAATTGCTTTTTAAAAATGTGCATTTCCAATCTTTCGACTTGGCGTGATAATTCTATGGACAGAAGAGATAAGACGAAAATTACAGATAAAAAGAAGTTCAACGGAAAAATTCCAAACGAAAAAACTGTTGAGAAAAATGAAATATCTAAACATTATGATATTTTAATAAGTGAAGGCAATGACCCTGTACATGACCCTGCACCATTAAAAGCATATATGGACAAATGGGATGGTCAGGAGTTCATTGATAAAATGCAAATATCAAAAGAAAAAACCGTTCTTGAAATAGGTGTTGGAACGGGCAGACTTGCTGTTCGCACTGCTCCGCTTTGTAAAGAATTTTACGGAATTGATATTTCAGCTGAAACAATTAAAAGTGCTGTAAACAATCTCAAAGAATATAATAATACAAACTTTATATGTGATGATTTTATGACTTACAATTTTGATGTTGCTTTTGATGTCATATATTCTTCACTTACATTTATGCACATAAAAGAAAAGCAAATAGCAATTAACAAAATTCAACAATTACTTAAATCCGACGGTTTGTTTATTTTATCCACAGATAAAAATCAAGATAAGTTTATTGACATAGGTTCAAACAAAATAGAGGTTTATCCAGATACTCCTGAAGCAATTTTGCAGTGTATAAACAACTCGGGTTTAAAATTACTTGAACATTATGAAACAGAGTTTGCAAATATTTTTGTTTGTACAAACAAATAAAGTCTTCTGCCTTCACACCCGTGAGGGCAGTTTTTCTTCAGTTGAGTAATTGTTTTTCCGGATAGTGTGTGATATAATTTGTTAGAGAAATAAGAATTTGTCGCACAGTTTGAAATGATCGCGTAGGGACACCGCTCCTGCGGTGTCCGCTAAAAAAACTGCCTTCGTTTGCAGCAGAGAATATAAAAATAAGCAATGTTAAGAAAACGGGCGGCTTTTCCAAGGTGAATTGGTAGAGTTTTCGGCTTGGTAATGATAGAATTCATAGCGAAAGGAGTTGATAACATGGAACTTGGTAAACAGGTCTATGAACTAAGAAAGAAGGCAAACCTCTCGCAAGAACAGCTTGCCGAAAAGGTCGGTGTATCGAGACAAACAATTTCAAAATGGGAGCTTGGTGAAACTGCGCCTG
>JAFQEE010000066.1 GCA_017399175.1 Clostridia bacterium | reverse complement strand
GTCGAGCGTACGCGAGACTGAGGGGTTTGTTCCTTTTATCACTTACTAATAGAGAACTTTTTAACCCCTCTGTCACCTTGCGGTGACATCTCCCCTTTCAGGGGAGACAAGAAATTAGTGTTACCCGACAAATTATAATTTGACACTATCTGATGATATTGACTTAGACTCAAAAATGTTCTATAATACATAAGCACTAAAAACAAAGGAATGTATAATATGGAACAGAAAAAGATTGACAGAATAAATGAACTTGCTAAAAAAATGAAAACTGTGGGACTTACAGAAGAAGAAAAGGCTGAACAGGCAGTTCTTCGTCGTGAATATATTGATAGCTTCAAACGCAGTCTTACAGGTCAGCTTGACAAAATGTATATAGTTGACGAAAAAGGCAACAAAACAAAGGTAGAACGCAAGGGCGACAAAAAATAAAAAGTGAATATATTGGGGTATAAAATGCTCAATAACTTGACTAAACCGCTAAATGTAGTGTATAATATTTAGTGGTTTATTTTTATGTTGTTATAAAAATCCAAAATCACAATTACAACGCGTAGGGACAGACATCCTTGTCTGTCCGCCAGTGAACACTATGCTTTTGGCGGGAGCAAGCCCTCGCCCTACACTCACGACTGATGTGTGATTAAATTCCTGATAAGGAGTAAAAATCTTATGGCAAAGAAACCATCTTACGGTAATGAAAGTATATCTCAACTTAAAGGTGCTGACCGAGTTCGTAAGCGTCCCGGTGTCATTTTCGGTTCTGACGGTATTGACGGTTGTCAGCACGCTGTTTTTGAAATTCTCTCAAACTCTATTGACGAAGCAAGAGAAGGTTATGGTGACAAAATCGTTGTAACTCGTTTTCTTGACGGTTCAATCGAGGTTCAGGACTTTGGTCGAGGTATTCCTGTTGACTATAATAAAAACGAAGGCTGTTATAACTGGGAACTTGTTTTCTGCGAATTGTATGCTGGTGGTAAATACGACACCAACGATGGCGGAAATTATGAGTATTCTCTTGGTCTTAACGGTCTTGGCCTTTGTGCCACACAGTATGCCTCTGAATATATGGATGCTGAAATTCATACAGGTGGTTTCAAGTACCTTCTTCACTTTGAAAAAGGTGAAATTGCAGGGGATATGATTAAAGAGCCATATAATAAAAAGGACTCAGGTTCTCGTATCCGTTGGAAGCCTGACCTCAAGGTTTTTACAGATATTAATATTCCTCTTTCATATTTTCAGGAAACAATTAAAAGACAGTCTGTTGTAAATGCAGGTATCAAATTCATACTTAAAGACCAGATTTCAGGCAACTCCTTTGAAACATATGAGTATCTTTACGACAATGGCATTACAGACTATGTAAAAGAGATTGCAAACGGTACAGAAATGTCATCTGTGCAGTATTGGTCAACTGAAAGAGTTGGTCGTGACCGTGAGGACAAAAAGGACTATCGTGTAAAGATTACAGCATCTCTTTGTTTCTCAAATAAGATTCAACTTAAAGAATACTACCACAACTCAAGTTTCCTTGAACATGGTGGTGCACCTGAAAAAGCGTTCAGGAATGCCTTTGTGTATCAGGTGGATAATTATCTTAAAACAAATGGTAAATATGTTAAGAGTGATGCGAAAATTAATTATCAGGATGTTGAGGATTGCTTGATTTTTGTTGTATCTTCATTCTCAACACAAACCTCTTATGAAAACCAGACTAAAAAGTCAATTACAAATAAATTTATTCAGGAAGCGATGACGGATTTCTTCCGTCAGCAACTTGAAGTGTATTTCCTTGAAAACAAACTTGACGCAGAAAAGATTACAAATCAGATTCTTATCAATATGCGTTCAAGAATCAAGGCAGAAAGCACACGAATCAATATTAAAAAGACATTACAGTCAAGTAATGATATGACTTCTCGTGTTGAAAAGTTCGTTGACTGTCGCAGTCGTGATGTTAATGAAAGAGAAATTTTCATAGTGGAAGGTGACTCTGCTCTCGGTGCTTGTAAACAGGCTCGTGACTCATCATTCCAGGCGATTATCCCTGTTCGTGGTAAGATTCTCAACTGCTTAAAGAGTGAATATGATAAGATATTCAAGAGCGACATCATTGTTGACCTTATAAAGGTTCTTGGTTGCGGTGTTGAAGTGAACTCTAAAAAGAGTAAAGATGTTTCTTCATTTAATATCGACGATTTGAGATGGAATAAAGTCATTATCTGTACCGACGCGGACGTTGACGGTTTCCACATCAGAACACTTTTGCTTACTATGATACACCGTCTTATGCCTACGATTATCCGTGAAGGCAAGGTGTTTATTGCTGAATCACCACTTTATGAAATCCGTAGTAAGGACCAGACATATTTCTGCTATACAGAAAAGGAAAAAACAGATGTGTTAGCAGAAATCGGTAACGCAAAATATACAGTTCAGCGTTCAAAAGGTCTTGGTGAAAACGATGCCGATATGATGTGGCTTACAACAATGAACCCAAAGACTCGAAGACTTATTAAAGTTGAAACTGAATACATTGAATCACTTATGAACGAAAAGTTTGAATTGTTTATGGGTGATGATTTACAAGGAAGAAAAGATTTCATCGCAGAAAATGGTCATATGTATATAGATTTAGCAGACATTTCATAAATTTGCCTCCCTTGTCAAAGGGAGGGGGACCGCGTAAGCGGTGGAGGGATTCCTCCACAAAATTCCTATTAAGGAGATAAATTATGGCTCGAAAAAAGAAAACAGTTGAACCTGAAATCACAGAAGAACAACTGAATGCTCATATAATCGGTGCAGGTGAGGTTGTAACACAGAATATTACTGAAACACTTGAAACAAACTTTATGCCATACGCTATGAGTGTTATCGTATCCCGTGCAATTCCCGAGATTGACGGTCTTAAGCCATCTCACAGAAAACTTCTTTATACAATGTATAAGATGGGACTTCTCAGCGGTAACAGAGTTAAGTCAGCAAATATCGTTGGTCGTACAATGCAGTTAAACCCTCACGGTGATGCTGCAATTTACGAAACAATGGTGCGTCTTTCTCGCGGTAACGAAAGTTTGTTGCACCCATATGTTGATTCAAAGGGTAACTTCGGTAAAGCATATTCAAAAAATATGGCTTTTGCTGCTTCTCGTTATACAGAAGCAAAACTTGAAGCAATTTCGGCTGAACTTTTTAAAGATATTGATAAGGATACAGTTGACTTTGTTGATAACTATGATGCAACAATGCAGGAACCTACACTTTTGCCTGTATCATTCCCGTCAATTCTTGTAAATTCCAATACAGGTATTGCTGTTGGTATGGCATCTTCAATTTGTTCATTCAATCTTCGTGAAATCTGTGAAACAACAATTGGACTTATTAAAAATCCTGATTTTGATATAACAGAAACACTTAAAGCACCTGATTTTATCGGTGGCGGTAAAATCGTTTATGACCAGGCACAGATGTCAGAAATTTTCCGTACAGGTCGTGGTGGCTTTAAGGTTAGAGCAAAATATGAATACGACAAGGCAAATAACTGTATCGATATTACAGAAATTCCGCCGACAACAACTGCCGAAGCAATTATCGATAAGGTTATTGAGCGAGTAAAGGCAAATGCGATTCGTGAAATCAGCGATATCCGCGATGAAACCGATAAAAAAGGCCTTAAAATCACTATCGACTTAAAGCGTGGTACAGATGTTGAAAAACTTATGGCAAAGCTTTATAAAATGACTACACTTGAAGATACATTTTCATGTAACTTTAATGTTCTTATTGCAGGTGTGCCACAGGTTTTAGGCGTTGCCGACTTACTTACAGAGTGGATTGCATTCCGTACTGAATGTGTAAACAGACGAGTTTATTTCGATTTGACAAAGGCAAAGGACAAGCTTCATCTCTTGTTAGGTCTTCAGAAAATCTTGCTTGATATTGACAAGGCAATTAAAATTGTCCGTGAAACTGAAGAAGAAGCAGAGGTTGTACCTAACTTGATGATTGGTTTTGGTATTGATAAAATTCAGGCTGAGTATGTTGCTGAAATCAAACTCCGTCACCTTAATCGTGAATATATTATGAAGCGTCTTAACGATGTTGATGACCTTAAAAAGCAGATTGAGGATATGGAAGATATCCTTTCAAGCAAAGCAAGAGTTAAGAAAATTATTGTTAATGAACTTAATCAGATTATCGATAAATACGGTAAAGACAGACGCACAGAAATTATCTATGCACAGGAAATCAGTGAAGCGGAAGAAGAGATTGAGGCAATTCCCGATTATCCTGTTACACTTTTCTTTACAAAAGAGGGTTATTTCAAGAAAATTACTCCTTTGTCACTTCGTATGAGTGGTGAACATAAACTTAAAGAAAATGACGAAATCACAATGACTGTTGAAGCAACAAACAGCGTTGAACTCCTTTTCTTTACTAATAAATGTCAGGTTTATAAGTCGAGAGCAAGCGAATTTGACGATACAAAAGCAAGCGTCCTCGGTGATTTCGTAGGCTCAAAACTTCAGATGGAAGAGGGCGAAACAGCAATTTCTATGGCTGTTGTTAAAGAATACAAAGGTTATATGCTTTTCTTCTTCCAGAATGGTAAGGTCGCAAAAGTTGACATTTCTGCCTATGAAACAAAGCAGAATCGTAAAAAACTTATTAAGGCTTATTCTGACAAGAGTCCGATTGTAAGTGCAATTTATGTACAGGAGGACAAAGAACTTGTTATGAAATCGACAGCCGGCAGATATCTTCTCTTTAATTCAGGTGCAATTTCTGCAAAGACCACAAAGGACAGTCAGGGTGTTGCAGTTATGAGCCTTAAAAAAGGCCACAGAGTTGAATCTGTATCGGATATGAAAGAAGGTCAGTTCGCAAAACCAAGCCGTTACAGGACAAAGAATCTTCCTGCAAACGGTGCAATACTTAGTGCAGAAGACCAAGGCGAACAACTCACTTTTTAAATTGATTCTTTTTCCGTTATGCTTCCTTGCTTTCAACTCGCAGTATCTATATACAGCTTCGTTTCGGCAAGATTGCCTAACGAAAAAATAACTCAATTTATGTTGTAGTTCTTAAAAATAAATGTAGGGGACGCTGACCACAGCGTCCCGTTGCTTTTTATTGACAAAATGATTATTCAATGATATATTTGATTTAAGGTTAGAGAATATTAGTCACAAGGGACGAACACGGAGAACCCTCCCCTGTGCGCTAAGAATAATCTATGATAATTATTCAATTTTATTTAAATAGGAGGTACAATATGTGAAATATTTTATTTCCAATGGGATAAAATCTTCTTTTGTGTGGATTTGGTTTAATACTGCTTTTTCATTTCTGAATTTTTTCTTTGCAAACACCTTGTATATTGCTGCTGATTTTAATTTTGCAGTAAAAATACTCAGTACGGTTGTGTTTTTTGGTATCCTTATCGGTCTATGTTGTTGTTCGCGTATTTTATATAAATTCGGAAAAGGCGGCTTATATAAATTTGATAAAACAATTTTAAATTTATTCTCAATCGTATTTGTTCATATTTTCATTCTGCTTTTTTGCGGTTGGATCATATCTTATATTGATATGATGATTATAATTCTCAATTGGTTCCTTTATCTCATTGACTTTTTCATCTTAATGCCATTTGGAATATATTGGGATTTATCAGACTCATTTTTTTTAAGTGCATTACTGTCTTTCGTCCCTTATATTTTTATTTTTTTCGGATTACAGAAAGGCACTGTACAATCGAATAACACTTTATAACTGCTGAAAACAAAGGGAATGCTTCTGCTGTGTGTTAATTCAATTAATTTAACCTATTAGACGGTTTTTACTTTAGGGGGACAAGGTATTCGGCAATTTTATCGCTAAGAATCTACCGAAAAGTGCACAGGGGACGGTTCTGTGTGTTCTTCGGTTGACGATTGATTTTGTAGGGGCGATTCACGAATCGCCCTTTTCTATTTTATTGACATGGTATTTTAAAAATGATATATTTATAATATAAGAAACCTTTTAAGATAGAGAACTGTTCCTATGTGTACCTAATCGGTAATGAGGTGTTGATTTATGTTGAAATTTTCTATAAAATATTACATGAAATGCATCGCTTTATCTATAATCGGATATGGTTGCGGTGGATTTTTTCTTTCATTCGTCGTAACGGAGACAGAAAGTATTTTTTCATTCGTTACACCAGTAATAATCAGCATTATTGGTGTTGTAATACGAATAATAATTTTAAAGCGTCAATTAAATAAGGCAAATATACCTGCGTTTGAACCGGCAGATTACTTTAAAATGAGTATACCTGCTTTATGCCTATTCATTTTGACTGCAATTATTCTATTGTGTGATATTTGGGTTAATAGCGTAGGAAAATTGATGTATCAGTCGGTGTTCGACAATATTAAAATTTACATTTTATTATTGTTTCCGGGAGCTTTGAATGTAGATGGAATAATATACAATCTAAGCTATTGGAATAACACGGTTTATTATGTGTTGCTGATTGTGAATATATTAGTTTATATCTTGCCAGCTTTGGTATATATCACAATCAAAGCACAGAGGGACGATTCTGTGCGTTAAGTTGATTAGTAGGGGCGATTCACGAATCGCCCTTCTTTTATTGACAACAATAATTCAAAATGCTATATTTGAATTAATAAAAACTGAAAGGGTGGAGAGTATGGATAGGGAACAACTTAAAAAGTGGTTCAAAATTATTGCTTTTTTTGTGGCTATTGCGTTTGCAGGCTTGCTTATTGCAGGGATAATTGACACAACAGGCTTTGTAATGAATAACTTCACTAAACCCGTATTCTTTATTATTCCACTCTGTTTTATAGTATCCATTATAATTTTATATGTAATATATATGTTCGTTGAAAAAGGCGAAGCATTAAGAATAATTGCAAATGTTTTAGCTTGTGTATTAGTGTTCTATGGTGTTTCAGTGGTTACGGTTTCAAAACGTTCTGATATGATAAACCGATACAGATATATTGAACTTGATAGTTCGGCGTATCAGATTGTAAACAGCATTTTTGAAGACTCAACAATAGAAAAAGATGATGAATATTTCAATCCGGACTATCAATCGATTGGTGATATGTTGGTTTATTCAAGTGGAAGCAAAAGTTATATTATCAATACTGATGATAGAAGAACATTATGTCAAATTGGTTTGTGTTGTGCAGACAATTATGTTTTGGGTATCAACAGAATTGTCAAAGATTTTAAAGAAAAAAGATTTGATGATGTTGCTGAATGGAATAGCAGAGATGAGCTTGTATTTGAAGATTGTGGTTCAGGTGAATTTGACGGTATAAATTATCAATGGGCATATGGTGAGTTCTGGGACGATTACACGGAAAGAACCTATACAGAATTCATAATTATGATGACTTATGGAGATAGCGTTTATTATGCGACAGCAAGTTTCCATTGGGATTATGTAAGTATTGATATGGAAAATGAAATAGAAAAAATTGTTGATATAATCAAATCAACTGATATTTTTGTTGACTACAAATAAAAACCGACCGTGTAAAACGGTCGGTGCAGACAGGCTGGCAAACGCAAATTAGCTGATTGCTGTCTGCAAAAGTATTATATGCAAGGGAAAAATATAAATTCATAAAAATTTTTAAATTTTTGAAAAAAACACTTGCTTTTTTTATAATGTTGTGATAGAATATCAAGGCTGTTAAATATACATGGTTTGGAGGTTGACACGTTATGGCATGGTATCACATTGTTTTCGGTGTAGCACTTATTGTGTTAGCAGTTTTAATCGTTCTTTTCGTTCTTATGCAGGAAGGTAATGAGCAGGGTCTCGGTGCCATTTCAGGTGGTTCTTCTGAATCATTCTTTGGCAAGAACAAGGGCAGAACAGACGAAGCAAAGAAATCATTCCTTACAAAGATTTTTGCCGGAGCATTCTTGGTTATCGTTCTTGTTGCTTCAATAGTTATGATTTTTGCTTAAACTAAATATCCCGATATTAATCGGGAATATATGATCCACTAGCTCAGTTGGCAGAGCACTTGACTTTTAATCAAGGTGTCCGGAGTTCGAATCTCCGGTGGATCACCAGATAAAAAGGGATAGGTCTTTTGACCTTTCCCTTTTTTTGTTTTGCATTATTTATGCGGAGATTCGAACTCGCGAGAGTCTGAGCGTCAAGAAAACAGTCCGGTGGACTGTTTTTAGCGAAGAGCACAATGCGAATATCTCATTCGCATTGTGAGTCTATAATTTGAATCTCCGGTGGATCACCAAAAAAAATGACAATCTTCGAAAGAAGGTTGTCGTTTTTTATCCACTCTGTTGTTTTTATATTTTCGTGGTATAATAAATCAAAAGAGGTGTGCTTATGTCGGTTTTTGAAAAGATATATGAAGTGGTGAAACAAATTCCTTGTGGTAAGGTAGCAACCTATGGTCAGGTGGCAATGATGGCGGGTAATCCTCGTTGGGCGCGTGTGGTAGGATATGCTTTACACAATAATCCTGACCCGTCGAATATTCCCTGTCACCGTGTAGTTAATCGTGAGGGAAAAGTAGCACCGGGATATGCCTTTGGCGGTAGCGGAATACAAAGAGATTTACTCGAAAAAGAGGGTATTCAATTTGAAACTGATGGTCGCATTGATTTAGAAAAATACGGGATTTAATTAAATCAGACGAGGTTTTCCTGCCTCGTCTTTTGTATTATTAAGGCAATTTTGCCCATAATATTACAGGTGATTTATATGTTATCTGTATGGACCAAGAATTCAGAATTCAAATCCTTTCCAAAATTAGAAAAAGATATAAAAACTGATGTTGCGATTGTCGGAGGTGGAATAGCAGGGCTTTTGTGTGCATATACGCTGAAACAACAGGGTGTCGATTGTGTTGTTCTTGAAGCTGACAGAGTGTGCAAAGGTGTGACACAGAATACAAGTGCAAAAATAACATCTCAACACGGACTCGTTTACGATAAATTTATAAAAAAATTCGGTATTGAAAAAGCACAAATGTATCTTCAGGCAAATGAAAATGCTGTGAAAGTGTATAGTGAAATGTGCAAGAACATTGATTGTGACTTTGAACAAAAGGATAATTATGTTTATTCCGTAAATAATTCTCGAAAAATCAATGATGAACTTCACGCACTTGTAAGAATTGGATACAATCCTGATTTCTGTACGGAAATTCCCGTGCCTATTGAAATTATGGGTGCGGTTAAATTTCATAATCAGGCTCAGTTCAATCCTTTAAAATTTTTATCATTTATTTCAAGGGGATTGGCAATTTATGAAAATACAAAGGTTATTGAAATTCGTGGGAAAAGAGCAATAACTCAGAATGCAAAGGTAACAGCAGATTATTTTATTGTTGCAACGCATTTCCCATTTATGAACAAATACGGTGGTTATTTTATAAAGCTTTATCAGGAACGGTCATATTATTTGGCTTTACAAGGCGGTCCCGATGTGAACGGAATGTATGTTGATGAGGCAGATAAAGGGATGTCATTCCGAAATTATGAAAACTATCTTCTTGTTGGTGGAGGTGACCACCGTACAGGTAAGGATGGCGGAAATTACAAAGAACTGAAAGAGTTTTCAACTATCCATTATCCCGAATACCCTATAAAATTCCAATGGGCGACACAAGATTGTATGACTCTTGATTCTGTTCCGTATATCGGAAGATATTCAAAGAAAATTCCTAATGTTTTTGTTGCAACAGGCTTTAATAAATGGGGTATGACATCTTCTATGGTATCGGCACAGTTGCTTTGCGATATGATACTCCAGAAGAAAAATGATTACGAAGAATTGTTTTCACCGTCAAGAAGTATGTGTACTCTGCAACTACCCATCAATGTGTTTGAATCAACAATCGGACTTTTGACTCCGTCGCGAAAACGATGTCCTCACCTTGGTTGCGCATTGAAATGGAATTCAGCAGAGCACACATGGGATTGTCCTTGTCACGGTTCAAGATTTGAGGAAGACGGAAAGCTAATCAACAATCCCGCAACAGATGATTTAAAGAAATAATACTTTTTTCGACACTATTCTATTTTTGTTGACAATCTATTTTCAAAGTGTTATATTAACAGAAGTCAAAATTTTACAATATAAATCTTTGAAAATAAAGAGGTAATAGTGTTGAAACAGATAAAAAGAGTTTTATCTTTAATTCTTGCAATGCTTTTGTTGATTTTATCATTGTCGTCCTGTATTAATTCGTCTTCTTCTCCGGCTGTTTCAGATGATATAGCAGAAGAGTCCACAACTACCAATATGACAGAAACAAGCACAGAGTTGGTAACAGAAACAACTGAAGAAAGTTCAACTGAATCTACAACAGAAGAAAAAATAACGGAAAAACCAACAGAAAAGCCGACAATAAAGCCTATTGAGGTGAACGATTTATACAGCCTTGTAACTGCAACGGGATATAAGCATAATGCTGTTGCTATTCAGGTTGCTACAATTGTTGACGGAAATGTTCATGCAACTGCTGAATATGGTTGGGCAGTAAAGAATGAAAGGGCTTTGACTTATGATACAAAAATCCGTATAGCATCTCTTTCAAAAACTGCTGTGTGTTTAGTGGTTTTCCGACTTATTGAGGAAGGCTTAATAGAACTTGATAAAGACATTTCTGAATATTTAGGTGTTGAAGTGAAAAATCCGTCATATCCTGATGACCCTATTACAATGCGACACCTTTTGACACATACATCGGGATTGGTAACAGCAGGTTATACACATTCGTTGGCTCAATTACAGGCGCATTTACAGAAACCCTCTGCTTATACTAATAATAAGCCAGGGAAAGTACATGTTTACAATAATTTCGGTTATGGAATTGTGGGTACGATTTGTGAGTTGATTACAGGAAAAAGCCTTACAACCTTGACTAATGAATATTTCTTTATTCCAATGGGTATTCGTGCTGCTTATGTTCCCGAATTGTTAGAACCAAATGAAATTGCAGCATTATATAATGAAACTCATACATTGAGAAGAAGTGTCCAGAGTCAGAGAAATCAGTTGAAATATACAGAATCAGCAGGTGCAGGAATGAAGCTTTATGCAGGCGGACTTACAATCTCTGCTGTGGATTTTGCAAAAATCATTACGCTGTTTATGAATGACGGTGTTTATGACGGTGTTCGTTATCTTTCAACTGAAAGTATTGAACTTATGCAGGAAGTTCAGCTTATGCGACCAAGCAGGGTTGTGGGACAAGGTATGCCTGTATTACAACGAAAGAATTTCTATGGCGGAAGAACACTTAATTATCACACAGGCAGTGCATACGGCGTGTATTCACTTTATGCCTATGACCGTAGCACTAAAACAGGTGTTGTAGTCATAACAACAGGTATCAAGGAACAAAAGGATAACTATAATATTTATGCCGGATGCGGTGATATAGCACGCGGTGTTTTTGTGAATAATTATGTTGAGTAAAATAAGAAGGTATGTGAGTTTTTCACATACCTTTTTGCGTTGTTATGGGATTTTTATTTTAATAAAGGAATTACATTTTTTGCAACAATCTCATATGCTTGTGCATTGATATGCAGACCGTCATAAGTGTATTTCTGCTTCAAATTTCCGTTGCTGTCCCTTAATTCGTCTGTAAAATCAAGCCATATGCAGTCGTAATTTTCACAGAGTTTAATGAATTCCTTATTCATTTCATTGATTTTTTTGTTATTTCGTTTTTCAAAACGGTCACGCATTTTTTCGTTTATAGGATAAACCGCTTCTATAATGAAATTCACATCGGGACACACACTTTTTGTCATTTTGATTATGTTTTCCATGTTTTCAACTGTTACCGAAAGAGGGATTCCACGACCTATATCATTTGTGCCGATGAGCAGAACAATGTTTTTTGGCTTTATTGAAAGTACATTGTCATTAAGTCTTTCAAGAAGTCGGTCAGTTGTATCACCACTTATACCACGATTATAAACGGCCTGACCGCTTGCTTTTGAATAATTATAAAACAACTCATACCAGTTGAAGAAATCTGTAATTGAATCACCTAAAAGAACAGTCTGATTTTCAAGAGCATATTTTTCATTTAAAAAGGTATAATTGTTCTTTTTTGTAGTCATTTCCCTACTGTATTCAGTAAGCTTTGAATAGTTAGATTTGGCATTTCCAAAAAACATAATTTCACCTTATTCTTGCAAAAAATCTCTTTTCATAACACATTCTTCAAGGAAAGAGTTAGAAGTTTCCATAACGGTTAAATCTTCTTTTGTGATGAGAGAATAGTCAATATTCTGATAAACTTCATATGCTTCAGGACTGTCTTCACCTAAAGTTGCAATTTTTGCAAAGGTATCGTTGAGATATTGTTCAGCATCCTTTGCAAGATATACATTGTGATATTTGCTTTCGTAAAGAACTGTTCGTGCATTCGGATTGTTGGTGATTCTGTTTTTAAGTCCCACAGGACTGTTACGAAGTGTCACCTGTAAGTCATTACCGCCATGCATAATAAGTGTAGGGATTGAATTACTGTCAATAGTGTTGCAACTGCGAAGAATACCGGCTTTACCAAAACGAATAAGATTTATCAAGTCAAAAAACGGACTGAAAATCGAAAGGTTCATTTTGGTTTTCTGTTTTGCATTGTCACGCAAAAGCTTATTCATAGAGTTAAAAGGTGAGAATGCTACAATGCCTTTTATGTCTGTGTCATCAGTTATTGCTGAAACATTACAAACGCTGTATGCACCCCATGAGTGACCGACTAAAAGTAATGGTAAATCCTTTGTATCTTCTCTGGACTTGGCAAATGCGATTGCGTGTTTTAAATCAATAACACCTTGAGCAAAGCCATAAAGTTTTTCACCTTCTGATGTGCAAGTGCCTGTATTATCATAGGCTAAAACAAGATATCCTTTTTGTGCAAAATAGTTGATTTCAGTTGTATAAGCAAGATGACCGGCTCCCATACCATGAGAGAAAATGATAAGAGCTTTATATGTGTCAACCTTTGCACTACTGTAAAGAAATCCGTTAAGAATCTGACCTTTATCAGATTTAAAATCAACAGGTCTTGCGTTAAGATTATCAAAGTTTTTTGCTTTTAAATATTTAAGATTTTCGTTGCCCTCGCATCTTTTGGAAACACCGGCAAAGTCCATAATAGTTTTTGCAAAGAATAATAATACTAATAAAATAACGATAATTGCTATTGAAATATAAATCATAATAGTATCCTTTCATCGTAATTTATGCTTATATTTTACCACATAGACAAAATTTTGCAATATTTTTATTGCGAAGGCTTTTTTTATGTTGTATAATCATTTTATTAAATTACTTGAGGTATAAATATGGATGTTGGTTATAAACTTAAAATCATCAGATTGCAAAACAATCTGAAACAACAGCATATTGCCGATGTGTTGGGAATAACACGCTCTGCATACTGCAGTTATGAAATTGGCCGTCGTGCTGTTGACCTTGACACGTTAGTCAAAATATCAAAATTTTACAATCTGCCTGTGGATGTTTTTTTGAAAATGAACTGGATAATGCTTTTGTGCAGGACGACAGTTATGAAAATGATATTGAAACAAAATTTCTTTCTCAACTTTCACGCAAAGAGATTGATTTGATTGTAAAATATCGTATGATGAATAAGGATGACAAAAAGGAAATTGACGACCTTGCCGACAGTAAGGTCGATAAATAGTTTTAATGACGCTACACAGATGTGTGGCGTTTTTTGTTAGCAATATTGACTATTTGGCTAATTTTATGGTAAAATAATATGATAATATAATTAAAGGGTTAATAGGATTTATGAAAAATAATAATTATAATATGACATCTTCTCTTGAAGATTATCTTGAGGCAGTTTTTGTAATCTCAAAACAAAAAAGTAATGTAAGGCTTACTGATATTGCTGAATTTCTTGGTGTTTCAAAGCCAAGTGTTAATCGTGCTATCAATACACTTACACAAAACGGATATCTTGAACATGTAACATATGGTGATATCCTAATTACACCACAGGGTGAAAGCTATGCTGCAAATGTGCTTCGAAGACATAAACTTATCAAGCATTTCCTTATTGATACATTGGGTGTTGATGAAAAAACTGCAGAGCAGGATGCTTGTCAGATGGAGCATGTTATGAGCTCAAGCACCATTGATAAACTTTATGAGTATCTTGAAAGGCAGGATGGTTACAATGGTTAAAATTGCTGTAATCGGCGGCGGTGCGTCAGGTCTTGCCTGTGCAATCGAGATTATGCATACTGTGAACAACAGAGATGATGTTAAGGTTACCGTTTTTGAAAAACTTTCACGAATCGGTAAGAAAATTCTTGTAACAGGTAACGGAAGATGTAATCTTACAAATGTAAATGCTACTCAACAGGGATATCGTGGTGATGTTGAATTTTCCAAATATGCTTTGAATAAATATACACCTGAAAGTAATATCATTTTCTTCAATGAATTAGGTCTTTATACAAGAACTGAAGACGAAGGCAGGGTATATCCGCTTTCAAATCAGGCATCTTCAGTTCTTGATGTGTTACGATTTGAATGTTCTCGCCTTGGTGTGGAGATTGTCTGTGATTATCAGGCAATGCATTTGAAATCAGTTTTCAATGGTGTTGTGAATAAACTTGTTGTGAATAATCGCGACAGATTTGACTATGTTGTTGTTGCATCAGGCGGAAAAGCAGCAAAGGTTCACGGTACAGACGGTGACTCTTATGACCTTTTAAAAATGATGGGACATAAAATCACACCGATAGCACCAGCTCTCGTTTCGCTTAACTGTGAGGACTTTACAAAAGCACTTAAAGGTGTACGCTCAATCTGTAAAATGGATTTGATTATAGACGGTGAAAAAACTCTTGAAAATTACGGTGAAGTACAGTTTACTGACTATGGACTTTCAGGAATACCGATTATGCAGTTGTCACGATTTGTGTCAATGTCACCATCAAATGACATTTATATAAATCTTGATGTTACACCTGATTTTACTAAGGATAAAATAGAAAATTACTTGTTTGACCGTCGTGAATTTGGTACAGGTATCTGTGAAAATCTTCTTATTGGTGTTATGAATAAGCAACTTTGCATAACCTTATTAAAGGAATGTTCTATTGCTCCAAACAGCAGAATTTGTGATTTAAGTGACGATGAAATAATCCGACTTTCTTCCCTTTGCAAATGCTGGAAAATCAAAATTAAAACAGCACGCGGATTTGACTTTGCACAGGTTACAGCAGGTGGTGCAGATTGTTCACAGTTTGATAGTAAAACTATGGAATCTAAACTTTGCGACAATCTTTTCTGTTGTGGTGAAGCATATAATATTGACGGTGATTGTGGTGGATATAACCTGCAATGGGCTTGGAGCTCAGGTCGTTTAGCAGGAAACACCATTGGTGAAAGGATAAACAATGCTCAGAATCAGTGAAATAAAACTTGACCTTGATTGCAGTATTCACGATATTGAAGAAGTTGCAGCCAAAACATTAAAACTGAATAAAAACAGAATTCTGAAAACAGAAATTTTCAAACAGAGCGTTGATTGTCGCAAAGGTGAAGTGCATTTTGTTTTTACCGTTGATGTAACTGTTGATGGTGACGAGGACAGAATTGTTGAGTCACTTAACAACAACCGTGTTATCAAAACCCAAAAATACGAATACAAAATGCCACAATCAAACAGAGCAAGTACATTACCGCCTGTTGTTGCAGGGTTTGGTCCTGCAGGAATGTTCGCAGCACTTATACTTGCGCGTAGCGGTCATTGTCCTATTGTGGTTGAACGAGGTAGGGATATTGACTCAAGAACTGCTGATGTAAATAATTTCTGGACAAACAGAATTCTTGATGAAACATCAAATATACAGTACGGTGAGGGTGGTGCAGGAACATTTTCTGACGGAAAACTCACAACAGGTATTAAAGATAGTCGTTGTCGTTTTGTGTTCGAGGAGTTTGTAAGTCACGGTGCTCCCGACGACATTCTTACAAATGCAAAGCCACATATCGGTACAGATAAATTAAAAGAAACAGTTAAAAACATCCGTGAAGAAATTATTTCGCTTGGTGGTACTGTTCTCTTTGAAACACAGCTTACTGACATCATCGTGGCAAATAAGGTTATTCATGGTGTAACTGTAAGAGATAAATTTGGCAAGGAAAAAGACATTGAAACAGATGCACTTATTCTTTCAGTAGGTCATTCTGCAAGAGATACCATTGAAATGCTTTATAATAAAGGCATAAATATGATGCAAAAACCTTTTTCAGTAGGTGCTCGAATTGAGCATCCGCAGGAATATATCAATTCAGTTCAGTATGGTGAGTTCAAAAATCATCCTAAACTCAAAGCAGCCGATTATAAACTTGCTTGTCATCCGCCACACGGTAGGGGAGCATACACATTCTGTATGTGTCCCGGTGGTACTGTTGTTTGTGCATCCTCACATAAAGGCGGAGTTGTCACAAACGGTATGAGCGAATTTGCACGAGATAAGGAAAATGCAAACTCTGCAATCCTTGTGGGTGTTGAACCTGCTGATTTTCCAACGGAACATCCGCTTTCAGGCTTTCAGCTTCAAAAAGGTATTGAAGAAAAAGCATTCCGTATGGGCGGAAGTGATTATTCGGCACCTGCAACACTTGTTGGTGATTTCCTTAAATGTCAGAAATCAACTAAACTCGGTTCAGTTAAACCATCATTCACAACAGGTGTAACAATGGGTGATATCAGCGAGGCATTACCGCAAAAGGTTGTCAATACAATGCGTGACGCACTCGTGCAGATGGATAAAAAGCTGAAAGGCTTTGCTATGGATGATGCAGTACTTACTGCACCTGAAACAAGAAGTTCATCTCCTGTACGAATTATCCGTGATGAATTTTATCAGACAAATGTAAGAGGTCTTTATCCTTGTGGCGAAGGTGCAGGATATGCAGGAGGAATTGTTTCGGCAGGTGTTGACGGTGTCAAATGTGCCGAGGCAGTATTGTCTGATGTAATGTAACTAAACTGTCATTTGACAAACATATACTTTATGTGTATATAATATTATCAGAATTTTTAAGAAAGGGGATATGTTATGAACTGCGATAATCTTTGTATGGGCTGTATGAGTGAATTAAACGGCCAGAAACAATGTCCGAATTGTGGACATTATGTTGATTCTCCGCAGATATCTCCATATTTACCGTTGAAAACACCAATCGGCGGAAGATATATTGTGGGAAAAGTGATTTCTTCAAACAGCGAAGGAATTTCATATATGGCATATGATGTTGACAAAAAGTCAGCAGTTGTATTAAGAGAATTCTTCCCTGAAGCTGTTGCTAAAAGAAAAAATAACAAAATATCGGTAATGGTTGAGGAATCATATCAGGAAAGTTACTTTTATTTGCTTAACGATTTCCTTGATATGTGGCGAAATATTGCAAGAATCAGGGGCTTTTCTGCACTTATTCCTGTGCTTGACATTATCGAAGAAAACAATACAGCATATGCGGTAATGGAATACATAGAAAGCCTTACATTGCGTGAGTTCCTTCTCCGTAGCAAGACCGGTTATCTTAACTGGGAAAAGGCAAAACAGTTATTTATGCCTGTTTTATCATTGCTTTCCAATCTTCATAATATAGGAATTATTCATTATGGTATCAGCCCTGATACATTGTTGATTGGTCGTGACGGTAAACTCAGATTGTCAGGTTTCTGTATTTCTCAGGTAAGATTTGAACATAACGGACTTCGTCCTGAACTCTTTGACGGATACACTCCTCTTGAACAGTACGGATATTCCTTGGCAAGCGGTGAATGGTCTGATGTTTATGCTTTCTGTGCAGTCATATACAGGGCATTGGTGGGTAGTGTTCCGCAGGATGCAGTTTCCCGTTCCACAAATGATAAACTGATAATTCCTGCAAGATATGCTGAAATTATTCCTGTGTATGTAATCAACGCATTGATGAACGGACTTCAGATTGACCCACAGGAAAGAACAAAAGATATTGAAGCACTCCGTGAAGAACTTTCGGCAACACCGTCAAATGTTGTTTCTTCATATTCGGGAATGAATACTTCTCGCGATGACAAAAAAGATGCTCCTGTTGTAGTTACATATGACGAGGACTCACCGTGGCAGACTATACTTAAAACATTCCTTATCATCATTGGCGTCGGACTTATCGGCTTTGCAGGATGGATGATTTATGACAGAGTAATAAATGCTCCTGAAGAACCGCCTGTGGAAGATACAACAGATGAAGTTGAAATGGTTGAGGTTCCTGATTTTGTGAATGTTCCGTTTGAACTGATAGCACAGAATCCTGTTCAGAATGAAAGATTTACAATCAAATCTGTTTCAGAATACAATGCAAAAATTGAAAAGGGTTATATTGTTTCACAAAGTATCAAGGTGGGTACAAAAGTACCAAAGGGAACAGAAATAACATTCGTAATCAGTAAAGGTCCTGAATATGTTGTTGTTCCGTCAGTTATTGATTTGGATGCCGAAACAGCAAAAACACAACTTGAAGAAGCAGGATTTGTAGTTAAAGTTATCGAAAAAACCAATGATGGAACATATACTGCAAACACAGTTGCAGAGGTTTCACCGGAGGTCGGCACAAGCCTTGTAAAGGGTAGTGAAATCCAAATCTATGTATGGGGTGAAGCACCTGAAGACAATGGATTTGATTGGGGATTTGATGACGACGATAACGATATAATTCCCGGAATAGATTTTGATAATATTTTTGACTTGTTCAGATAAAAAATTGAGGTGTCAGCTGACACCTCTTTTTTATGCTCTTTTATGAAATTGTTATGCAATCCATAGGATTTATGATAACACCATTTACCGTAACACTTTCATTTGTGTAATTCACATATACTTTAATACTGTTATCATACTCTGTGCAGTATACACCATCCTGAATTTTAAAGTGTGATGTCATTCTTGAATCACGCAATTCGGATAACGCACTGTTTGCCTTTGTGTAATAAAGCACCATATCGTTTATGTTGTTGTCGTAATAGTATTTGGAATCAATGGTTTCGTCAAAAGCAGTACAATACCAATCGGCACTTGGCAGGCATCCGTATTCAACTGCTTTAAGAAATGCTGTCTTGCTATCGTCAAATGTGTTTGCTCCTGTTGTGCTGTATTCAATAATACCGTGAAGCAACATCTGAACAAAAGGTATGCTTTCATAAGCATTTCTTTCACCGTATGCTATAGTGGAAACAGGAATGTTTGAAATTACATCAGCATTTTTCAATGTGTAGAAATTACCTACATCAACCATAAGTAATTTTGAGGTTGATAACACAGAAATCTGTGATGAAAGTTCTGATTGTGAAAGAGTTCTTGAATATGAATTATATGAATAATCGGAATACAGATATTTTCCTGCATCATTAAGGCAATATCCGTCAAAAGCTATTTTTTCCGAATCACCAAGAATGTTTTCAACTGTGTTTTCAAGGTTATTCATTTTAAGGAATTTCTGCGGACTTGTACTGTAAGGGAATGAATATACAGTTTTATCAGTAATACTGTCTTTATTTAAAGCCAAAGCACTTGATAAACCGCTACTATATGTGAGAATGTCTGTATCAATGAAAAGAGAAAACTTCTGACTGTTCAGATATGTATATAATTCGTTGAACTGAGCTTTTGTACCAAGGGAGCGTTTGAAAGAATCAAAATCACCTGAATTGCCGTTGTTCGCATTGTTATAAAGTCCGTTATAACGCAAATATAAATTGTTGATACCCTTCGCTTTTAAAAGTGACATAAGGGAAAGTGCTTGCTTGTAATCAGAAAGTGAATGATATTTTTCGTCTGTATCAATGTATCCGCCCTGAAGTGAAACAACCATAGGGAGATATTCAGATGTGACATCTACTGATTTTGTTGACAAAACTGAATTGCGGATAAGATTTTCACGACAAGCAGTTGCCATTCCCGAATATGTTGCGGATTTGCCGGAAAGGAATCGATAGCAAAGAACTATTTCATTACTATATGGTGTGCCCTTTGCTTTTTCAGAGTAAATATCAGTTATTTTAAAACTTGCATTGACGCTGTTAAGTGTTTTTTCGCTGTTTCTGTCAGCATTGATTTTTGCAACAGAGTCACCCTTTTCAATAATACAAAGGAATGCACTGTCGTTTCGCTTTATACCAAAAGCACCGATTAAACATTGAGTACTGTTAAGGTTGTCCGCGGTAGCAATATCGTCACCGTAAACGGAAAGCGAAATCGGTGAAAAATCCTTATCCTCAACACCTGTTTTAAGAATAGCACCGCTTCCGTCAGGAATAAACATATAATCGTCAGCACCGCTTTCCTCGTATGCACCGAATTTGTTGAGAAGCGTAATATCCTCAAGAAAAATACCGTCGGGAAGCTCAAGGCTGTTCATATTCACCTGAACATAAAATGAACCGTCACGCAATGTATAAAGAACAGTAAGGTCAGCACGGATTTCATTTTCTTTTACTTTGTTAAATTCCTTTGCACCTGTTTCCTTGTCAAGTGACATTGAGTATTTTACAGAAATTCCGTCTTCGGAAACTGTTGATGTGAAATTGCCAAAAGCAACTGAATTATCCTGTGAATTAAGTTCGTAAATTTCGTTTCCACCGTCAGAAAGCGTAACCTGAACGGCAGAACTCTGAATATCCTTTGAAAGTGACTTGTCAGGAAGAGTTGTCCACACAGCACCTGAATTTGTGTCACGAATTGCAACTGTTGCTGTGGTCTTATCAAAAAGCATTTCAATAAGTCCTGATTTTGAAACAGTTGTATATGCTGACTTGTCTGATGTATGATGTTCTTTACCCGAATACTCTGCAGAAATAATTTTTGCATCCTCTTTTCTGTTTGCATAAGGAACACAAGAGGTGAATAATATTGAAATCAGGCATATAACGGAAACAAGTTTTATGCTTATGTTAAAGAATGATTTTTTCATATTCTTTCTCCCAAAATAAAATATGGTGGAATTGTATTAGTACATTCTACCATATATTTATGAAAATATCAAATTTTTCAGCCTGTCAATTTGTTTCGCATATTGTTTAAAATTATTTTTTCCCGTCTTGAAACCTGAACTTGTGAAATACCAAGTATTTCAGCGGTTTTACTCTGTGTGAGTCCCTTGAAAAATCGCAGAGTAATCAGTTGTCGGTCCTTGGATGGTAAAATATCAAGCACCTGATGAATTGAAAGTCTGTTGTCGATTGGAGTATATTCATCTTCTGTGGGTATATCAATTTGTTTTTCGTTATCATCTTCTGCTGTTAATGACTTTACAGGCTGAAGAACACAAAGTAACTGTGCCGTTTCCGAGGGACTAATATTCATTGCTTCTGAAAGTTCGGACACAGTAGGTGGAACACCATTTTCTTTTTCGAATTGTTCCTTGATAATAGCCAGAGCACGAGCCTTTTCTTTAAGACTGCGACTGATTTTTACAGCACCGTCATCACGGAAAATGCGTTTGATTTCGCCAAGAATGGACGGAACAGCATAAGTTGAAAAGGCAAATCCCAATTCCTCACGAAAACCGTCAGCAGCTTTAATAAGACCAATGCAGCCTGCCGAATACAAATCGTCATAATCAACGCCCTTGCCAATGAATTTCATAGCACAACTGCCCACAAGTCCAAGATTATTAAGAATTAATTCGTCGCGTGTCATCTGGTACGACCTTTTATTATTTTACATAAAGTTACTGTTGTGCCAACGCCAACCTTTGAACGGACAGTCAGCTTGTCCATAAAGCTTTCCATAACTGAAAAGCCAAGTCCTGCACGGTCACCACCAAGAGTTGTGAAAAGTGGTTCACGCGCTTTGTTTATGTCCTGAATTCCACAACCTTTGTCACGAATAGAGATGATAACTTTTCCGTTGTCGTAAATTCTGACAGTTATGTATATTTTCCCAAGAGTATTTTTATATCCGTGAACAATGCAGTTTGTGACAGCTTCACTTACTGCAGTTTTTATGTCATTGATTTCTTCAACAGTAGGGTCAAGCTGTGCCGCAAATACAGCTACTGCAGTTCTCGAAAAACTTTCGTTTACGGAACGACTGTCAACTGTCATTCTCATTTCGTTTATTACCATTTTTAATTCCTCCTTTTTTAATAACTGCAATTCTGTCAAGACCTGCAAGTCGCATAACCTTATATGAATTATTAGAAAGACCGGTTACTTCCAGTTCGCCACCAAATTCATTCAATAATTTATATCTTCCCATAACAAGACCTATTCCCGAACTGTCCATAAAGGTCACATCGGAAAAATCAAGTATAAGAGTCTTTGGCCGGCATATTTCGATTTTCTCGTCCGTGTGCAGACGAATGGAAAGTGCAGTATGATGGTCGATTTCACCTTCTAAACGACAATAAAGAGTTTCGTCTTTAAAATCTGTTTGTACACTCATTTTTTAACCTCCTTTATTTATGTAACTGTTTCTTAAATCTTAGTCACAATTCTCAACGAGATAATTTCAACCCGATTTAATCAACAGTTACTTCGTTTTTCTATTTTATTCTTTTGCTTTCAAAAATAATGTCATAATAGGTATTTTTAAAATAAAAAAGTGTCTACCACTTTAATGTGCAAATTATAATTTGTCGCTCCCTTTTAATTGTGTTTTTCTTTGGCTCCCTCTGACGAGGGAGCTGTCTGCGAAGCAGACTGAGGGAGAGATTTAGTGTGCAGAAAAACTATCTCTCCCTCCGTCAAAATCAAAGATTTTGCCACCTCCCTCGTCAGAGGGAG
>JAFQEE010000065.1 GCA_017399175.1 Clostridia bacterium | reverse complement strand
TCATTTAGTGTAAAATGTGTGTAGGACATCATAGTTTCCTCCTGTAAAACGTTTTGTTTGGTCACTTTACATTTTACACTAAAGAAACTATGATGTCTTTATTTTTTTTACTGTTGCACTTCAAATGATAATATACCCAGCCCCCTCGGAGATGGGGCGTAATGGTGTTCATTTATCCCTACAATATCCTATTTTCTGAATGATTTGTCATTCTGAGCGTAGCGAAGAATCTCAAATAATAATTCACCTCATTGTATTCAAAGAATATAATGAATACAGGAGGTGCTGTATGAATACATTTGTAATTATGGCGCTATTGGCAACACTTGGTACATGGTTAGTTACTGCACTCGGAGCATCAAGTGTTGTATTTTTCACTTCGCCTAATCAAAAAATATTAAACTTTATGCTTGGGTTTGCATCGGGAGTAATGATTGCAGCAAGTTTCTGGTCACTTCTTCAACCTGCAATAGAACGAGCAGAAGAAAATTCCAATATACCTGCATATTTAGTTGCAACACTTGGCTTTTTGTTTGGTGCTGTTTTTATATGGCTGTCAGACAAAGTTGTTTCATTTGCAAGGCAAAGAATGAACAACACAAATGAAAATGATAACGACCAATTAAATCGTATAATAATGTTGATTTTATCAATTACACTTCATAACATACCCGAAGGTTTGGCAGTAGGTGTTGCTTTTGGTGCGTTGCAAGACGGATATACACCCGAAAAACTGATGGGAGCAATTTCTGTTGCTGTTGGAATTGGTCTTCAGAATTTCCCTGAAGGTGCAGCCGTTTCAGTACCATTAAGGCGAGAAGGCTATTCAAGAAAAAAGAGTTTTTTTATTGGTCAGGCATCAGGAATGGTAGAACCGATTGCCGGTGTAATAGGTGCATTGTTGGTGATTTATGTAGAAACGATTTTGCCTTATGCTCTATCATTCGCAGCGGGTGCAATGATATTGGTCGCAGTACATGAACTAATCCCTGAATGTCAAAAAAATCAAAGGGAACAACCATATTTTGCAACAATGGGTATAATCCTCGGCTTTGCAGTAATGATGCTACTTGATGTAATGTTGGGGTGAGAATGTAAATGAAAAAAAGGTACCAATTTGGTACCTTTTCAGTTTACTTAACATTTTTTTCTTTTAAACAGAATAAATAATCGTTGTATGTGAAATAATCATCATTTTGATAAATGAAATTATCACAGTAGTTGTATGAAAATACTTCTCGTTCAGAAAGTGAAATATTTTTATCAAACAGATTGCACATATCTTCCTTACTTTTTATACATACATCTTTGGTACAAAAAAGTAGATTTTCTCTGTTTCCATAAGGACACATATTTCCGTGACGACAAGTCATACAACAAGCAAGTTCGATATTGTTTGGAAGTTTACTTTGTAAGTCAGCAAAAGTATCAACCCATAAGTAATTTGTACCATTACCACAATACTCGATGTTATTATAAACTAGGCTGATTTTTGATATAGGATTTGGTGTATTCTCGTCATCGTCATATGTTATCTGTATAGGTACAGTTGTTTTGTCTGTCGGTGAAAACAAAGTGATTTGTGCTTGAATTGTTTGTATCATTATGTATTCTCCTTGGTTATATAGGTTGAAATTAATAATATAATGAATAACTGATTCTATTCTATCAATATCATATTATCACAAACAAATTAAAAATACAATAATAATTGATTAACTCATAAACATTCTATTTATCAGCGATGTTATTTAATTTGTATTTTGTTATTTTGTAATAAATGGTTCAATATATTTTTGTATAAATTCCACTCTATCAAAAACTAATGGTTTAAATGTTGCTGTAACTGATATAACAATATTTTTGTCAGTATTAACATATATCACATTACCGCTATCTCCGATTGCTGAATATATTTTCTTTTTATCATCTATAATCCACCATAAAAACCCGTATTGCATAAATGCAAATTTTTCATCACATTTTACATAAGGAGTAGTAATTTGTGTAATCCATTCTGAAGATACTATTCTTTTACCATTAAATTCTCCTTTATTAAGGCACATTTGTCCTATTTTCGCTAAATCTTCTGCTGATAAACATAGTCCAAACCCTGATGTTACAATTCCGTTATTATCACAAAACCAACCATTTTCTTTAGGTGATTTTGATGTTACAAAGCTGATATGTTCTTCTTTATTTTTTACTATATATTTTTTTCTTTCTTTAATTCCAAGCGGTTTAAAAAGATATTCATTAGCAAACTCTAATGTTGTCATATTACTTGCTCTTGTTATTATTGCACTCAATATATGAATACCCAATGTTGAATATTTGAATTCACTTGTAATTTCGTTTCTTCCACCAAGTAAATCAAGAACAGACTTTGTCCAATCATCACTCGTGCATACTTTAGTCCAAGGTTCTGATTTATACTTGTACGGTGCTGTCATTGTTAACAGATTATATAATGTAACATTTTGAATTGTTTTTTCTCCTCGTTTTATAATATAGTAAGGAAAGAAGTCCAATACTTTTTGATAAACATTTTTTATCATACCTTTGTCAATAGCAATTCCTATAAGCAAAGACATAATACTTTTCGTTACGGATGCAATATGCACATTATCGTTTGTATTATAGTTATTCCAAGTATCACTATAAACAATTTCGTTGTTTTTAATTGCTGATATTTGACATATATTAGGTTGTTGTTCTTCAACAATATTATGCAATTTTTCTTTATTCATAAAACTATATTTTCCTCGTCAAATTCAAATTTGTCAAAATAATTATATCACACTTAACATAAAATTACAAACAGTTGTAAGTATTCTATAACAATTCTTCATTATTCATCAGCGAAGTGAATTAAATATTAACTTCTTCACTGTATGTACTCCATTATAAGAAGGAATGTAATCGCAGTGAAATATTCGGTTAAAACCGAATGTGAAGTTGTGCGAAAGCACAGTGAAATTTTACACCGTTGGTGTAAAGTGAAGTTAAGTTTGCCCAAAACTTGCGAAGCAAACTTCACTGTGTTAGCAACTTCACTCACAAAGTGACCTTCACTTGCCGTAAGGCAAACTTAGTTGCCAAAAACAAAAGCACTGCTATTGCAGTGCTTTTGTTCTTGGCTGGGGTGGCAGGATTCGAACCTACGAATGCAGCAGTCAAAGTGCTGTGTCTTACCGCTTGACGACACCCCAATATTTAATTGTTATTGATACTCAAAACTCCGCCAAGATTTTGACGGAGTTCTAAGTTAGTGGGGTGGATAGTCGGATTCGAACCGACGGTCTCCAATGCCACAAACTGGCGCTTTAACCAACTAAGCTATACCCACCATATATATCAGCGCACAAAGGCCAATGGACTAAATATTAACTTTATGCGCTGTGGCACGCTGAAAGGGATTCGAACCCCCGACCCTCTGCTTAGAAGGCAGATGCTCTATCCAACTGAGCTATCAGCGCTGGAGCGGGTGATGGGAATCGAACCCACACGACCAGCTTGGAAGGCTGGGATTCTACCATTGAACTACACCCGCATTTCAAATGCTTGATTATTCTATCACAACCGATTATCTTTGTCAAGAACTTTTTCTCTAAATTTAACACTTTTTGAATATTTTTATTAGATTTCAGTCCGTTATTTTACCCACCTGATTATTTACAAAATTCTTATAAAATGATAGAATATATTAAATATATATGGAGGTGAATTTATGAATTCAGCGTGGATTATATTTTTTGTTCTTTTTATTGTTTTATTGTATCAAAAGCAGGAAGAAATACTCGTTGTAGTTCGTAAACATCTTCGTAAAAAAAGGGGAAAGACAGATATGACAACACTTATAGAAAGATACATAGGTAAAGAGTGTTTAATTTACACTTGCACATCTTCTTCACAAATTACAGGTACTATTAAATCTTGTAATGAGGGTTGGCTTGAAATTGAAAACAGCAACGGTCAGTGTGACCTGATTAATTGCGAATATATCATGAGAATTCGTGAGTATCCAAGAAATAAAAAAGGAAAGAAAAAAGGCGTAATTCTTGATTAAGGTGATTATTATGGATAAAAATAAACTTGCACAAACTCCTCCTATGGGTTGGAACAGTTGGGACTGTTACGGTGCTGCTGTCAATGAAGAACAACTTTTGGGAAATGCAGAATATATGGCAAAACATCTTAAAGATTACGGATGGCAGTATGTTGTCTGCGATATTCAATGGTATGAGCCAAAAGCAAAAGACAATGACTATAATAACTTTACAGAACTTTGTATGGACGAATATTCCCGTCTTATTCCTGCTGTGAATCGTTTTCCGTCATCAGCGAATGGAGCAGGCTTCAAGCCTATTGCCGATAAAATTCACGCTATGGGACTTAAATTCGGCATACATATTATGCGTGGTATTCCACGACAAGCAGTTCATCAGAATACACCTATTTTGGGAACAGATAAAACAGCTCGTCAGGTTGCCCATCATTTTTCCGTTTGTCCTTGGAATACAGATATGTACGGAATGTATACCTGCGAGGGTGCACAGGCTTATTATGACTCGATTTTCGATATGTACGCAAAATGGGGCATTGACTTTGTTAAAGTAGATGACATCTGCGTTACAGAATTCAGAAAATGGGACAATCCTTATTCAGCACGCGAAGAAGTTGAAATGATAAGAAAAGCCATTGATAAAACAGGCAGAGATATTGTTTTGAGTTTATCTCCGGGACCTGCTGAATTATCAGTTGCTGATCATTTATGTGAATATGCAAATATGTGGCGTCTTACAGGTGATTTCTGGGACTGGTGGGACAAGCTTTATGAAATGTTTGATAAGTGCGAAAAGTGGGCTCCTTTCGTAAAGGAAGGTTGTTGGCCCGATTGCGATATGTTGCCACTTGGTAATCTTTCAAGAAACGGTACTTGTCACGGACCAAAAGACAGATATACACAGTTTACAAAGGATGAGCAGATAACTCTTATGACACTCTGGTCGATTTTCCGTTCACCGCTTATGTTTGGCGGAGAAATGCGAAACAATGACGAGTGGACATTGTCACTTATGACAAATGAAGAAATTATTGATGTGAACCAACATTCTCATAACGGAAAACAAGTTTATCGTGATGAAAACACAGTTATCTGGACTGCAATTTCTTCTGACAATAAACCTTTAATTGCAGTTTTCAATGTATCCGATAAAGAAAATATAATTAAAATTGACTTAAATAAATTTGACTTAACTGATGAATATATCCTTCGTGATTTATGGAAAAAAGAAGACATTGAAAAGGTAAAAGATAGTTTTACTTGCACAGTAAATTCTCACGGAGCAGTAATATATAAGTTAATATAATGACTTTTTTGGTATGTTGTAGGGGCTGACGACTCGGCAGCCCGAACCAAAGTTACTGATAAACTGAAAAACGGGACACCGAGGTCGTCGTCCTCTACAAAATTAGTGAATAATTATTATAAAGGGGCAAAAATTATGCTCAACATCATAACAGGACGCACAGGAAGCGGAAAAACACGCCTTATTCGTTCAATGGCAGCAGAAATTGCTACAAAAGAATCGGACAAAACCATAATAATTGTACCTGAACAGTTTTCATTTGAAACTGAAAAAGGTATGTTACAGCTTCTTGGTAATGATAAAATCAATAATATTGAAATCTTAAGCTTTTCACGAATTGCTGAAAGGCTTTTGTCCCGTTATGGAAAAATGGAAAAGAAGACAGCAGATGACGGTGTCTGTGCTGTTTTAATGAGTTGTGCTATAGAAACTCTTGAGGACAAACTGACAGTTTTTAACCGATATAAAAAGTTCCCACAGCTTATAAATGAAATCCTTGATTTCCACCGTGAAATCAAAAAATGCGGTATCTCCAACGAATCACTTGATGAGTTTTCTAATCTTGTGAATAAGTCTTCATTTTCATCAAAACTTTCAGAATTGTCACAGATTTTCTCTTGTTACGATGCACTTATGTCACAAAATTTCTGTGATAGCTGTACATATCCCGATATGCTTTATGAATTGTTGTGGGATGTTGACTATTTTAAAGGAAAAACAGTATTTATTGACGCTTTTTCAGGCTTTTCAGGACAGGAATATAAGATTATTGAACAGATTCTTCGACAAGCAGATAATGTTTATGTTACCTTCTGTTCCGATACATCAAAAAATAATAACAGATATGAATTGTTTTATAATGTAAGTGTTGAAATAAAGAAACTCAAACAACTTGCAAACAGAATTAATGTGAAAATTGCACCTGAAAATGTGCTCTATTCTAAAAAAGAATTCAAAAAGGATGAACTCAATTTCCTTGAAGACAACATATTTTCATCTGACAGCAAAATTTACGAAGAAGATGCCGACGCAATTACCGTAATTCCTTGTCGAACAAAGACGGACGAATGTCAGGTTGTTGCGTCAGAAATTAAAAAGTTAATCCGAACAGAAAATCTTCGTTATCGTGATATTGCAGTAATTGTCCGTAATGAAGACAGTTATAAAAAGAATCTTGAATCAGCCTTTCGTAAATATGATATTGATTGTTTCCACGACAATCGTCAACCTGTAAATACTCAACCACTTATTGTATTTTTGAAATGTCTTCTCAATATTCTTGTGAAAGGCTTTGACACTGAAACTGTATTAAGATTTCTCAAAACACAGTTGTATGGTTTTACAGTTGAAGAAATCGCTTTGCTTGAAGATTATTGCCTTATGTGGAGAGTAAGTCCGTCACAATGGAAAAATGAGTGGACAGAAAATCCAAAAGGCTTAGGTGAAACAACGGACGAAGAAACAGAAAGACTTCTTAATCAAATCAATTCTCTTCGCGAAAGAGTAGTAGTCCCTGTACTTTCACTTAAAAAGAAAATAACAGATACTGACGGTGAAACTGTTTCAAAAGAACTTTTCGCCTTTTTAAGAAATGCTCGTATCGACGAAAATCTTAAATTATTCACTACATTTTTAAAGGACAGCAACGAAAACGACTTGGCACTTGAACAAGGAAGAATCTGGAAACTTCTTACCGAAGTCATTGACGGACTATATGGTGCAATCGGTAAAAATACAATAACAATCGAAAGATATTCAGAACTTTTTGATATTCTTGTTGCATCAAAAAATATAGGTGTTATACCAAATGGTATGGACGAAGTTACGATTGGTAGTGCTGACCGAATTCGAGCATCGGCACCAAAAGTAGTTTTTCTTATAGGCGTAAATACCGGTATTTTCCCGGGAGAGAGCTCATCAGGTGTGCTTTTTAATGATACTGAAAGATGCGAACTTATTAAAAATGGTTTGCCGATTATCAGCAATCTTGAATATAACAGCGTAAGCGAAAACTTTATCGCATATCGTGCAATTACTCTTGCAACAGATAGAGTTTATCTTACATATTCTGCTGTGGATAGTGATTCTTCGTCATTGACACCGTCAGAAATGGTGAACGATGTTTTAAGAATGTTCCCAAAATGTGTTATCAGGAAAGAAAGCACAAAGCTCGACCTTGTTGAAAGCCGTGATTCTGCATTTTCAGTTATGGCAGGTGAATCGGTAAACGGCTCTGTTCTTGGTGAAACACTTCGAACATATTTCCAAGATAATGATGGTGAAAACGAACTATCAAAAATCGAAAAAGCAAACAAGAGAGATTTCAAAATAAATAATACAGAACTTGCTGAAAAGTTTTTCGGCAAGAATATGTATATGTCTGCATCACGAATTGAAAAATTCTACAAATGTCCTTTCGGATATTTCTGCGAATATGGTATGAAACTCAAACCTCGTAAAGAGGCTCAGGTTGATGCTGCCTTATATGGTACAGTAATCCACTTTGTCCTTGAACAATTTTTGTTCAGGAACAAGAAAACTGATATTCTCAATATGTCAGAAATGACGATTAAAGAAAAAATCAACACAATAATTGATGAGTATATTACAGATGAAATGGGTGGCTATGACAATAAAGCCAAGTCATTTTTAAGAACAATAAAACTCATTAAAGATACTGCATACGTTGTTGTTTGCCGTCTTGTGGACGAATTCAGAGTATGCGAATTTACTCCTGTCGATTTTGAACTTAAAATCAATAATGACGGCGATATTTCACCTTATGTTGTGGAACTTCAGAATGGTGGAACAGTCAGCGTTGTTGGTAGCATTGACCGTGTTGATATGTTTAAAACGGAAGATAACACATTTATAAGAGTTGTTGATTATAAAACAGGTGGCAAGGAATTTCAACTTGGTGAAGTCTTTTATGGTCTTAATATGCAGATGCTCATTTACCTTTTTGCAATATGGGAAAATGGTAAAGAGCATTATGGTGACAACATAACTCCCGCAGGTGTACTATACTTCCAGGCAAAAAATACAAAAGTATCGTCAGATAAGGTTGTCAGGGATTCTGATGTAGGGGAAGCACAATCATATTCTTCTGCTGAGCACAAAATGGATGGTATGATTCTCAATAATCTTCAGGTTTTTGAGGCTATGGATAAAAATTATAAAGGTGTTTTCTTGCCTGCGTCATTTGATGAAAAAACAGGTTCACTTAAAGGGAAAGTTATTTCACTTTCTTCTTTTGAACGATTAAAAAATTTTGTAAATTCATCTATAAGAGATATGGCAGAAAAGCTTCAATCAGGATATATTTCAGCATTACCTGTTGAAGACGGATGCAAATGGTGCAATTATAAAGATGTCTGCAAAAGGGAAGAGGACGACCCTGTAAAGGAAACGGAAATACTTTCATTTAAGGATTCAATCACAATGTTAAGGGGGGACGAGGATGGCAAGAATATGGACTGACGCACAAAAGCAGGCTATTGAATCAAGAAATGGCACCGTCCTTGTATCTGCTGCTGCAGGTTCAGGTAAAACTGCCGTCCTTGTTGAGCGTGTAATTGAAAGAATTACTGACGAAAACAATCCTGTTGATATTGAAAAACTTCTTATTGTTACATTCACAAAAGCAGCAGCCGCTGAAATGAAAGAGCGTATTTCAAAACGACTTTCAGAGCTTATTCACGAACAGCCACAAAATCAGTATCTTAAACGACAGAAGATGTATCTTCCTAACGCACAGATTTCCACAATGGATAGCTTTTGTGTAAAACTCATAAGAGAAAACTTTGAAAAAGCAGACATAGCACCTGATTTCTCGATGTTGTCTGATATTGAGCACGATTTACTTAAACAAGAGATAATCAGCGAGGTTCTTGAAGGGATATACAGTCTTCCCGAAAATGAAACAGAAGACTTTTTAAAGCTTTTTTCCAACGGAAGAAATGATAATAATCTTAAAGATTCAATTCTTTCACTTTATAACTTCGCAATGGCATCACAAAACCCATTAAATTGGCTTGAAACAACTTTTTCTGAATATTTTGAAGATATATCTGTCAGCGAATCAAAGTGGGGTAAATACTGTTTAAATCGCCTTACAGAGATTTTAGAGTATATTAAAATCAAGGCAAATGACATTATAGGTGATGCACCCGAAAACAGTAATCTTGCAGGTGCAATTACAAACGACCTTGCACCAATACTTATTTCAATCAATAACATTCTTGAAATTATTAAAGAAACTCCCGAAAAATGGGATGAAATAAGAATGCTTACTGCATCTTTAAAATTCAACACATTCCCAAGAGTGCCAAAGGACGAAAAAGACTGTTATTATGAAGATATTAAAAGTCGTCGTGACAGTATCAAAAAATACATTTCTTCTGCAAACTCCATTCTTATTTGTAATGAAAAAGAATTTAAAGAAGATATAGAGTATCTTCGCCCAATAATGACAATTCTCAAGAATTGTACTATAAGTTTTATTGAGAAATTGAATGAGTATAAAAAGGAAAACAATTCATATTATTTTTCTGATATACTTCATCTTGCCTTAAAGATTTTGGCGGAATTTAATCCTGACGGTACATATGTTAAAACACCGTTGGCAAATGAACTTTCCGATAATTTTGCCGAAATTTTAATTGACGAATTTCAGGATACAAACGAAGCACAGGATACTTTGTTTTCAGTTATCTCAAAAAATGACGAGAACAAATTTATGGTCGGTGATGTGAAACAGAGTATTTATCGTTTCCGTCAGGCAATGCCGGAAATCTTTATGGACTACAAGGACTCTTTTGAGAATTTTAAGGGTAACAATTATCCTTCTGTCATTAACCTTGACAGAAATTTCAGAAGCCGTAAGGGTATACTCGACGGAATTAATCACATTTTCCATTATCTAATGACACGAAAGACCTGCGGTGTTGATTATAAAAGCGGAGAACAGCTTGAATTCGGCGGTAATTATCCACAAGAAAATTCTCCCGATGTTTCTGTTCATATAGTTGAATCGGATAATCAGAGAGGTTCTGACCTTGTTGCTGAAGCGCGTCATATAGGTAATGTTATAAATGAACTTGTTTCGTCAGGTGCTCTCGTAGGTAAAAAAGGCGAGGAGCGTCCTATTAAATACAGCGATATCTGTATCTTGCTTCGTGCAGTAAAGGATAAAGCCAATGTTATTGCGCGAGAACTTGACAGTATGGGTATTCCCGCATTTTTTCAGAAACAAGGCGGATTTTTTGAGTCGAAAGAAATTGTAACCATCATTTCAATGCTCAAAGTAATCGATAATCCTGTTCAGGATGTACCACTTGCATCTATAATGTTATCACCATTGTTTCCGTTTACGGAAGATGACCTTGCAAAATATCGTTGTGATAACAGAAACGGTAATTTCTATAATGTAATCAAAAGCCAGTATTACAATGATAAAAAAGTGAAAGATTTTCTTGACTTGCTGTCACTATTACGAACTTTATCAGTCACAATGGATATCGGCAGTCTTATCCGTCGCATTCTCGAAATAACTTCTTATGACAGTATTGCGAGTGCAATGGAAAACGGCGAAAAACGAATTCTTAACATTGAACTTCTTATAAATTATGCCGAGAATTATGAGAATAACGGTGGTTCAGGTCTTTCAGGCTTTATCCGTTATCTTGACAGAATTCGTAAAAATAATAAAGATCTTGACGGTGCCAATGAAATTTCAGAAAATGATGATGTTGTGAGAATAATGTCAATTCATAAGAGTAAAGGTCTTGAATTCCCTGTTGTCTTTGTTGCAAACTGTTCATCATCAACACATATAAATGATTTAAGCAAAGTAAAAGTCAACAGAAAACTGGGAGTTGCAACACCACGATATTTCCCACTACTTCACAAGGACTTAAACACCTTACCGTCAAACACTATTAAGCTTTGTGAAAAACAGGAAGACGCAGCCGAGCACATAAGAGTTCTTTATGTTGCGATGACTCGTGCAGAGGAAAAACTTTATCTTGTGGGTTCTATGTATAATCCCGAAAAGAAGATTACTGATTTGTATTATGATTGTTATGATAATCATAATGACCCGTCAGTACCCGTTTCCATGTGTTCAAGTTATATGCAATGGATTTTACTTTCAATGATGAATCATCCGTCATTAAGACTTGAAACATTATTGAATACACATAAAAATGAAGAAAGCCCATTGATTGATTTCGGAATGTTTGAAAAATGCGATAGTCCTGTGACAGTATCTGCGGAAGAAAAATCTTTTGAATGTGATAATGATACACTCCAAGTTATCAGTAATCGTCTTGTGTATAAATATCCGTTTAGCACACTTTCGGATATTCCTGTCAAATATGCAGCATCTGCAATAAACAGCGACGAAAATCTTAAATATCTTGCAAGTGAAAATCCTGCATTTTCAGGAACAGGGGAGTTAACTCCTGCACAGCGTGGTACATTAACCCATAAATTTATGGAAATATGCGACCTCTCAAAAGCATATGAAAATTTAGATAAGGAAATAAACCTTGCAGTTGAGAATAAGATTTTCACACAAAAAGAAGCTGACTCATTGAATTTGAATGCAATCAAATCATTTTTTGAGAGTAGCACTTACAACCGAATTATGTCTGCTGAAAAATATGTCCGTGAACAGGAGTTTTCAATGTCAGTTCCCATTTCATTTGTTGATAACACCTTACCTGAAAATGTACAGAATGAAACTGTCATAGTTCAGGGTATTATGGACGGTATTATTATAAATGGCAAAAACGGTGAAATCATTGACTTTAAAACGGACAGAGTTTCAAGTGAAGAAGAGTTGTGTGAACGATATAAAGAGCAGATGAGTATTTACAAAAAGGCAGCAGAAGAATGCTTTGGTCTGCAAAATGTTGCAGTATCTCTTTATTCATTCCATTTATCGAAAGAAATTTCACTAAAACTTTAAAAAAACACTTGATTTTTATAAAGTGTTGTGATAAACTTATTAGGCTATGTAAATAAGTACTGAAAGAGGTGACAATTGTCATGAAACAGGGACTCCATCCAGAGTATAAAACAGTAACAGTAAAGTGCGCTTGTGGTGCTACATTTGAAACTCGTTCAACAAAAGAAGATTTAAAGGTTGATATCTGCTCAAATTGCCACCCATTCTTCACAGGTAAACAGAAGCTTGTTGACGCAGGCGGACGTGTTGACAGATTTAACAAACGTTACAATCTTTCAAAATAATTCTTTAAAACATAATGGTGGTACATTTTTAGTACCACCTTTTGTTTTTATTATTGTAACCGCTTCTTAAATCTTGGTCACAATTCTCAGCGGCTACTTTTCCGTCATAACTCGTCCAAAATACTCGTTAATACACAAAGTATTGCCTGCGTTTTTTGACGGCTCTGACAAAAAACTATCTCGCTGATAATTGCAACCCGATTTAATCAGCGGTTACTAAAGAGGGTCTTAATATGCCTATTGAATACAGAACCGTAAAAGAATTTAATAGTGACGAATATATTGTGAAACGCTCCCGTTTTATCGGCTATGCCAAGCCTGTTACAACTGTAGAAGAAGCAAATGCTTTTATTGCTGAAATCAAGTCAAAGCATTGGGATGCCACACATAATGTTCACGCATATATTCTTCGTGATGGAGGAATTAAAAGATATTCTGACGATGGTGAACCACAGGGTACAGCGGGTGTGCCTGTTCTTGATGTGCTTGAAAAAGAAGGACTTGTGGATGTCTGTGTTGTTGTAACAAGATATTTTGGCGGTATTCTTCTTGGTGGTGGCGGTCTTGTCCGTGCATATTCTCACAGTGCAAAAATCGGTGTTGACAGTGCAAAAATAATCACAATGGCACATTGTCTTGATATGGCTGTTGAATGTGATTACACATTCTATGGCAAATTAACTGACTTTCTTTCCCGTGAAGATACAGTAATTCTTGACACAGAATATACCGATAATGTAAAGGTTATATTCAGAATTAAGAGTGAAAATAAAGATAATATCAATGCAAAACTGACTGAACTCAGCTACGGAAAAGTTTTTTCGACTGTTGAATCTGAAAAATTTTGCGAATTTTAAATTTTTTTCAAAAAAATTAAAGGATTTTTGCATTTTTAAAAGTATATAGTTATAGAAAGGTTTTTAAAGGAGGTATGGAAATTATGACAGTAAGAGAAAAAATAGAAAATAACGAAAAAAATATGTTATCCGATAAGGCTTGTCTTTCCGTAAATACTCAAGGAAGAAAAATTCTTGAAGATAAATGCCCCTTAAGAACTGATTTTCAACGCGACAGGGACAGAATTATACATTCAAATTCATTCCGTCGATTAAAACATAAAACTCAGGTTTTCTTGTCGCCTGAGGGTGACCATTACAGAACAAGACTTACTCACACTCTTGAGGTTTCACAGATTGCACGAACAATTGCAAACGGACTCTACCTCAATGAAGATTTGACAGAAGCTATTGCTCTCGGTCACGACTTGGGACATACTCCATTCGGACACGCAGGGGAGCGAGCACTCAATTCCGTTATGCCGGAAGGTTTCCGTCATTTTGAACAGAGTTTAAGAGTTGTGGAAAGACTTGAAAAAAGCGGTAAAGGTCTTAATCTTACATATGAAGTGCGTGACGGTATCGTTTGTCATACACGCGGTAAAGAGGCTGACACTCTTGAAGGACGAATAGTCAAACTTGCTGATAAAATCGCTTATATCAACCACGATATTGATGACGCAGTCCGTGCCGGTGTTATGTGTGAGGAGGATATTCCTCTTGCAATCCGTAAGGAATTAGGCTTTAAAAAGAGTGCAAGAATTAATACAATGGTTCTTGATGTGGTTGAAAACAGCGTTGATGATATTGTTTTTTCTGACCGTATTCAACAGCCTTTTGACGAACTTCATTCATTTATGTTTGATAAGGTATATACCAATCCCGTGTGTAAGGGTGAGGAAACAAAAGCAATAGAAATCATCATTCGTCTTTATGATTATTTTCTCAATAATCCTGAAAAAATTTCTAAAGCTTATCAATATATTATTGACGAAGAAAGCGTTTCTCGTGCGGCATGTGACTATATTGCGGGTATGAGCGACCGTTATCTTCTTGCAGTATACAAAAAAATATTTATTCCTGATTCCTGGGTGGATATAGGACTTGAGGAGGAATATTAGTGGCATTATCAGATGACTTTTTAATGGAACTGAGAAACCGTGCCGATATTGAAAGTACAATTTCCTCCTATGTTAACCTTAAACGCGCAGGAAGAATAAGCAAAGGGCTTTGTCCTTTTCACGGTGAGAAAACGGCATCATTCACCGTCTATCCCGATACACAGTCATATTATTGCTTTGGCTGTGGTAACGGTGGCGATGTTATAACATTTATAAAAAATATTGAAAATCTTGATTATATTGATGCTGTAAGATTTCTGGCTGACCGCGTTGGTCTCCAAATGCCGGACGAAAACAGTTATGATAACACAATGAATAAACGAAGACTCCGTATGCTGGAGGCTAATCGTGATGCAGCAAGATTTTTCTTTAAGTGCTTGACCACACCTGACGGTGCAGTTGGTTATACTTATTTTAGAAACAGGGGACTTACTGACGATACAATCAAACGCTTTGGTCTTGGTTTTGCTCCCGATTCTTTTAATGCACTTACTAACTATATGTTAGGAAAAGGATACACAAAGGATGAACTTGTGTATGCCAATCTGGCAAGGCGTTCACAGAAGAATCCCAACAACATTTACGACAATTTCCGTAACCGTGTAATGTTCCCGATTATTGATGTCAAGGGAAATGTTATTGCTTTCGGCGGACGAGTTATGGATGACTCAAAACCAAAATATCTTAACACATCTGATACTTTGGTTTATAAAAAGAGTATGGGTGTTTTTGCACTTAATCTTGCGAAAAAAAGCGGTAAAGACAATCTTATTCTCTGTGAAGGATATATGGATGTTATTGCACTGCATCAGGCAGGGTTTACAAATGCAGTTGCGGGACTCGGCACGGCGCTTACAAGTGAACAGGCACAGTTGCTTTCACGATACGCATCAGAAATTCTGATTTCATATGATGCTGACGAAGCAGGACAGAAAGCCGCCGCAAGAGCGTTGAGTATATTCAAGAAAACATCTGCTAAAATTAAGGTTCTTCATTTAAGCGGTGGCAAAGACCCTGATGAAATTATTAAAAATTATGGTGTTGAAAAAATGAAAGCCATAATCACGGGTGCTGCTAACGAAGTTGAATTTGCTCTTTTGCGTGAACATAATAAGTATGATGTTGCAAGTGATGACGGTAAACGCCAATATCTTCAGGCAGCAATAAAAGTTCTTTCAACTGTCGGTGCAATTGAACTTGAAATTTATGCTTCAAGAATTGCCGACGAGCTTTCAGTTTCAAAAGATGTAATTGTTTCCGAAGCAAAGCGTCAGGCAAAACGAAATCAATCAACGGCACAAAAACGAGAATTTACAGAAATACAAAAGAAAGATGATATTCTCGATAAACTGAATCCGCAACGCAGAATGTTTTATCGTGCAGCAAAGGCGGAGGAAATGCTCATAGCACTTGTTATGGCAAATCCTGAATTCTTGACAGGCATTGATGAAAAACTATCTGCAGATGATTATATTACCGATTTTAACCGTAGAATATTCAAGTCGGTTACTGACCGTCTTCGTGAAGGAAAATCTGCTGAAATTTCATTCTTATACGGCGAACTTACGGAAGATGAAATCAGTGCAGTAGCGAAAATTCAGACAATTTCCCATACTCTTAAAAACACTTATGCAGAGTGTGAGGATTGTATAAATGTCATCCTTGGTGAAAAAAACAAAAAAGTAATTCACAATGGGGATGACATAAGTGATGAGGATTTTTTAAAGTTTTTTAAAGAATAGTTTAAAATATGAAGGAGAAAAAATATGGAAATGATGGATAAAAAATTAGCATTAAAAGCATTGATTGAAAAGGGTAAAGCAATTGGTAAACTCACAACTCAGGAAATCGACAATGCTATTATCGAGCTTGATATTGATATGGATGAGCTTGATAAGCTTTATGAAATGATTGAAACAAATAACATTGAGCTTATTGATGACCTTGGTGATATGGCACGAGATGCTATTGCAGACGAATCAGATATGGCAAAAACCGACGATGGCGGATTAGGTGACAGCAAATCTCTTGTTATTGATGACCCTGTAAGAGTTTATCTTAAGGAAATCGGCCGTGTTCCGCTTCTTACATCAGAAGAAGAAATTGAACTTGCAATCCGTATTTCAGAAAATGATGAAAAGGCAAAAAGACGACTCGAAGAAGCAAATCTCCGTCTGGTTGTCAGTATCGCAAAGCGTTATGTAGGTCGCGGAATGCAGTTCCTTGACCTTATTCAGGAGGGTAACCTTGGTCTTTTAAAGGCTGCTGAAAAGTTTGACTATACAAAGGGATTTAAATTCTCTACTTATGCAACTTGGTGGATTAGACAGGCGATTACTCGTGCTATTGCTGACCAGGCAAGAACAATCCGTATTCCTGTTCATATGGTTGAAACAATCAACAAGGTTAAAAAGACAAGCAGTCAGCTTCTTCATAAGAACGGTCATGACCCGTCAGCAGAAGAAATTGCAGAAGAACTCAATATGAGTCCTGATAAAGTTCGTGAAATTCTTCGTCTTGCACAGGAGCCTGTTTCACTTGAAACACCAATAGGCGAGGAGGAGGACAGCCATTTAGGAGATTTCATTCCTGATGATGAAGCACTTTCACCGGCAGACGCAGCATCAATTTCGCTTCTTAAAGAACAGCTTGCAGAGGTTCTTAAAACACTTACTCCTCGTGAAGAAAAAGTTCTTTCACTTCGTTTCGGTCTTGAAGACGGTCACCCAAGAACACTCGAAGAAGTTGGTAGGGAATTTAATGTTACTCGTGAGCGTATCCGTCAGATTGAAGCAAAGGCTCTCCGAAAGCTCCGTCACCCAAGCAGAAGTAAAAAACTTCGCGATTTCCTAGATTAATACAATTAAAATGATAATTCCCTGTACTCACAAAAGTACAGGGATTTTTTTATTAAATAAAATATAATTTGTCGGGGATATAGAAACCATTCCGCTCCCTCCTTGAGGGAGCTGTCGAACGAAGAGGGAGTTACTAATTAAATCAACAAACTCCCTCCGTCATTTTCTTACGAAAATGCCACCTCCCTCGGTGAGGGAGGGTAATCGCGATGTCCCCGACAACCTCCAATTTACCGTTATAATAAGCTATCAAAAAAGCCAACACATTTGTGTTGGCTTTTTCAATATTATATTCAATTATTTATTTTTCTTTGCAGCTTTTTTAGCAGCCTTTTCAGCTTTCAACTGTGCAGCATATGCCTCAGCTTCAGCCTTTTCTTTAAGAGCCTTTGCTTCCTGTGCAGCAAGTTCAGCTTCATAACGAGCTTTTGCATCGTCATACATTTCTGCAATATCATCAAGATGCTTGTAGTTTTCTTCTTGTTTTACGAGTTTTTCAGCATCAAGATATGGTTTTGCAGCACGAGCGAAATATGCGTGTCTGTCCATTTCAATTTTAGAAGCTTTATGTGCTTCTGCCTTTTTAGCTTCGTAGGACTTGATATCAGCTTTAAGTGACTTAGCTTTTGCAGAATCTTTAGCCTTTTTAGCGTCGCTTAATTCAAGGTAAAGTGCCTTGAGTTTGTCATCACACGCATCTTCAACATCAAATAGCTTCTCAAGTTCTGCAAAGTCCGGCTGAACAAGTTCTTCATTTGCAAAATACTTGTTGAGTGCCTTGAAAGCTGACTTCTTATTTCTTGCAACTTCAATAGCAAACTTACGAATATCTATTTCTTCCTTAGTTGATTTTGGCATTGCTTTAGCATTAGCCATTTCGCTATTGATTTCATCAAGAGTCATAAGTTTAAGACCTGCAAGACCTGCATCATAGATGCCCTTCTGAACATTGTACTGATACTTGAATGTGTCAGTTGAGAACTTATCAAGTTCTTCACAAACAAACTTGCTGATTTCAATTTCTTCATTATAGTTAACAGCATCTCTGTAAGCTTTTTTAGCAGCTTTCTTTTCAGCCTTATCCTTAACAGCTTTATATGATTCCTTATCAAGAACCATTGGAGTTTTTGTTGCCATCTCCTTAGCATTTCTGATAAGGTCAATACCTTCAACAAGATTGCCGTCGTCAACAATTCCGTTACCATAGTCTTCAAAAAGAGCACGAACTTTAAGAACACGGATAATTGACTTTTGCTTTTTTTCATTAAAGTCATACCAGAAGAAAGGAATAACATTCATGAATGCGCCAACAGCAGCAATAATAATGAGGGCATGAACGAGAGGAATGAAAATATCCAAATCATACAGTGCGGAATATGGGTTAACATAGTTGTTCTGACCATTTGCCATTTGTTCTGCAAGAATCTGACCAACAGTTTTACCGTCGCCAAGAACACGATTTAAAACATCAGGGTCTGATGTAACCTTTTTAGCAATTTCAGCTGTAATACCGCCCTTTTCATAGATAACAGGAAGAACAGCAGATGTACCAAGTGTAATAACAGTACCGATTGTAGCAACAGCAGAGAACATACCATCAATTCTTTCTCCTGTCTGATACTGCTGATAGTCACGGATGTCAGCCTGAATTGTCGGGTTAAGGATATGAGCAAATGAACCCATCAAAGCGTTGAGGTAAAGACAACCCATAACAAGCCAGATTGTAAGGTTGTTGATTTCTTGAGTGAACGGAAGCATCATAAGAATGAAAACAACGTTCATAAGATTTGTAACAACAAGAACAGCCTTTTTACCCCATTTTCTGATACAGAAAGGAGCTGCAATCATACCCCAGAGGGAAGCATTACCGTAAAGTGTAACAACAAGACCGTAAACATTACCGTTACAAGCACCACCGTAGTTGTAGAGCCAGTTGAGAATGTTTGCGTATGCTGATTCGAGGAAACCAATCCAACCTGCAAGAGATATAATCCAGAAGTACTTATTCTTTGCAACTGCACGAAGAGCGTCTGTAAACTTAATCTGTACAACATGGGTTCTTGCCTGAACAATTTTTTCTTCTGTATATTTATAAACTATAATACAAAGAAGAATACCTAAAACAGCAAGGATAGGATAGAGGAATCTGTAAACACGGATATCTGTTGTGTTTGTGTGGAAAAGGTTACGAGCAATAATCGGCGTGAAAAGATTAACAATTGTAGGAGCGAAAGAATAAACAACGCTCTTGACTGATTGTACGTCAGCTCTTTCCTGTGTGTTAGGAGAAAGAACGTGAATAAGATTTTCATATCCGTCATAGAAGAAATAATAGATAAAGTTCAATATGATATTCAGAATAAGAATTAAAGCACATTTAGCCACATAATCTTTTTCTCTGCCGAATATCATGCCTTCACCGACGATAAGACTCAACTTATCATAAGGGAACCATACAAAAATATTACAAATAATAGCAGAAGGAATAGCCATTCTTACAATGTACGGACGATATTTACCTGCTTTGTTTCTTGTGTTATCAATAATTGTCGCACGAAGTCCTGTGAAAGGAATATTGACGAGAATAGCGATAACATAGAGTAAGTACACATCTGTTGCACCAACACCGAGTGTGGAGGAGATAAGAGTATTACCCATAGATAAAAGACATGCATTACCTAAAGTGATAATCATGTAAGCACCGATACCACCGCCGGAATAAGCAGCAATTTCACGGTAAGGCATATATCTGCCTTTAGGTGGTGTTTTCCAATGGGTTTTAACCAGGTCAACACCGTTTTTAACTGTTTGAGCTAAATTCATTTTTTGCACTCCTTGTACACAATCTTACATTTTAAGATTATATCATAGTCTGATGATTTGTTCAATGATAAAAATTAAATTTTAACAAAAAATGAACACAATAATTGGATTTTTGTTGATTCATACTAAATTCAAACGAAAAAAATGTGTATTTTAACCATAAAAAATTAATAAAATTTCGAAAATGATATTGACAAATCTGTTATTTAAGTTGATAATATATACATAATTTAATATGTATGAACATATTCGGTAGGTAAGGCTACCACAGGGATACGGATTACTGCCGCGAAACGGTGGAGACACTGTTAGCAGGTCAGCAGGTCATATCGAAAAACAAGGTATGATTTAATGTAATTTCATCGCCCTGCGAAGCTAAAGCTTGAACGAAATGTGTGGTATTATTGACCTCATTTTTGCGTTCTTGCGAAAATGAGTTTTTTGTTATAAAGGAGTGAAAATTGTGGACACGTACCGAAGTACAATGGCGAAACCTCCGAGTATTATTGCGGTATTGTTCCGCACTTTTTAAAAATACTCGCCGTGTTTCACATATCTGATTTTTTATAAAGGAGATGTGAAAAATGGAAACTTATGAAGTAGTAATCGAACTTCTTCAGAACAAAAACTGGAAAGCGTTAAAAGAACTTCTTGACGAAATGAATGAACAGGATATTGCCGAAATTTTCATGGAACTTGAAGAGCGTGAACTTACTCTTATATACCGTTTGCTCAATAAGGAACTTGCTGCAGAAGTTTTCGTTAATATGGAGCCTGAATATCAGGAACAGCTTATCCGTGCTTTCAGTGACTCCGAGCTTCGCGAAGTTCTTGATGAATTGTATGTTGACGATGCCGTTGACCTTATTGAAGAAATGCCTTCAAGCCTCGTTAAGCGAATTCTCAAGCATACTGACCCTGAAACTCGAAAAAGCATCAATGAGATTTTAAAATATCCTGAAGATTCTGCAGGAAGCATTATGACAATTGAGTATGTTGACCTTAAACGTTCAATGACTGTTGCTGATGCTTTTATGAGAATTCGTCGAACAGGTGTCGATAAGGAAACAATTTATACTTGTTATGTAACAGATAGCAAAAGAAAACTTAAAGGTGTTGTAACAGTAAAAGAATTGCTTCTTGCTGATGAAAATGCAACAATCCGTGAAATAATGGAGGACAATGTTATCTCCGTTAATACTTCCGAGGATAAAGAAGTTGTTGCTGACCTTTTCGATAAATACGACCTTTTGGCACTTCCTGTTGTTGATAAAGAAAATCGTCTTGTTGGTATTATCACAGTCGACGACGCTATCGATGTTATGCAGGAAGAGGTTACAGAAGATATGGAATTGATGGCTGCTATTACACCTACTGACAAGCCATATCTTAAAATGAGTGTTTTTGAAAACTTTAAAAAGCGTATTCCTTGGCTTATGCTTTTGATGGTTTCTGCAACATTTACAGAAAAAATTATCACTCACTTTGAGGGTGCATTGACTTCGTGCGTTGTTTTGACAGCGTTTATCCCAATGCTTACAGGTACTTGCGGTAACTGTGGTAATCAGTCATCCTCAACTATTATTCGTGGTATTTCGTTAGGTGAAATCGAATTCAAGGACACATTTAAAGTTGTATTTAAAGAATTTTCGATTGCTTTGATTTGTGGTTTAGCACTTGCAGTTGTTAATTTCGCAAAACTTATGATTTTTAACAATATAGGCTGGAAGATAGCACTTGTTGTAAGTATTACAATGATTGCAGCAGTTGTGTTTGCAAAGGTGGTTGGTTCAATTCTTCCTGTTGTTGCGAAGAAAATCGGTTTTGACCCTGCTGTAATGTCGAGTCCGTTCATTTCAACAATTGTTGATGCTGTCACACTTCTAATCTATTTCTTTATTGCATCATCATTATTAAATCTTTAAAAAAATAGGTGGTAAGGTATTATTTTCCTTACCACTTTTTGCTTGTATCTTAATTGACTTTTCATTATAAATATTGTACTATAATTGTATATTAATGTTTAGGTGATATTTATGAGAAAGAATATTAAGTTTTTATCATTATTATTGGCAATAATTGTACTGATGTCAGGAGTTTTTGTTGTTCCTGTATCAGCAGCTGATGTCAATTATTCCGTTTCATCGGCAATCGGTGCAACGGGAGAAACAGTAAAAGTTAGTGTCAGACTTTCATCTTCAGTTGAACTTTGGGGTGCGAATGTATCACTTGCCTATAACTCTGATGACCTTCAGGTTGTGAACTGTGTAAAAGGTGATGTCGTAGGTTCAGCAAGTAGTGTAAATGATACAGGTTCTGCCGTTAATTTTTCAGGTATGTACACAAAAACATCCGGTACAGTTTTTACTGTTGAATTCAAGATTCTTAAAGAGTCAGGAACATCAAGACTTACATTGTCAAGTTCAGAAAATACTGATTCTAATGGTGTCGTTCACGCTTGTTCAGTATCGCACAGCAATATAACTGTTTCAAATAATATTGATGTACCTGTTGAAAAGATTACTCTTGATAAAACAAGTGTTACACTTAAAAAGAACGGTACACACAAGCTTGTTGTAACAGTTTCACCTGAAAATACAACAAATAAGACTATTTTGTTCCAATCTTCAAATGATAATGTTGCGACAGTTTCAAATGACGGTGTTATTACTGCAACAGGTGGCGGTACAGCAACAATTACAGTAAAAGTAGGAAATAAAACTGCAACCTGCAAAGTAACAGTTAATGTTCCTCAAACGGGAATTAAGGCTTACGGTAGCACAACAAGAACTGCTGAAATCGGTAAAACTCTTAAATTAGCAGTTGTTAAGGTTCCTGCGGATACAAGCGATGATTTTAAAACAGCTTGGACATCATCTGATACAAAAATTGCAACAGTTGATGCTAACGGTAATGTGACTCCTTTAGCAGATGGTGTTGTAAAGATTACAGCAAAATCAAATAACTGGACAGTTGTTTATACTGTTACTGTCGGTAAAGGTGAGGAAGAAAGTTCAACAGAAGAAAGCACAACTGAAGAACCTACAACTCTTTTGGAAGAGCCAAACACAGAAGAAATTACAACTGATGCACCTGTAACAGAGCCTGTTACACAGCCTGTTGTAGCACCAATTGTTCCTGAAGACGATTTCCCATTGGCTGAGCCTACAACATATGAAGATACACAGGGTGATGCAACTAAAGACCCGTCATATATTTACATAGTTCTTCTTGCAACAGCAGGGATTATGACGGTTGTTATCGGTACAGTAGCATTCTTTGTTGCAAAGGGCTATCGCGGTAAAAACAAAAAACAGAAAATCGTAGTTGAAGAAAAACACAGAGGTAAATAATGCTTAATATAGGATGTCATTTGTCATCATCAAAGGGTTTTTATCATATGGGATGTGAGGCACTTTCAATAGATGCCAATACATTCCAGTTTTTCACAAGAAACCCAAGAGGGGGCAGTGCAAAGGAAATTGACCCGGATGATGCACAAAAATTAAATGATTTAATTAAAGAAAAGAACTTTGCGAAGATTTTAGCTCACGCACCATATACTCTTAATGCCTGTGCAGAGAAAGAGTATATCCGTGAATTTGCATATAACACAATGCTTGACGACCTTAAAAGAATGGATTTTGTTCCGGGTAACCTTTATAATTTTCATCCGGGAAGTCATGTTGGTCAAGGAATTGAAAAAGGTATTGAAATGATTTCCCAATTACTCAATTCTATTATGTGGAAAGAACAGACAACCACAGTTTTGCTTGAAACTATGTCAGGTAAAGGTAGTGAAGTTGGTAGCAAGTTTGAGGAACTTCGTGAAATCATTGACCGTGTTGAACTCGATGATAAAATGGGCGTTTGTCTTGATACATGTCATGTTTATGACGGCGGATATGATATTGTGGCTGACCTTGACGGTGTACTTACTCAATTTGATAAAATAATTGGTCTTGACCGATTAAAGGCAATTCACATTAACGACAGTAAAAATCCATTTGCAAGTCATAAGGATAGACACGAGAAGATAGGTGAGGGTTCAATCGGTGCACAAGCATTCGAAAGAATTATAAATCACCCTGCACTTCGCCATTTACCATTCTACCTTGAAACACCAAACGAACTCGACGGCTATGCCCGTGAAATTGCATTCTTAAAATCGTTGTATAAATGATTGCACTTTGTAGGGGCGGGTCTCCGTGCCCGCCTGTATTTCATTTATCGTTATATTTAATATAGCATAACAAAAACCTCATTCCAATTTGGAATGAGGTTTCTTTATGCTATCATTACATTATTTTACAAATTGATAACTATCAATAATCTTTGTTATTTCGTGTTCTGCAACTTCAAAAAGGCGTTTACCGAGATTTGTATAATACTCGTCTTTATCTTCACCGCAAAGCATAGCAAATGAAATACCGATGTTCTTTGATATGTCATAACCTTTTCTTACAGCAAGATAATAGAAACTGTATTCAGCCGCATCATCAAGTCTGTCATAAAATGCCTGAGCCTTTTTTATAACTGTGTCATAAAGTGAGTTAACAGCTGTATTTGATAATAAAACAGCAGGAAGATAATGGTTAATGCAATATTCTGCGGTAAAAACAAGTAAAACCTTTATCTGATACATATCATCATCGTTACATTCAATTTTACCGACTTCACCCTCAAGCTGGGAAAGAAGACTTGGTTCATCAACAAAAATCTCTGCAAGATGTTTACCAAGCTTTTTTGCTTTCATAATGTTTCCGTTACTTCTGTGCTTTGTCATTTCAGCAATAACATGCACCTCATGAGAAACCTCAGGTGAAGTATCTTTATCAGTAAAAATTTTTACATCACTATCATCAAAGAGCATATTAACCCTCCTTTGTTACTAATTTATTCTGTAAATAATATGATTATTCGTTAGCAGTCTGTTGAGCTAACTTTTTCTGTAATCTCTTTTGTTTTGATTTGTATGTGAGTAAAGCGTGCAAGCAATCGTCAGGAGTAGAATAATCACCTAAAGATACCTTGTATGTGTTGTAAAGTCCGTGGAAATCACTACCACCGGTCATAAGTAATTTGTGCTTTGATGCAATCTTTTTCAGATTAGACTGCTGTTCTTCATCAGCACTCGGATGGAAAACTTCAATACCGTCAATGCCGTATTCAGCATATTTTGAAATCTCATTAACACAGTCACTTGCATATGGGTGAGCAAGAATTGCAATACCACCTGCAGTATGAATTATGTCGATAACATCCTTAACATTTTCGTATTTTGCCTCAACTAAAATATTGTTGTCACTTGATTTTGAGAAGAGTTCCTGATAAAGTTCGCCATTGAACGAATCTGTGTAGCCACATTCAATAAGAGCCTGCATAATATGCTTTTTATAAAGGTTTGTTGAACCTGTTGCACATTTGATAATAAACTCTGTTGAAATAGGATAACGCTTAGCAGTCTGAAGCATCATAAAATGTGATGCCTTTTTTCTTGCCAATGAATTTCTTTTGCATAATCCTTCAAGCATATCAGGTGAGTCAGCCAAATAACAAAGAATATGAACTGCTTTTCCTGTATCCTCGTCAGTTGAAGAAAGCTCAACACCGGGAATAACCTGAATTCCTTGACGAGCACCAATGATTTTACCTCTGACTGTACCCGCAAGACAGTCGTGGTCAGTAATAGCTATAGTTTCAAGACCTTTTTTCTTTGCAAATGTAATAAGGTCTTCAATACCCAAAGTACCGTCAGATAACCTTGTGTGACAATGTAAATCTCCGCTCAAAATAACAACCCTCCAAATATAGGCTAAAAATGCGTATAATTACCTCAATATATATCAACATTTTATAACAAAAATGTGGAAAAATCAAGAAGTAAAAGGAAAAAAGTTTAAAATCTACTAAAACAGTAATTTCTTTGTGCTATTAGCAAAAAAAGGAGTATAAAAATTTGTTTGATTGCACAAATAAAAAACACCGTCCGATAATACCGGACGGTGTCAAATTTTAATTATTTAAGATATTTTCCGTACTTAATCTGATTTTTCACATATCCGATTAAAAGGAGTATAAGAAGAGGAATGAAAAGGAGAATTACAAGAAGAATTGTAATTATAACAATCGGCAATCCTTTTTTGCTGTCCTTAACAGTTGTAATCTTTGGTGCAGGTTCAGGCTGCGGACCAACCTCATCACCCTCATATACAGGCATAATCGGTATTATTGCATCATAAGCAGGGATACCTGCGTTATAAAGCAAAGGCTCAATAATGCCACGAACCGAATCAGAAACCTTGATAAGCTTCTTTAACGGAATATGTAAAACCTTAATAATTGAGTCAATTATGTTAATAAGACCGATTGCAATTTTATATTCATTGTCATCAGGTGTGTAAAGATTTTTACCACCAAAAAGATTAAGAACAATGTCAACAATGAAATCAACAACGCTCTTGTCTTTGATATCAGCATAATCTTCCTTTTTAAGTCCTGTTTCAGCACGGGTCCAGTTACCGACTGTGCCGATTTTAAGCTTGTTAAGGAATTTGAAAACAGGTTTTAAAATCCAACCGATTTTGTAGCTTACATTCTTTCTGATACTTATAGCAGTTGCCATATCAGCAAACTTGTCAATATCTTCACCGGCAGCCTTGATTACATCTCTAATCATACCAATCATATGGTCAGCAAGATATGTCTGTAAATCTTTACCCTTTGTGTTGAATTTAACAGGTTCGGTAACAAGGTCAGTAGTTGTAGTAACAACTTTGTTTTCCTTGTCAAATACAACAGTTCTTATTGTACCGGGATATCCTATTGTTGATGCAGTTGAAATGTCATAGAAATAGTTGCCTTTTGGACTTATATGCTTATCGATATCATGAACATGAGTATGACCTGTAAGCATAAACTGAACACCAAGGTCAGCCAACTGTTCACGACGAATGTCATAATCGCCCATCATATCGCCTTTACCGATGATTTCGTACATAGGTGAAGGAGCAATAAGCGGATGATGTGTCATTGCAACGATAAACTGGTCATTTGCCTTTGCGTCAGCAATCTGTTCTTTTATCCACTCAAAGAGTTCATCGGAAAAACCGCTTTTGCCATTTAAGTTTGTGTCGTCATTAAGTGCAAAAAGTCTGTATCCGTCCTGAAGCTGAATGATGTATGACATACTTTGTCTGTGAACAGCGATTGCCTCATCAGGGCCGAATTCCTTGTACATATCGAAAAGGTCTTCACGCTTTGCAGCGGGTACAGGAACTCTTTCATCTCCTTCGTATCTGTGGTGAACGCCTTCCCATTGATAGTCATGAGTCGCTGTAAGCACATAAACTCTTTTACCTTTTGATTTAAGGTCACGAAGCATTTCAATGAATTCATAATGTGAATCAAAGTCACCGTTGCTTGTTGTATCACCTGAAAGGAGAACAATGTCAGTTCTGTCGTCCTTTGCAATCTGTGTAAATGCTGCTTCAAGCATTTCTGCGGCTTCAGCCAATAAAACACCGCTTTTGTTGTTGGCAATTTTATAAGCCTCGCCTGATGTGCCAAGTTTTTTTGAATAATAGTGAGTATCGGTAATAACCGTTACGGTAAGCGGACTTGACATAATAATTTCCATAGCCTTTCCGACTACAAATTCGTATATAAGAATCATATCACTCCTTACTGTAGCCGGATAAGGCGTGATGGAAATTTTAGTCCATCTCGAAATTTGAGATTATCAAATTTCGAGGGACATATAATCGGAAATTAGCGTGATTTTTCACGCTAATTTTCCTTATCTTACTTTGTTCTCAATTTCTTCTTTAAGCATATTTACAAACTCGTCAAATACAAATGAACCGAGGTCACCCTGACCGCGTTTGCTTACTGATACTGTGCCTTCTTCAACTTCCTTGTCACCAACAATAATCCAGTATGGAAGCTTCTGAAGTCTTGCTTCACGGATTTTGTAACCTGTCTTTTCGCTTCTGTCGTCAACAGTAACACGCATACCCATCTTTTCAAGTTCGCGTTTGATTTCAAATGACTTGTCGTGATGACGGTCAGCAATAGGAAGAATTCTTACCTGTTCAGGAGCAAGCCAAAGTGGGAATGCGCCTGCATATTTTTCAATAAGAAGAGCAAGTGTACGCTCGTAACAACCGATTGATGTTCTGTGAATGATGTATGGATTTTTCTTTGTACCGTCTTTGTCTGTGTATTCCATACCGAATTTTTCAGCAAGAAGTTGGTCAACCTGAATTGTAATAAGTGTATCTTCTTTACCGAATACGTTCTTAATCTGAATGTCAAGTTTAGGACCATAGAAAGCAGCTTCGCCAACACCAACTTTGTATTCAATTCCAAGATGGTCAAGGATTTTACCCATAATACCCTGTGCTTCGTCCCATTGTTCAACTGTACCGATATACTTTTCTTTGTCATCAGGGTCCCACTGTGAGAAACGGTATGAAACATCTTCATAAAGACCAAGAGTTTTAAGCATATAAATAGCAAGTTCAAGACAGCCTTTGAATTCTTCTTCAAGTTGTTCAGGAGTACACATTAAGTGACCTTCTGAAATTGTGAACTGACGAACACGGATAAGACCGTGCATTTCGCCTGATGCTTCATTACGGAAAAGAGTTGATGTTTCGTTATAACGAAGTGGTAAATCTCTGTATGAACGAGGACGGTTAAGATATGCCTGATACTGGAATGGGCAAGTCATAGGACGAAGTGCGAAGATTTCATCACCTTCTGCTTCAGCCTTATCAGCATCGCCAAGTACAAACATACCGTCACGATAGTGGTCCCAGTGACCTGAAACCTTGTAAAGGTCACTTTTTGCCATAAATGGTGTCTTTGTGAGCAACCAACCACGCTTCTGTTCTTCGTCTTCAACAAAACGCTGAAGTAACTGAATGATTCTTGCACCCTTAGGGAGCATAATTGGAAGTCCCTGACCGATAAGTTCACTTGTTGTGAAAAGTTCAAGTTCACGACCAAGTTTGTTGTGGTCGCGTTTTCTTGCTTCTTCAAGCTGTGCAAGATGTTCGTCAAGTGCTGACTGTTTTGGGAATGCAGTTGCATAAATTCTCTGGAGCATCTTGTTCTTTTCGTTACCTCTCCAGTAAGCACCTGTACAAGCTGTGAGCTTGAATGCCTTTACAGCACCTGTTGACACAAGGTGAGGACCTGCACAAAGTTCTGTGAATTCACCTTGCTTGTAGAATGAAATCGGTTCACCCTTGTCAGCGTGTTCGTTGATTAACTCAACTTTATAGATTTCACCTTTTTCTTCCATCATCTGGAGAGCATCAGCAGGGGATAACTCGAATTTTTCAAGTGGTAAATCCTCTTTAACAATTTTCTTCATTTCTGCTTCAATCTTTTCAAGAATTTCAGGAGTAAATGAAACTTCTGAATCAAAGTCATAATAGAAACCGTTGTCAACTGATGGGCCAATAGCAAGCTTTGTATCAGGATAAAGTCTTTTTACAGCCTGAGCCATAATGTGAGATGCAGTATGCCAGAATGTCTTTTTACCCTCGATTTCATCAAATGTTACGATTTCAAGAGCACAGTCCTCATTAACTGCAGTTCTTAAATCGCAGTAGTTTCCGTTGATTTTACCACCACAAGCAGATTTGTATAAACCCATACCGATAGATTTTGCAATCTCTGCAACAGTAGTACCGGCTTCGTATTCCTTAATAACGTCGCCTTTAAGTGTTACCTTAATCATATATATTTCTCCTTTTCGTAGGGGTCGGCACTCTCGGCTCCCCTGAAAGGGGAGCTGTCACCGTGAGGTGACTGAGGGGTTAAACAACGACCCGCAAATAATAATTAAATAAAAATAAAAGCACTTCACCCTGAAAACAGGATGAAATGCTATAAAAACAACATTCCACGGTTCCACCCGTATTGCAAAACAAAAAACTATTTTGCCACTCAAATAACTTTAACGCAGTTAATACGATTGGCTTAATCAGTAAAACCGTTTTCACCAATGCTCGAAAGTGGTCTTCGGATACCGAAATGATTTCTCGCACCAACCGAAATCTCTCTGCAAATTCAACTTATCCGTCGTTCTTTCTCAACGCTTTCAAAATATCATATATATTTTATACTGATTTTAACCTATTGTCAACACCCAATTTGTAGGGGCTGACGACCTCGGCAGCCCGTTGAAAAAAGTAGGGGACGATGCCCACATCGTCCCGTTTATAATGTCATTCTGTGCGTAAGCGAAGAATCTTATTCCCACTCAATCAATTTTTTATTTTCATCATATCTTTCATATTTATTCCAACGATACCCGTAAGGACAATCAAAAAGAACGTATTCGGGTTTATCAATGGTTCCGTTTTGCGGAATTTTGATAAAATCACTCCAATATTCATCAAGTCCTTCTTCTGTCGGGATGCATTTGACTTTAAGATATTCTTCTTGTGGATTGTCAAAATAAATAAACAAAGCGTCACTTAATCTGTAAGTATCAGTATCTAAATTTGCAATTGTATATTCATCAGAGGAAATATATGTAGAATGGGCATATTCAAATTTATCTTTAATATTTATCCCAAAAAGTTTCACGGAACATATATGATAAATGTCAAAATTTTCATCTTGAACTTCAGGTGTATATATTCTGTGAACCACTCCGTTATGCTCAACTTCTGTAAGAAATTTTATAGTTTGTCCTTCAGTTTTATTTTCTACAATCCATTGTTCAGCTTCTTCAACAGTAAAGGCGGTTATATAATTGTATATATCTTCTCCGGCAGTGTAAACACCATCAAAAATATAAGGCATTAATATTATTAAAATGATAGAACAAACGCTTTTTAAAATTCTTGCACGCAATAAAACAGATTTGTGAATTTTCTGTAATTCGCTTCCAAGTTCATCAGGATTACCTATTTCATTAATAACTCTTTTTGTGACTTCATTTTCATCATCACAAGTACTGCTGAAATCTTCATACATATCATCCATATGATTTGAAAGTTCCTCATAAATTCTCGCATGCAATTTGTTGTAATGAATATGGTTTAATACTTTACCAATAAATACTTTCTTTTCAGTATCAAAATCTTTAATTTCTCTCATATCATCACCATCTTTTGTAAAATGATAATCTTTATTTACTCAATCAATTCTTTATTCTCATCAAATTCTTTTACATAACTCCAATGGTATCCTTCAGGTAAATCAACTAAAACAGAAACAGGGTTGTCGTAAGTTCCGTTTTGAGGATATTCCATGAAATCACTCCAATAAGGTTTAAGACCACTGTCTGAATAAAGTGGCTGTAAATACAATTTATAATATTTTGCTTCAGTAAGTGCAGTTAATACAAGTAAATAATCAGGTGAGGGATAATCTAATACAAATGTGTGCACATCGCTAAAATTACCACCATTACACGCATAGTACAAAAATTTGTCCTTGTAGCTTTTTCCTAAAACAGTAATTGATTCAGTATGTATACATACAAAACCGCCTTCGGGTTGTTTGTCTGGAACATAGTATCTATGTACCTTTCCGTTGTGGTCTGTTTTGGCAAAAAGCCTTATAGGTTTACCGTTGTTGTATTCTTCACTCATTTGAGCTTCAATTGTGGTTATATCAACAGCTTTATAATACTGTTCGATATCCGTAACAACATCATACAGTACGGGTGAACATAATATTATAGCGTGAATGATAGATAATACCAATGTAAGCTTGAATGTCCTTACAATACGCAGAATTTTTTTGTTTGCCTCTTTAAGTTCAAGACCTAATTTGTCAGGGTCACCCATTTCGTCAATAACTTTTTTAGCCACATCAAGTTCGTTATCAAAATCGTTTTTGAAATCGTCATACATATCGTCCATATGACTTGCGATTTCTTCTTTAATTCTTTTTCCGAGTTTTTTGTAATGAATGTGATATAAAACCCGTTCTATGTAAAATTCTTTGGCTTCATTAAAATTCAAGTAATTTCGCATTGCCATAATGTCACCGCCCTATGCAAAATTCAATACTTTTCTTGCTGCATTGGTAAAAATGAAAAATTCTTCCTTTTTATCTGCCAATTCCTTTCTGCCTTTGTCGGTGATTTTATAGTATCTGCGTTTGCGTGCAGATTCTGTTTCTTCAATATAAGATGTAATGAGTTTTTCGTTTTCAAGTGCGTGTAAAACAGGGTAGAGTGAGCCTTCTTTTAATTCAAAAACATTTTCACTCTTGCGTTTTAATTCCTTGATAATCTGATAACCGTACATATCCCTTTGCTCGATAAGAGATAATACCAAAAGAGAAGTGTTACCGTGCATTAAATCGTTCTTTGCCATAAATATTCCTCCTTAAAAATATAATACCTATGTTCCATATGTATATGTTACAATAGTATTTTCTTTTTGTCAAGTATGCATTTTAAATTATCGCGTAGTGGCAGGCTTCCACGCCTGCTTTGTAGGGGACGATGCCCACATCGTCCCGCTCTAATTGATATATTAAAATGCGGGCGAATGAAGGGCATCCACCCCTACCTTTTCTTGTCATTCTGAGCGTAGCAAAGAATCTCTTTGCCCCCTTTTTTTTACGAGTGGAAGGTGGCACGAGCAATGTGAGCGACTGAGGGAGAGCTTGGATTTTCTGTTCACTAAATCTCTCCCTCAGTCATTTTTGACAAAATGACAGCTCCCTCGTCAGAGGGAGCCGATAGTACATGCTTTTTGTCATTCATTGTTCAATTTTCTTTGTAAATATTTGGGTAATTTTTCAACTACAACCATATAACTATGGTCAATCATCTCAAATATAATTTCGTCTGGAACAGAGCCATCCGACGGAAATGTATTGAAATACGGTTGTTGAATTGGTGGACAATGATATCCTCGTACAACAACGCCTGGAAACATCTGTCTGTAAAACTGACCTGTCATAGCATCGCATTTAAGTGTTATTGTGTCAACACCTTTAAGTTGAAAAAATTGTGCAAATATCTTATTTTCTACTTTAATTATTTCTGAATCTGGTCCGAAAGGATGGTCAATATAAGCACCATTTTTTGAAAGACAGTATTTGATTAGTTCTTGTGGAGTTTTCATTGCTGGTCACTCCAAAGATAATCTCTCAATTCACCTGATTCCAACAACTGTGGGTAATCCCACTGTCTTAATGTTTCATAAACACCGATTGCAACAGCATTTGAAAGGTTAAGGCTTCTTGCCTCGTCAATCATAGGAATACGAACACATTTGTCAGCATTTTCAAAAAGCAGTTTTTCAGGTAACCCTGCTGTTTCCTTACCAAAAACAAGATATGTGTTGTCAGGATATGAAACATCAGAATGTCTTTTCTGTGCTTTTGTTGAAAAATAGAAGAAATTTCCACCTTTGTTTTTCAGGAAAAACTCTTCTATTGTGTCGTAATATGTAATATCGAGCAAATACCAGTAATCAAGACCTGCTCGTTTTAACTTTTTATCATCAGGAGTAAATCCCATTTTACCTACAAGATGAAGTCTTGCACCTGTTGCAGCACAGGTTCTTGCCACATTACCAGTGTTCTGTGGAATTTCCGGCTCAACCATTACAATATTTAATGTCATAAAAATCACCTGAATTTTCAAAATTTTCCTAAATCAAAGTATAACATTTTTAGAAATAATTTAAAATAGAATTTGATAATTTTTTTTGCTTTCTTTCAAAAAATATTATTGCTCATTAAAATTGAGCGAAAAAATATGAAAGGAAGGGGAATAATAATGGATAAAAAACAAGTCGGCAAGGTTGTAGGTGCTGGTATGCTTGCAGGTACAGCAGCAATGGCTATGACAGGTACAATGTCTGATAAGTCAACTAAAAAGAAGATGAAGAAGACAGCTAAAAAGGCTATGAATACTGTTAATGATGTGGTTGACAGCGTTAACAAGATGATGAACTAAGGTACACACAAATGAAAAAAGTTACAAAAGTAATTTGTGCAATAACACTTATTATATGTATATGTTTGTTGACTTCTTGTACCATGAGTTCTGAAAATAACGAAACAAACGATACAACATCATCAACAAAAGACAGCAAAAATTTACCCGAAACATCTGTTTTGCCTGAACCTATGGCACAAAATTTTAACGAGAAAAAATCTCACAGTTACGGTGTAGCAAAAGATGGAAAACCAAATGAAATTTCAATCAATAATCAGAAATATTTTGAAGAAAACAACTTTAACGCATTTTGTCTTGATACAAAATCTAAAGACAAAGTCTTGTATCTCACATTTGACTGTGGATATGAAAACGGATATACGGAAAAAATCCTTGATGTATTAAAAGAAAAGAATGTAAACGCTGCATTTTTCTGCACTTTGCCACAGGTTAAAGAAAATCCTGACCTTATCAAAAGAATGATAAATGAGGGCCATATTGTAGGTAATCATTCTGTAACTCATCCCTCATTTGCAGATATTTCCACCGAGCAGATGACAGAGGAAATTCGCGGTATGGAAGAATATCTGAAAGAAAATTTTAAATATAGTGAGCCGTATTTCAGATTTCCGAAAGGCGAATATACCGATACTGCATTAAAAACTGTCAATTCTTTAGGATATTCGTGTGTTTTCTGGTCGTTAGCATATGCCGATTGGGATTTGAATAACCAAAAAGGTGAACAGTACGCATATGACAAAGTAGTATCCCGACTTCATCCCGGCGCAGTCATACTTTTGCATTCCGTTTCTCCCGATAACGCAAATGCACTTGGACGAATAATTGATGAAGCAAAAAGTCAGGGATATAAGTTTTTATCGTTGCGAGATTATGTGTCGAATTAACAAAAATTATCAATAATAAAAACATTTGAATTGTTCAAACTACTACTGCAAACGCAATTGATATAAAACTTTAATTGATAAGGGGTGTATTCAGATGTCAAGAGGTAATAAGAACGTAGTACCTGAAGCTCGTGAAGCTCTCGACCGTTTCAAGATGGAAGCAGCTTCTGAAGTTGGCGTAAACCTTAAGCAGGGCTATAACGGTGACCTTACTTCAAAGCAGGCAGGTAGTGTCGGCGGTCAGATGGTTAAAAAGATGATTAAGTCATACGAAGAAAATATGAAATAACTTATTTTCGTAAATTAAAAGAACCCGACGGGAAATATCCTGTCGGGTTCGGTTTTACCATCCGCAATAAGAGTTAATAAACATTGAATATGGCATATTGATTTCGTCTAAATCTGTGTCCTCAAAAAATATATAAGCTATTTCGTTTGTTTTATCATTTGTTCCGATGAAATAAATACATTTTGGATACCATTCTGAATACATTTCAAAGGAAAATCCGTCAACATTGATTGGCTCGAGATTCCTTTTAACTATATTTTTTTCTTCGTTAGAAAATTCATATTCATTAATATTTTCATAAGGTTCATAAATAACCTTTTTTTGATTCTTAAATGTTTCTTCATCATATTTTACTATCATTGAATACGCTTTTGAGGAAAAGGCCAAAAACCAATCCTCATAATATTTATATTTTACTGATTTGTATTCAGGTAAAGTACCGACAGCAGGAAGCAGATGTTCGGATGTAGCACTTTCATAGTATTTTGCCTTGGTACTGTAGTAAAAACCGAAATTATCCCATATTAAAAAAGTACCAACCAAGATTACTGTAACAAGAATGATGCTAAGAAAAATCTTTGTTCCTTTTTTCATAAAATTCACCTCACAAATTGATTATAAGATAAAAGGTAGAGCAATTCAATAAAGTTTACAAGTTTGTAATAAAAAAATCAATAAAATGCAAAAAAAACTATTGGAAAATAAAAGAGAATGTTATATAATAACTTAAATATGTTTTTATAAAGGGGAGATAGGCGTTTTGGCATCTGAATATTCTGTAACATTAGAGAAAATTATCAATGAATTTGGTCTTGAAACAATATATTTGCCCTGTGATGCGTCTGAAATTTCAATAACATCTCAGGAGGTTAACAGACCGGGACTTATACTTGCAGGTAACGATAAATATTTTGACCCTGCCCGTGTTCAGTACCTTGGTTTTTCTGAATTTGAATTTGTTAAATCTTTCAGTAAAGAGCAACAGCTCGAATGTATTGAAAGACTTTTCAGCAGACAACCGTCAGTTGTAATTATAACAAGAAGTATGGAACCACTTGACGGAATGATTGAGTTTGCTGAAAAATATCGTGTTCCTATTTTAAGAACTGCAGAAGCAACATCTGCAAGTATGTCAACTCTCATTTATTTCCTTGGTACTGCACTTGCACCTCGTATTACCCGTCACGGTGTTCTTGTTGAGGTTTACGGTGAAGGTGTACTGATAGTTGGTGACAGCGGTGTTGGTAAGAGTGAAACTGCAATCGAGCTTATTAAGCGTGGTCACCGTCTTATTGCCGATGATGCAGTTGAAATAAGAAAAGCGTCTGCAAAAACACTTGTTGGCTCTGCTCCTGATAATATCCGTCATTTTATCGAACTTCGAGGAATAGGTATTATCAATGCACGTCGTCTTTTCGGTATGGGTGCTGTTAAACTTACTGAAAAAATCAATATGGTTATTCAGCTTGAGCCTTGGGACAGTTCAAAGGTATATGACCGTATGGGACTTGACAACGAATACATAACAATTATGGGTGTTAAAATCCCGTTGACCGTTGTTCCTGTAAAGCCTGGTCGTAACCTTGCTGTTATTATCGAGTGTGCTGCTATGAATAACAGACAGAAGAAAATGGGATATAATGCTGCTCGTGAGCTTCTTCATCAGCTTGGTATGGATGAGGGCTATGAACCAAAATCCCACGAAATTGACATCTGGCAAAATTATTAATGAAAGTAGGAAAAAGTGTGTATAAAGAAATTGCATTGTTTGCTGAAAACCTTGGTGCAAAAGTTGAATATGACGCACCTATGAAAAAATATACAACATTCAAATGTGGCGGTAATGCAAGTCTTCTCATTACACCTGATTCTGTAGATGCACTTGGACAGATTATCGCTTTCTGTCATTCAAAAAGCATTAAACCCTTGATTATTGGTAACGGTTCAAATCTTCTTGTTTCCGATAATGGCATTGACGGAGTTGTAATTAAAATCGGCTCACAGATGTCAAAGGTTGAATTATTGGATGAAACAACAATTTACTGTGAAGCGGGTGCAGCTTTAAAATCCGTATGTATGTTTGCTTACGAGAATTCACTTTCAGGACTTGAATTTGCTTACGGTATTCCCGGTAATGTTGGCGGTGCTGTATATATGAATGCAGGTGCCTATGGTGGAGAAATGAAAGATGTTCTTTATTCCGTAAATCATATTGACGATAAGGGGAACACAGGTGAACTGTCAAGGGATAGTCTTGATTTAGGATACCGTCACAGTGCTTATACAAAAAATGGTTATACAATTACATCAGCGGTCCTCAAACTTACAAAATCAGATAAAAAGAACATCAAGGCTGCTATGGATGATAAATTACAGAGAAGAAAAGATAAGCAACCTTTAGAATATCCAAGTGCAGGAAGTACATTTAAACGACCTGAAGGATATTTTGCAGGTGCACTTATACAGGATAGTGGACTTAAAGGCTATACAGTCGGCGGTGCACAGGTAAGTGAAAAGCACGCAGGCTTTGTTATTAATAAAGGCGGTGCAACTGCTACTGATGTCATTACTCTTATAGGTGATGTTCAGCGAATTGTTAAGGAAAAATTTGGGGTTACATTAGAAACTGAAGTCAAGATAATAGGAGAATAAAGGATTTTTAATATGTCATTTTCAGCAAATGTAAAAAATGAAATATTATCTATGGAAATAGAAAACAGTTGTTGTCTTCATTCCTTTGCATATGGTATGATGCTTTTTTCAAGAGCGTTTTCATATTACGATATGTATCTTTTAACAGAGCACGAGGGTGTTGCAGAAAAATATTCTGAATTGATGCAGTCAGTTTGTGGTGTAACACCAAATCTTATTAAATCCGATGCAGGTAAATTCAAGGTTGAGGTCACAGAAAAAGAAGACAGACTCAAAGTGCTTGAAACTTTTGGATACGACAAAAAAACGGGTGCTTCAAGACTTAATTGGAGCAATATTACTGATGAATGTTGCAAAGTCGCATTTTTAAAGGGTGCGTTTCTCACTTGTGGCACAGTTAATGACCCGAATAAGAATTATCATCTTGAATTTGTTGTACCGTATCTTAACTTAAGTCGTGATTTAAAGCTTTTTATAAACGATTATGATGAGTTGAATGTCGAACCAAAAAGTATCACAAGAAATTCAAACTATATCATATATTTTAAAATCAGTGAGTCAATTGAAGATTTGCTGACAGTTATGGGTGCATTTAATTCTTCATTGGAAATAATGGGAGTTAAAATGTATAAGGATATGCGTAACAATGTTAACAGAAGACTTAACTTTGAAAACGCAAATCTCGATAAAACAATAGGTGCTTCACAAAAACAAGTGGAAGCAATCAAGCATATAAAAAATACGGTAGGGCTTTCATATTTATCTGATGATTTGAAAGAACTTGCTGAAATCAGATTAGAAAATCCGTACATTTCTTTGCGTGAATTAGGAGATATGTTAAGTATTCCGATTTCTCGTTCAGGTGTCAATCATAGATTAAAACGAATTTGCGAAATAGCAAATGAAATAGGGTGAAATAATGAGAAAAACAGAAGATGTTTCTTTTCAGTTTGATAGGGAAGAAAAGATTTCTGAAAATATAATAAAATCAAATAATAATGCAGTACATAAGGATAAGGAAATAGTTTTTTCTAAAACAGAAAAAATTCAAACTGTAAAAGAGAAAAAAAGTCCATGGGAAATTATATATGAATGGATGGATTCATTCGTATTTTCAATTATTCTTATTCTTATTGTATTTGTATTCGGGTTCAGAGTTGTTGGTGTTGACGGTGAATCAATGATGCCAACATTGAATAATATGGATTGGTTGGCAGTTCAGGCAGTCAACAATACCATTGAAAGAGGCGACATTGTTGTTATAACACAGCCTAATATAACCAACAAACCTTTGATTAAGCGTGTTATTGCTGTTGGTGGTGATACACTTGATATTAACTTTACGACAGGTGAAGTCAAGGTCAATGGTGAAGTAATTGATGAGCCATATATTATGGAACCTACACAAAGACCGGGTGATTTTGATAAGCCCATAAGAATACCTGAAGGATATCTTTTTGTAATGGGTGATAACAGAAATGAATCACTTGACAGCAGATTTGATTCAATAGGAATTATTGATGAAAGATATGTTCTTGGTGTAGCAAATACAAGACTATTTCCTTTTGGTGAATGGGAGATTGAATAATGGAAGAAAATATGAATGTTGATGTTGTAGAAAAAGTTAATAAGTCTGATAAAAATATGGAGTCAATCTATGATATGGCTTCTGTGGTTGTTTCTGCAATTCTTACGGTTGGAATTATTTTTACATTTTTGTTTAAAATCTCTACTGTATCAGGCGAATCAATGGAAAATACTCTACATAACGGGGATAAACTCATTATAAGTGCTATTACACAGGATGTTGAATATGGAGATGTTGTTGTTACATCACAGCCTAATGGTCATGGAAAAGTGCTCATTAAACGAGTTATTGCTGTTGGTGGACAAACCGTGTGGTTTAATGAAGATACAAATAAAGTTGTAGTTGATGGTAAAGAACTCAGTGAACCATACATAAAAGAAGAAATGGAATTTCTTTTGTCAATGACAAATCTATTCAAAGTGCCCGAAGGTAAAGTTTTTGTTATGGGTGATAATCGTAATGATTCAGCGGACAGCCGTGATGCTCTTATCGGTATGATTGATGAAAGATACATAGTAGGTAAAGTTGTCTATAGAATAGGTGACAAAAAACTTTTTAATTCTGACTTTAAGGAGACTTAAAATGGCAGATAATCAAAGACAGGTTGTTCAATGGTTTCCCGGTCATATGGCAAAAACCCGCCGACTTATTAAAGAAAGCCTTTCTCTTGTTGACGGTGTAACGGAAATTATTGATGCAAGAATTCCAAACAGCAGTTCAAATCCTGAATTGGAAGAACTTATAAACGGAAAACCAAGAATAGTTTTACTTAATAAATGTGACCTTGCCGATAAAAATACAACAAATCAATGGGTGGAATACTATAAGAAAAAAGGTGTTCGTGCTATTCCTGTTGATTGTCGTACGGGCAAGGGATTAAATAACTACTTTGTTGCTGTACGTGAAGTTCTTAAAGATGTAATTAAGAAAAATGAAGACCGTGGAATGCCGGGAAAGGCACTTCGTATTATGGTTGTCGGAATACCAAATACAGGTAAGTCTTCGTTTATTAATCGTATGGCAGGTACAGCAAAAGCAAAGGTTGCTGACAAAGCAGGTGTTACAAGACATAATCAATGGTTCCCAATCGGTAACGGAATTGAGTTACTTGATACACCGGGTGTTTTATGGCCAAAATTTGATGACCCTAAAGTAGGCGACAGACTTGCTTTTATCGGTTCAGTCAAGGACGAAATTCTTGATATTGAAACTCTTGCCATAAGACTTCTTGAGGTTATGAAAACCGATTATCCCGAAAGACTTTCTGAAAGATATAAAATTTCTGACTTTCAGGATAAGGAATCCTGGGAAGTTCTTGAAATGATTGGTAAAAAACGCGGAATGATGATAAAAGGCGGAGAAATTGACTATGAACGAGCTTCTGTTATGCTTCTCGACGAGTATCGTGGCGGAAGATTAGGAACAATATCTCTTGAAAAACCGGAGTAAATATGGATTATTTGTATGAAGAAAATGCCCTTAAAGCAGGGTATAAGAACATTTGCGGTATTGATGAGGCAGGTCGTGGCCCTTTAGCAGGTCCCGTTTATGCGGCAGCTGTTATTTTGCCGTTAGGACTTGAAATTGACGGACTTAATGACTCAAAGAAAATCAGCGAGAAAAAAAGAGAACAGCTTTTCGATGTAATCTGTGAAAAAGCAGTTGCTTATTCAATCGGAATTGCGACGGAAAAGGAAATTGACGAAATCAATATTCTTAATGCAACATTCCTTGCTATGCACAGAGCTGTTGAAGGCTTGAATGTCAAACCTGACTATGCTTTGATTGACGGCAATCAATATCCTAAAATTCCTATGGTTATGGAAGAAACTGTTGTAAAAGGTGATGCAAAGAGTATGTCAATTGCTGCTGCATCAATCCTTGCAAAGGTAAGTCGTGACAGATTTATGCTCCAGAAAGCAAAGGAATACCCGCAATATCAATTTGAAAAACATAAAGGGTATGGGACAAAGCTTCATTATGAAATGTTGACTGAATTTGGTCCGTCACCGATACATAGATTATCTTTTCTTAAAAAGTTCTATGGAGAAAAATAATGGATAAGCATTTATTAGGTGCATATGGTGAGGTCTTAGCATCAAGATATCTTCGTTATCACGGATATGAACTTGTAACGGCTCATTTTAATTGCAGGTTAGGTGAAATTGACCTTATAGTTGAGGATAAAAAGCATATATGCTTTGTTGAAGTTAAAACAAGAAGTGAAAATATGCTTTATTCTCCTGCTGATGCTGTTGATTTTTCAAAACGAAACAAGATAATTGCTGCATCAAATATATTTTTAAAAGATTCTGAACTAACAAAACAACCTCGATTTGACATTGTTGAAGTATATTTCAAGGATGATGAACCTGTAAGAATCAATCATATTGAAGATGCATTTGATTCATTGGGACAATAAAAATTTTAATGTTGAAAAACAAATTATTATATGATAAAATACCACACGAAAAGGATGTGTTTTAAATGTTTTATACAAGTACAAGAGATAAATCTGTTCGCGTAACTGCAGCAGAAGCTATCGCAAAAGGAATTTCATCAGAGGGCGGACTTTTTGTTCCAACAGAAATTCCTGCAATTTCTAAAGAGTTTATCGAAAAACTTGTTCCTATGTCATACATAGAAAGAGCAAAGGAAGTTCTTCGTCTTTATCTTACTGATTTTACAGAAGACGAACTTTCAATGTGTGTTGAGGGTGCATATAAAGCAGGAAAATTTAGTTCAGAAAAAGTAGCACCTTTATACAAATTGACCGATAAAGCAAACATTCTCGAACTTTGGAGAGGCCCTACTTGTGCATTCAAGGATATGGCACTTCAGCTTCTTCCTTATCTTCTCACAGTTTCAGCAGGAAAGACAGTTAAGGATACCGAAATTGTAATTCTTGTTGCTACATCAGGTGATACAGGCAAAGCAGCACTTGAAGGCTTTGCAGATGTTCCTAACACAAAAATTCTTGTTTTCTATCCTGTTGACGGTGTTAGCCCAATGCAGAAGCTTCAGATGACTACTCAGGAAGGCTCAAATGTAAGTGTTTGTGCTATTGAAGGTAACTTTGACGATGCTCAGTCAGGTGTTAAAAAGATTTTTACAGACAAGGATATCGAAAAGAAATTCAAGGAAAACGGTCTTGCATTCTCATCAGCAAACTCAATTAACTGGGGTCGTCTTGTACCACAGATTGTTTACTATGTATCAGCATACTGTGATATGCTTGAAAATGGTGAACTCAAAAATGGCGAAGAAATGAATGTTGTTGTTCCGACAGGTAACTTTGGTAATATTCTTGCAGCTTATTATGCAAAGAGAATGGGTGTTCCTGTAAAGACTCTTATCTGTGCGTCAAATGCTAACAATGTTCTTACAGATTTCCTTACAAGTGGTACTTATGATAAGAACAGAGATTTCTATTGTACAACATCACCATCAATGGATATTCTTATTTCAAGCAACCTTGAAAGACTTCTTTTCCACCTTTGCGGTGAAGACGATGTTCAGGTAGCCGATTGGATGGCATCTCTTAATAATGACGGTAAATATACAGTTTCAGCAGAAGTTGCTGATAAAGTAAAGTCATTATTTGCAGCAGGATGCTGTGATGATGAACAGACAAAGGCTACAATCGGTAAAGTGTTCAAAGAAAAAGATTATCTTTGCGATACACATACAGCAGTTGCCGTTAAAGTATATGATGATTATGTAGCAAGAACAGGGGATACAACACCAACTGTTATCGCTTCAACTGCAAACCCATATAAATTCTCTGCAAGTGTTCTTGCAGCAATTACTGATGAAATCAAGGCTGATAATGAGTTCGATATGGTTGACGAACTCTTCCAGAAGTCAAATGAACCTGTACCACAGCAGCTTGCAACACTTAAAGGTAAAGAACCTCGCTTTACTGGTGTAAGCAAGAAAGAAGATATGAAGCAGGTTGTTTTTGATATGTTAGGTATCTAAAATAAAATATTGCGGGAGGGCGACATTCCGTAAGGAATTTAAGCCTTATAATATGATATTTTGGCATATAACCGCGTTAAAAATGCTCGAAATCCACAAAGGATTTCTGTGCTTTTTGCCTTGTTCTATATCCAAACTATCATATTCTAAGGTGCGAAGCAGTTTTTATTAGGTTATTTTTCGTTAAAAGGAAATGATAAAAATCCCGCAATACTTTGTGTATTACGGGATTTTTTCGTGATGTTTTAGCGGAAAAGAATCAATAAAAACCTTAACTTCCTTACGGAGTGTCGCCCAGGCCTGATTTTATTTTCAGGTTTCCGCATTTTAATTGAGTTTTATTCTACGTCAGACATCTTTAATTTGAATGTTGCACATCTTGTGTCATCGCATGAACAAGCATTGTGTGTACCAACCTTAATTCCGTCTGCTGTGCAATTCATATGACCGTCATTGAATGTGCAATGACAAGCGTCACAAGTAATGTTCTTATTCTTATCCATCTTATATTCCTCCTTTCAGTTTTATTTTTTGAAGGAGCTTTATAATTATTCATAGGAGAAATTTCTTTATGTCCGTTTACGCAATTGGTGATACTCATTTATCGTTTTCTGTTGACAAGCCAATGGATATTTTCAAGGGCTGGGATGACTATGCCCAAAGACTCGAAAATAATTGGCAAAAGCTTGTTTATGAAGATGATACAGTTATAATTAACGGTGATATTTCATGGGCTATGAGTTTAGAAGAAGCAGAAAAAGATTTCGAATTTCTTCATAATCTTAAAGGTACAAAGATTATTTCAAAAGGCAATCACGACTATTGGTGGAATACTATAACTAAAATGGAAAATTTCTGTAAAGAAAAGGGTTTTGATTCCATTAAGTTTTTACACAATAACGCATACCGAATAGGTGATATAGCAGTCGCAGGTACTCGCGGATGGTTTTATGATGCCGAAAGTGAAAATGTAGATAAGGTTATGGCTCGTGAGTGTGCAAGACTTCAGCGTTCAATCGATGAAGCAAAAAAACTTGATGGAGAAATCGTGGTTTTTCTTCATTATCCACCTACAAGTATCTTGCGTGATTGTGAACCTATTATGAATGTGCTTAAAGAAAATAACATTTCCCGTTGCTTCTACGGACATCTTCACGGCGGTGCAATTAAAGGTGCTTTGAATGGTGATAAAGATGGAATCAAATTCCGTCTTGTTTCTGCCGATTACCTTGATTTTTGTCCTTTGTTTATCTCTAAATAATATTTTTTGCAAAAATCATCACTTTTTAAGCGGAAATTGTGAAAAATCTTCTGGAAAATGTTGTAATTATATTTTTTATGTGATATAATATTACGAATTTTGCGGTATTGAAAATACGGTAAACAATAATATTCAGGAGGAATATTTAATGTTAAAGTCAACAAACAATGTAGAAAAGAATGTCTACGAACTTGAAATCACTATTGATGGTGAAAAATTTGAGGCTGCTATTCAAAAGGCATATCTCAAACAGAGAAAAGATATCACAATCAAAGGTTTCAGAAAGGGTAAGGCACCAAGAGCATTTATCGAAAAGATGTATGGCGAAGGTGTATTCTATGAGGATGCACTTGAACTTGTTTACCCTGAAGCTGTAAGCGAAGCAATCGTTGAATCAAAACTTGAAGTTGTTGGTTCACCATATGACCTTGAAGTACCTGAAATCGGTAAAGACGGTGTTGTATTAAAGCTTAAAGTTGCTGTTAAACCTGAAGTTAAGCTTGGCGAATATAAAGGACTTAAAGCAACAAGACCTGCTTGTAAAGTAGCTGCTGACGAAGTTAAGGCTGAACTTGCTAAAATGCAGGAACAGAACTCAAGAATGGTAAGCGTTGAAAAGAGAGCTGTTAAGAAGAATGATACAGCAGTTATCGACTTTGAAGGCTTTGTTGATGGTGTTGCTTTTGATGGTGGTAAAGCAGAAAAATATGAACTTGTAATTGGTAGCGGTTCATTTATTCCAGGTTTTGAAGACCAGATTATCGGTCACAAAATCGGCGAAGAATTTGATGTAAATGTTACTTTCCCTGCAGAATATCAGGAAGACCTTGCATCAAAGGACGCTGTTTTCAAGATTAAGCTTCATGAAATCAAGGTTAAGGAACTTCCTGCTCTTGATGATGAATTTGCTAAAGATGTTAGCGAATTTGACACTCTTGATGAACTCAAGAAGAGCGTAAAGGCTCAGCTTGAAGACGCTAAGAAAGCAGACGCAGATAACAAAGTAATCAATGACCTTCTTGAAGAAGTAGTTAAGGGTATGGAAGTTGACATTCCAAACGCTATGGTTGAAGAAGAAGTTGATAACATCGTTAATAACTTCAACTACAGACTTCAGTCACAGGGTCTTGACCTTAACACATACCTTTCATACACAGGTATGGATATGGAAAAATTCAGAGAAGGCAACAAAGATACTGCTACTGAAAATGTTAAGTACAATCTTGCTATTGAAGCAATCATCAAGGCTGAAGGCGTTGAAGCTACTGAAGACGAAATTAATGCAGAATATGAAACTGTTGCAAAGTCATATAATATGGATGTTGAAACAGTTAAAAAGGCAATTCCTGCTGATTCAATTACAGCTCAGGTTAAGGCAAATAAAGCAGTTCAGTTTGTTAAGGATAATGCAAAGATAACAGACGAAAAGGCAACAAAGAAGGCTGCTGAAAAGAAGGATGGAGAAGAAAAAGTTCCTGCAAAGAAACCTGCAGCAAAAAAGACAACAAAGAAAGCAGCAGACGCTGAATAAAATTAATGTTTATGTGTTGAAGAATTGTCCCATACTATAAGGACAATTCTTTAATGCTTTTCAAAGATATTGAATGGAGGTTATATTATGGCACTTGTACCATACGTTGTTGAACAGACAAACAGAGGGGAAAGACAGTACGATATTTTTTCAAGACTTTTAAATGACAGAATTATCGTTTTGTCAGATGAGGTTAATGATGCAACTGCATCTTTGGTAGTGGCACAGTTACTTTATCTTGAGGGACAGGATAGCGAAAAAGATATAAGCCTTTATATTAACAGTCCTGGTGGCTCTGTATCCGCAGGACTTGCAATTTACGATACTATGCAGTACATCAAGTGTGATGTATCAACAATCTGCATGGGTATGGCTGCAAGTATGGGTGCGTTCTTGCTCTCATCAGGTGCAAAGGGTAAAAGATTTGCTCTTCCAAACAGCGAAATTATGATTCATCAGCCTTTAGGCGGTGCGCAGGGTCAGGCAACTGATATTAAGATTGCTGCTGAACATATCCTCAGAACAAGAGAAAAACTTAATAAGATTCTTGCTGAAAATACAGGAAAACCTGTTGAGCAGATTGCTGTTGATACTGAACGTGATAATTGGCTTTCAGCTCAGGAAGCAATGGATTACGGTATTGTAGATAAGGTTTTTTATAAAAGATAACCTATAAGGAGTTCTTATGGCAAGAGAAAACGATAAAGAAAGAAATGTCAGATGTTCCTTCTGCGGAAAAACACAGGAACAGGTTGACAAACTTATCGCCGGACCGGGCGTATATATTTGTGATGAATGTATTGAGCTCTGTATGGGTATTATCGATGAAAACGGTAATATGACACGCCATAATCCGGGGAAAAAAGTTAAACTTGAAGAAAAAGTTCTTCCTAAACCACAGGAAATCAAGGCTAAACTTGACGAATATGTTGTTGGTCAGGATGAGGCAAAAAAAGCTTTGAGTGTGGCAGTTTATAATCATTATAAGCGTATTTATAACTGTGATAACAGCGGTGTTGAAATTCAAAAGAGTAATGTGGTTCTTTTAGGACCTACCGGTGTCGGTAAGACTGTTTTGGCACAGACACTTGCTAAAATCATTGATGTTCCTTTTGCTATTGCAGACGCAACAACTCTTACTGAAGCAGGTTATGTTGGTGAAGATGTTGAAAACATTCTTTTAAGACTTATTCAGGCTGCTGATTTTGATATTGAAAAGGCTGAATGCGGTATTATTTATGTTGATGAAATCGACAAGATTGCACGAAAGAGTGAAAATCCTTCAATTACCCGTGATGTAAGTGGTGAAGGTGTTCAACAGGCTCTTCTTAAAATTCTTGAAGGAACAGTTTCTAATGTTCCACCACAGGGTGGACGAAAACATCCTCAGCAGGAATTTATACAGATTGATACGTCAAATATCCTTTTTATCTGTGGCGGTGCATTTGACGGAATTGAAAAAATTGTCGAAAAGCGTGCAGGCAACAGCGGACTTGGTTTTGGTGCTGATATCAAGAATAAAGCACAGTTCCAGGAAGAAGATGTCTATTCAAAAGTTATAGCACAGGACCTTGTTAAGTTTGGTCTTATTCCTGAACTTGTTGGTCGTGTTCCCGTTATAACTGCGTTAAAACAGCTTTCAAGAGAAGATTTAATAAGAATTCTTTCTGAACCTAAAAACGCTCTCTTAAAACAGTTTAAGGCATTGTTTAATATGGATAGTGTTGAGTTGGAGTTCAGCGATGATGCTTTAGTGGCTATTGCTGATAAAACTCTTGAGAAAAAAACGGGAGCTCGCGGTCTTCGTGGTATTATGGAAGGTGTGCTTATGAACATTATGTATGAAGCACCATCTGACCATACAATTTCAAAAATTATCATTACAAAAGATTGCGTTGAAGGTAATGGTGAACCTGAAATTATCCGTGATGATTCAAGAAAACCTAATGTTTTGTTGTCAAAGAAACTCAATAAAACAAATTCTAAAAAAGCAATATAATATAAATGGGCCACGGTTTTCCGTGGCTTGTAGTTTGTGGTGGTTTATATGAAAACAAAATTCAAATCGACTATATTGCTGTTTTTAACGGCGATTATATGGGGCTTTGCATTTGTTGCACAAAGGGTAGGTGCTGAATTTGTTGGTGCTTTTACCTTTAATGGCGTAAGATTTATGTTAGGTGCTTGTTCACTTATTCCCGTTATTTTGTTATTTGAAAGAGAAAAAATTGACTTAAAACTGTTAAAGAACAATGTTTTACCGGGAATTCTTGCAGGTGTTGTACTTTTTATTGCATCAACATTACAACAATATGGCGTTGAAATCACACAAAGTGCAGGTAAAGCAGGATTTCTCACAGGTTTATATACTGTGCTCGTACCTTTAATTCGATTTGTAATGGGTAAAAAGACAAGTGTACTTACTTTTATCGGTGCCGTTTTTGCCGTAACAGGACTGTTTTTCCTTTGTATGACAGGGGATGAAATAAGCTTTGGTTTAGGTGATGTTGTACTTATTGTTGGTGCTTTTTTCTGGGCAGGACATATTCTTGTTGTTGATAAGTTTGTACATACAACAAGCCCCTTGAAATTTAGCTTAATTCAATTTGTTATTTGTGGTATTTTAAGTCTTATTTTTGCTTTTATTTTAGAGGATATTGAGTTTTCTGCAATTAAAAGTGCAGGAATCCCAATCCTTTATGGTGGCATTATGTCTGTCGGTGTTGCATATACCTGTCAGATTCTCGGACAAAAGGAATCTGACCCCACATTTGCGTCCATTGTTTTTTCAACTGAATCGGTTTTCAGTGCAATAGGTGGTGCATTGCTTCTCAATGAAATTATGAGTGGCAGAGGATATTTGGGCTGTGTTTTAATATTTATCGGTATTGTTTTATCACAACTTAATTTAGATTCAATTACAAAACTCATAAAAAAGCAAAAATGACACTTTTATTACAGTTAAGTCTAAAATGTTGACTTTATATTGACGATTAAGTAAAATTACTGTAGATTATTTTACTTTGGAGGCTGTATATGACACTTTTACAAAAAGCCCAAAGAACAATTATATTTCTTTTAAAATCCTTGATGTATGCCCTTCTTATCGGAACATTTTTCGTTGTTTTCGGCACAGAGTACACTTGGATTATACACTTATCAAGAACAACCGGTGTTACATTTGTAACATTCTGTGTTCTTGAATTAGCCCTTGTTTCAGTTTATGGTGGTTATGCAATCGGAAGATTAAAAAGCAAGCCTATTATTACTTCTCTTTCATTGGCTACATTTGCGACTGACCTTGTTTCACATCTTCAGTTGTGTATTATGAATGTTAATGAGAATAATAACGACCATTTTGTTTATGAATCACCCGAGCTTCTTGTTCTTGTAATTGTGATTCAGTTTGTTTTGATTGTTCTTTTCACATATTTGGGACAAGCAATATACTTTGGTATTAATAAGCCTGAAAAGTGTTGTGTTATTACAAATTCAGAACTTGCGCTTAATACTGTAATGCCAAAAATATTGCGTTATAAAAAGCAATATAATGTAACGGATATGGTTCATTTTACATCACCTAATGTGTATGATATTATGAGTGCCTGTGATACAGTTTTTATATATGAAGTTCCGACTAAACATAAGGTTTTGTTTACCGAATTCTGTTATGCGAACAATAAAAATGTTTATACAAGCTTTGAAATGTCAGATGTAATGCTTATGGGTGGAAAATCAATTCTTCTTGATGATAAGCCTATGGTTTCTGCCGTTATCCGTGATTTGACATTTGAACAGCGCTTTTTTAAACGAGCTATGGATATAGTTATTTCACTTGTTGGTATTATTCTTACAGGACCAATTATGATTGCAACTGCAATTCTTATTAAAGCAGAAGATGGTGGCAGTATTTTATTCCGTCAGAAGAGAGCAACAAAAGGTGGTAAACTTTTTGATGTTTATAAATTCAGAACTATGACTGAAACAGATAGCGTGAATGAGTCGGCGAAAACAGACGATAAGCGAATTACAAAAGTTGGTAAATATTTAAGAAAGTTCAGAATTGATGAATTACCACAGTTTTTCAACATTCTTAAAGGTGATATGAGTGTTGTCGGTCCTCGTCCTGAAATGATTGAAAATGTTAGTAAATATACTGCTGAGCTTCCTGAATTTTCATACAGATTAAAGGTTAAGGGCGGACTTACTGGATATGCACAGATAGTCGGTAAATATAACACATCACCAAAAGACAAACTTGTTCTTGACCTTATGTATATTGAAAAATACAGCCTTTGGCTTGACTTTAAACTTATTATGCAGACTGTAACCGTTTTGTTTAAAGCAGGTGACAGTACAAAAGGTTTTGCTAATACTGAAAAAAAATATGAATTTACAGAATAAAGAGTTTCACACGAAACTCTTTTTTCATATTGTTAATATGTTATTTTTATGATATACTATTTAAAATAAATTTGTAAAATGGTGTAATAATGGATAATAAAAATCTTTTTTCATATGAAAATAAAACAAAAAGCAAATTGAAACCGTTTATAATTGCATTCGGTATTTTTATTGTTATATTGGCTGTCTTTTCAATTATCTTATTTATGTATTCTCTTGATTTTGACATAAATAATCTTGTTGAAACAACAACTGAAAACATAGAAACAACAACTGAAGAACCACAAGAGGTATATTCAACAGAAAATTTGTCAGGTAAATCAAATGTCATGTTTTTGATAACTGATGAGCAGAATGTTGTTCAGTCTGTTTTCTGTACTCTTGTTGACTTTGATAATAAATCGTTCAGAGTAAAACAGGTTGATGGCGATGCTATCTATCTTTGTGGCGATAAATATATGAGCATCAACAGTATATATTCTGAAAATGGTATTGAAGGTCTTAATAAGTATTTTAATGATAATTGGGGATTCACAACAGATAAATATGCTGAGTTTACCACAGTATCACTTCGTAAGTTTTTATCATCATTTAATGGCATTTCTTTAACTGTATCTGAAAATATTGACTATAATTCATCTTCATTCAATCTTGAATTGGATAAAGGTTATCAAACTCTTTCAGGTGAAAAAGCCTTGAATTATCTTATGGTTTGTAAGGATGAAAATAAAGAACGAGTTTTATGTGAAATTATTTCATCTATATTAAAACCCGAATATGCCGATAATGGTGATAACTTATTTAGAAAGTTTGCCAATGCATCAAAAACTGATATATCAGTAATAAACTATTCAGACAGTTACAACACACTTAAAACTTATTGTTATGCGGACGATAAGTTTTCTCCTGTTCCTTTTTATAGGGAGGAAGTAAATGAAGAAAATTCGTGATATATTAATTTCAATAATTCTTTCTCTTGTATTTGCTTTTATTGCATTTAACTTTTTTCAATCATACAGTAATGAGAAAGAAGAAAAACTGATTAAAGAAGATTTGCCTTCAGCAGAAGAAATATCTGATTTTCAAGTTCTTTTGAATGACAACACTTATTACTATTACAATCAATTAAACGATAGTGATAAAGAGATATATCTTACCCTTTATTCTTCTTTTATGAGATTTGATGATGCTGTAACAACTCCTGCAGAAGAATCTTCACTTAAGGACTTGTTTAAAGCAGTTCTTTATGATAATCCGCATATATTCTGGGTTGAACACGATTTTGAATATGTGTTAAATGACAATTCAGTTAAGTTTATTCCTCATTATCGCTATAATGAAACGGAATCGAAAGCAATTAACAGTCAGCTTGAAAGTATAATCAATCGTATCGTTGATATTGCTGATGACTATGAAACTGATTTTGAAAAGGAATTATTTGTTCACGATTATATTTGTGAAAACACAGCCTATGATGAAACAATCGATGGCAATACGATTTGTGATGTTTTGATTAACGGAAAAGCCGTTTGCGAGGGATATGCAAAAACCGTGCAGATTCTTCTTGATAAGCTTGATATTGATAATTATCTTATTGTTGGCGATAGCGAATTTGAGGGTGAATTAGGACCTCATATGTGGAATGTTGTCACTATTGATAATCACAATTATCACCTTGATGCTACCTGGAACGATAACGATAAGGAAAATGATATAAATTATTTTTATTTTAATATCAGTGATGACGGAATCAAAGAAGACCATTTTAATCTTTCGCCGGCGGATAATTTTTGTGTTTCTGATAAAGCAAATTATTTTGTACAGAATGAATCGTATTTTGAAGAATTCAGTAGTTTCAATGACCATATAGAACGAAGTGCAGAACTCCTTTATCGTGGTGAAAATACAGTTGAATTTTTGTTTGATGAAACAGATGATTTTAACAAAGCTGTTAAACATATCGAAAACGATACTGACTTTTTTAAATATATAATTGAGTCAATAAAAAGAAGCGGAAGAAAAATAGATACATCTGAAATCACTTATATTACAATAGCCGAACATAATTACCTATGTGTCGTGTTTAAAGAAGGTTGAAAAAATGGACAAACAAAGAATTGAAAATGCTTTTCGTGAAATTTTAATAGCAATTGGTGAAGATCCTGACAGAGAAGGACTTCAGGAAACTCCGAAACGAGTTGCAAATATGTATGAAGAAATTTTTTCAGGACTTACAGAAGACCCTGAAAAACACCTTAAAATGTTCCGTGAGGGTCAGAGTGACGAAATCGTAATTGTTCGCGATATTCCTATGTATTCAATGTGTGAGCATCATTTCTTACCATTCGTAGGAAAAGCACATATTGCTTATATTCCAAACGATGACGGACTTGTAATCGGTCTTTCTAAACTTGCAAGAATTGTTAATTCATATGCAAGACGACCACAACTTCAGGAAAGACTTACTGCACAGATTGCTGATTTTATTCAGAAAGAAATGAATCCAAAGGGTGTGGCAGTAGTTGTTGAAGCAGAACACCTTTGTATGACAATGCGTGGTATAAGAGCAGCAGGTTCACAGACACAGACATCTGCAATAAGAGGAACAATGCGAAAGGATGCAAGAACAAGAGCCGAAGTAATGACTCTTTTGGGTATAAGATGACATTTTCAGGTAATAACTTTAGTTTTGAATTGGGCAAAAGAACATATGTGATGGGAATTCTCAATGTTACTGCTGACTCATTTTTTGATGGTGGGAAATATAATTCACCGAGAAGGGCAGTTGAACACACTAAAAGAATGCTCAGTGAAGGTGCTGATATTATTGATATCGGTGCTCATTCAACACGACCTAATCATAAGGCTTTGACACCTGATGAAGAACTTGAAATAATCAAGAATTACTTACCGTTAATTTACGATGAAACAAATGCTGTAATTTCAGTTGATACTTTTTATCCGTCAGTTGCACAGTATGCACTCGAGAACGGTGCATTAATTATCAATGATGTAAGTGGCGTGTTTAATACAGAAATGGCACAGTTAGTTAAAATGTATAATTGTGGTTGGATAATCACACATACAGGTGGTGCTGATTCATCAACAATTCCTGAATATAAAAACGATATTATAACTGAAGTTAATGATTTCTTTGTTGATACATTGAAAAAATGTGAAGAAATCGGAATAAATAAAAGTCAGTTGTGCTTTGATGTTGGTATTGGATTTGGAAAATCCTATGAACACAACCTTGACCTTATCAAAAATGTAGATAAAGTTAAAATTGACAGCGTTGCAATGCTTATGGCACTTTCGTCAAAAAGAGTTGTTAAATTATCGACCAATGCAGAAAATGACGACCTGGTTTACGGCACTATAGCAGGGAATGTTCTTGCTGTTTCCGGTGGTGCTGATATAATTCGTGTTCATAATGTAAAGGAAAATGTTTTAGCCGTTAAAATGGCAGATGCAGTATTGAGAGGATAGTATGGATAAAATTATTGTAAAAGGATTAAAATTATTCTGTTATCATGGTGTTAATCCCGAAGAAAAGGAAGACGGACAGAATTTTGTTTTTGATATTGAAGCAAGTGTTGATTTAACAACACCTTGTATGTCTGATAATGTTGACGATACAGTAAGTTATGCAAAGATTATTAAAACAGTTCGTCGCGTTGCACAAAGCGAAAAGAACGATTTGCTTGAACGCGTTGCCCAAAGAGTTGCTGATGAACTGTTTTGTGAATTTGATAAAATTAATTCATTGGTAATAACCTTAAAGAAACCCGAGGCACCAATCAAGGCTGAATTCGACTATGTTGCTGTCACAATTGAAAGGACAAGACAATGAAAGCGTATTTAGGTGTAGGAACAAACATTGGTGACAGAATGAAAAATCTTCAGGATTCTATTGATGCATTGAATTTATTACCATTGACAATTGTTACAGATGTTTCGAATGTATATGAAACTGACCCTGTAGGTTTTGATAATCAGGACGATTTTCTTAATATTGTTGTTGAAGTCGAAACTGACCTTAATCCCGATAATCTGCTTGGTGCTTGTTTAGGAATTGAAGCAGGACTTGGCAGAGTAAGAACTATTAAAAACGGTCCTCGAATTATCGATATTGACCTTTTATTATATGAAAATGAAACAAGTAACACTCAAACACTTATTTTGCCACATCCTCGTATGATGGAACGAAATTTTGTGTTGAAACCCTTACTTGATTTGAATATCAGCCATTCAATTATCAATAAAGATGATGTGTTTAAAAGCCTTACTGACGATGGCGTCAGATTTTACTCTGCAAAAGATAAACTTTGTTTAAATAAATAGATTTCAGGTGCGCTATGTATTTTGTAATAATGGATTTGGAGTGGAATAACTCTTTCAATAAATTAACACAAAAGTTTATGAACGAAATTATTGAAATAGGTGCTGTTAAGCTTGATGAAGAACTCAATGAAGTAAGCATTTTTTCAGAACTTATAAGACCGGTTATTTCAAAAAAACTTCGTTCAAGAATAAAAAACCTTACTAATATTTCAAATGAAGAAGTCCGTACAGGCGGAACTTTTGAAGAAGTAATCAAGGAATTTGAAGAATGGGTAGGGGACGATGCTGTTGTAATGTCATGGGGCGATACTGATTTACGCACACTCCTTACAAATTATAAATGGTTTTTAAAGAAAAACACCGTAACATTTATCAATAAATATGCTGATTTGCAAAAGTATTGTCAATGCTTCATCAATATGGAAAATGTTCAACAGGCAGGACTTTCATATGCAGCTGAGTGCTTGGAAATTGACCCTGAAAAATATCCTCATCACAGAGCACTTGATGACAGTATTTTAAGTGCTGAATGTTTTAAAAAGGTTTATAATAAAGAGAAGTTTAAAGAATTCATAAGAATCTGTGACCGTGATTTCTATGGCAGGCTTTTATTCCATCCTTATGTAATTAAAAACAAAAATGACCCGTTAATTGATAAAAATCAGTTTAATTGTTTTTGTGAAATCTGTGGCGGTAAAGTTGAAACAATAAAAAAATGGAAATTTATGAACCAATCTTTCCGTGGAATTTTCTACTGTGCAAATTGTGACCGTGAATTTAAAGTCAGTCTTCGATTTAAAAAATTCTATGATTACATAGATATTAAACGCAGTTATTCCGAAGTAGTCCACGCAAAAGAAGAACCCGAAACAACAGAAGAACAATAATAAAACTCCCTTGTAATGAATTGCACTACAAGGGAGTTTTCTGTGTCTTAAAATCTTATTTAATAACTCTAATTCGAATAATTCCGTTAATCTTCTTTAATGCTTCAATTGCTTCAGGTGATGCCTTTGTATCAGAATCAACTACTGTATAAGCGTATTCGCCCTTTGACTTGTTAACCATATTGTCAATATTAACATCTTCATTAGCAAAAGCAGATGTAATCTTGCTTACAATACCTGAAATATTCTTGTGCATAATTGTGATTCTGTGTTTGTCACTTGTGCTGAGAGAAACAGCAGGGTAGTTAACTGAGTTGATAATTGAACCATTTTCAAGATAATCAGCAACCTGTTCAACAGCCATTACTGCACAGTTGTCTTCTGATTCAGGAGTTGACGCACCAAGGTGAGGGATTGCAATAACGCCTGTTGCACCGATAACAGCATCGTTAGGGAAGTCTGTAACATAAGCAGCAACCTTACCATTTTCAAGTGCAGAAAGAATGCTTTCTGTGTCAACAAGCTCACCACGAGCAAAGTTAAGAATTCTTACTTCGTCTTTCATTGTAGCAATTGTATCGGCATTGATAAGTCCTCTTGTTGAATCGTTAAGAGGTAAGTGAAGTGTAATATAATCACTTTCAGCATAAATCACATTAAGGTTATCAGTAAGCTTTACATGATGATTAAGTGTGATACTCTGTGCAACAGAAAGATATGGGTCGTAACCGATAACATTCATACCGAGTGCTGCAGCAGCATTAGCAACAAGAATACCGATAGCACCAAGACCGATAACACCAAGTGTCTTTCCCTTGATTTCAGGTCCTGCAAAAGCACTCTTACCTTTTTCAACATCCTTTGGAACTGTATCACCATTACCTTTTAATGTCTTTGCCCATTCAATAGCAGGAATAACCTTTCTTGATGAAAGGAAAAGACCTGTAAGTACAAGCTCTTTAACTGCATTTGCATTAGCACCCGGTGTGTTGAAAACAACAATACCTGCTTCACTGCATTTGTCGATTGGAATATTGTTAACACCTGCACCTGCACGAGCAATAGCGAGAGTATTTTCTTCAAATTCCATATCGTGCATTGATGCTGAACGAACAAGAATAGCATCAGGATTCTTTGCATCAGTAGCACAATTATATTCATCACTGAAACGGCAAAGACCTGTTTCAGATATTTTATTTAAAGTTAAAATGTTATACATAATGATTCTCCTTATGAATTTGCTTTTTCAAATTCAGCCATAAATTCAACGAGCTTTTCTACACCTTCAACAGGCATTGCGTTATAGATTGAAGCTCTCATACCACCAACTGAACGGTGACCCTTAAGGTTAACAAATCCTGCTTCAGTTGCTTCTTTAATGAATTTTGCATTGAGTTCTTCGCTGTCTGTAACGAAAGGAACGTTCATAAGTGAACGGTCTTCAGCAACAACAGTACCTTTGAACATCTTGCTGTTATCAAGGAAATCATAAAGAATTTTAGCCTTCTTCACATTTCTTTCCTTAATAGCTTCAAGGCCACCCATTTCTTTAAGCCATTCAAGAACAAGCTTGCAGATATAAATTGTATAGCAAGGTGGTGTGTTGTAAAGAGAATCGTTGTCAGCCATAATCTGATAATTAAGCATTGTTGGTGTAATATCTCTTGCATTACCGAGCATATCTTCACGGATAATACAAATTGTAAGACCTGCAGGAGCAACATTCTTCTGTGCACCGCCATATACCATTGCAAACTTTGAAACATCAATTGGTTCTGAAAGGAAGCATGATGAAATATCAGCAATAAGCGGAACGTCACCTGTGTCAGGAAGTTCGTGATAAACTGTACCGTAAATTGTATTGTTCATACAAATATAGAAATAGTCAGCATCCTTTGTGAATTCGTTCTTATCAAGCTTTGGAATGTATGAGAATGTTTTGTCAGCAGATGATGCAACTGCTTTACATTCACCATATTTCTGTGCTTCCTGATATGCTTTTTTAGCCCACTGACCTGTGATTACAAAGTCAGCCTTACCATTTTTGTTCATAAAGTTAAGTGGGATAGCAGCAAACTGTGTTGAAGCACCGCCCTGTAAGAATAATACCTTATAATTATCAGGAATATTCATAAGTTCACGAAGAAGCTGTTCAGCACCTTTGATGATTGAGTCATACACCTTTGAACGGTGACTCATTTCCATAACTGACTGACCGCTACCTTCATAATCAAGCATCTCTGCAGCAGCTTTTTTCAAAACTTCTTCAGGGAGCATTGATGGACCTGCTGAAAAATTATAAACTCTTGCCATAATAATGACCTCCAAAAAGTAAAAATTGTAAATTATTTTGTTAAAAACCAAAACATTAGTCAAATTATATCAAAAATACTATTAAAAAGTCAATAGATTGACAAGAAAATATCAATCTTTTTTATAAAAATCTTTATTTTTAACGCAAACTTGTAAAACTTTTTAACAATCTCTTTTGAAAATACATTATTTTAAAAATTTTCACAGTATTTATTGCAGTAATTTGTCTTTTATTATATAATATAAGTTCATAATAGGAGTGATATGTACAAAAGTGGAAAATACTAATAATATATTCAATGAATTTAAAGAAAAATCCTTTTCAATGCCAATGGTTGCATTGCGTGGACTTGTTGTTTTTCCTGAAATGACATTACATTTTGATGTTGGAAGACCAAAGTCAGTAAAAGCAGTCAGAAATGCTATGGAAAGAAAATCAAATATTTTTCTTTCTGCACAGATGGACCTTGAATGTGACGACCCTCGTTATGATGACATATATCGTTCAGGTGTTGTCTGCGAAATTAAGCAGGTTATGAAGTTGCCGGGTACAGATACTTTGCGAGTTGTTGTTTACGGACTTTATCGTGCTGAACTTTTAAATATCAATTCACAGAATCCGTTTTTATCTGCTGTTGTTCGTCGTATTGAAACTGAAAATGTAAAACCTGCAGATGCAAAATATGAGGAAGCACTTGTTCGCAGTCTTGTTGGTATATTTGAAGATTACGCATATTATGTGCCTAAACTTCCGTCTGACATTGTTATTGGCGTTTCTGTTCGCAAAGAAGCAGGTGAGATAACAGACTTTATTCTTTCAAATATTCCGCTTGACTATGCTGTTAAGCAAAGTCTTCTCGAAGAACTTAATCCTTTAAAAAGAGCAGAGTCCCTTTGCCTTATTCTTAAAAGAGAAATTGAACTTCTTGCTATTGAAGAAGAAATCAATGATAAGGTTCAGGAACAGATGGAAGAAAATCAGCGTGAGTATTATCTTCGTGAACAGATTAAAGCTATATCAGAAGAACTTAATGATGGTGACGGTGCAATTTCAGAAGCAGAGGAATATAAAGAACAAATTCGAGCAATAGGATTCTCAGAAGATATTGAACGAAAACTTCTTCGCGAATGCGACAGACTTATGAAAATGCAGTCATCAAGCCCTGAATCAGCAGTTATAAGAAATTATCTTGATAAAGTTATTTCACTTCCTTGGGGATATTGTACTGAAGAAAATCTCGATATAGAACATGCAGAAGAAGTTCTTAATAATGACCATTACGGACTTTTTGATGTTAAGGAAAGAATTATCGAGTTCCTTGCAGTACGAAAAATTAATCCTGATGTTAAAGGGCAGATTATCTGTCTTGCAGGCCCTCCCGGTGTGGGTAAAACATCAATAGCCCGTTCTCTTGCAAATGCAATCGGCAGAAGTTATGCAAGAATTTCTCTCGGTGGTGTTCGTGATGAAGCTGATATCAGAGGACACAGAAAAACTTATATCGGTTCAATGCCGGGCAGAATTATTGAGGCTATTGAAAATGCCAAAAGTTCAAATCCTCTTATTCTTCTTGACGAGGTTGATAAGTTAGGTTCTGATCATCGTGGTGACCCGTCATCAGCACTTTTAGAAGTTCTTGATGCAGAACAGAATAATTCATTCGTTGACCACTATCTTGAAATTCCATATGATTTGAGCAAGGTTTTGTTTATAACAACTGCAAATGATAAGAGCAGAATTCCTGCACCTTTGCTTGACCGAATGGAAATTATTGATATTCCGGGTTATACATACGAGGAAAAATTCAATATTGCAAAGAAACATCTTGTTCCAAAACAGATTACTGCAAATGGTCTTAAAAAATCTTATGTCAAGTTTACTGATAAAGCATTAAAAGCAATTATTGGTGGTTATACAAAAGAAGCAGGTGTCCGTGTTCTTGAAAGAACAATTGCAAAAGTGTTTCGAAAGATTGCAGTTGAATATGCAAAAGGTTTTGAAGGTAAGATAACTATAAAAGATACTGAACTTGAGAATTATCTCGGACCTGTTAAGTTTAAACCTGACGAATGTTCAAAATTTGACCAGATAGGTGTTGTCAATGGACTTGCATACACATCTGTTGGTGGCACAATGCTGACAGTTGAAGTAGCAGTAATGGATGGTAAGGGCAATCTTGAACTTACAGGCTCATTAGGTGATGTTATAAAAGAATCAGCAAAAGCGGCAATAAGTTATATAAGAACAAATGCTGATAAATACAGAATTTCACCTGATTTTTATCAAAATAAAGATATTCACATTCATTTCCCTGAAGGTGCTGTTCCAAAGGATGGACCATCAGCAGGTGTCACAATATTCACAGCACTTGTTTCTGCACTTTCAGGCTGTAAGGTTAAATCAAGTGTTGCTATGACAGGTGAAATTACTGTTACAGGGCGTGTTCTTCCAATCGGTGGACTTCGTGAAAAAACAATGGCAGCTTATGTTGAGGGTATTAAAACTGTGGTTGTTCCAGAAGCAAATCGAAGTGACCTTGAAAAAGTAGATGAAAAGGTTAAAGAAAAAATCAACTTTGTTTTTGCAAAAACAGGTGACGATGTGCTTAAAGCAGCACTTGTATAGTAGGTGTTAATTATGAGATACGATAAAGCAGAATTTAAAGCGGCATACGGTACATTCGGTCAGTTACCGGAAAGTGATTTGCCTGAAATTGCTTTTGCAGGTCGTTCAAATGTTGGTAAAAGTTCATTACTCAACAAATTATTTCAACGAAAGAATCTTGCAAGAGTAAGTTCAGTACCGGGTAAAACAATCACAATAAACTTTTATCAGGTTGATGAGTATAATTTTGTTGACTTGCCGGGTTACGGTTATGCCAAGGTTGCAAAAACCGAAAAAGACCGTTGGGCAGAAATGATGGAAGGTTATTTTAATTCTGACCGTAATATCAAACTTGTTGTTCAGCTTGTTGATATGCGTCATCCACCAACAAAAGACGATTTTATGATGATGGAATTTTTACAGGCAACGGGATATGAGTTTATTGTTGTTATGACAAAGGCAGATAAACTCAAAAAGAAAAAGGACTATAACGAAAGACTTGAAAATTCAAAAAAGGAAATGAATTTTGTGCCGGAAGACAGAATTATTCCTTTTTCATCCGAAAATGGACAAGGTCTTGACATAGTAAAAAAATATATTGAAGAATATTTAGGAGAATAAAAAATGAGCAAAGTACCATTTACAACAAAAGAAAAATTAGAAGAAATTGCAAAAGTATATCCAACTCCATTTCATCTTTATGATGAAGCAGGAATTCGTAAAAATGCAGAAAATCTTAAAAAAGCATTTGCTTGGAACAAAGGTTTTAAAGAATATTTTGCAGTAAAGGCTACTCCAAATCCATTCCTTATTAATATTTTAAGAGAATATGGTTGTGGTTGTGACTGTTCATCAGTTACTGAACTTATGCTTTCAAAGGCAATCGGTGCAGTTGGTGACGATATTATGTTCTCATCAAATGATACACCGCCATCAGAATTCAAATATGCCGATGATTTAGGTGCTATTATCAACCTTGACGATATTACACATCTCGATATTCTTGAAAAGACACTTGGTTATCTTCCAAAGAAGCTTTCTTGCCGTTATAATCCGGGTGGATATTTCTCAATCGCAAATAATATTATGGATAACCCTGGTGACGCAAAATATGGTATGACAACTGAACAACTCTTTGAAGCATTTAAGATTATGAAATCAAAGGGTGTTGAGGAGTTTGGTATTCACGCATTCCTTGCAAGTAACACAGTTTCAAATGAGTATTATCCAACACTTGCAAAAACTCTTTTTGAAGTTGCAGTAAAACTTAAAGAAGAAACAGGTGCTCATATTAAATTCATCAACCTTTCAGGCGGTATCGGTATCCCTTATCGTCCTGACCAGGAGGGTAATGACATCTTTGAAATCGGTAAAGGTGTTGAAAAGGTATATAACGAAGTACTTGTTCCTGCAGGAATGGATGATGTTGCAATTTATACAGAGCTTGGTAGATTTATGTTAGCTCCTTACGGTGCACTTGTAACTCGTGCAATCAATGAAAAGCATACTCATAAAGAATATATCGGTGTTGATGCTTGTGCAGTTAACCTTATGCGTCCTGCAATTTACGGTGCATATCACCATATTACAGTTATGGGCAAGGAAAATGAACCTTGTGACTATAAATATGATGTTACAGGTTCACTTTGTGAAAATAATGATAAATTTGCTATCGACAGAATGTTGCCAAAAATTGATATGGGCGACTTGCTCTTTATCCACGATACAGGTGCTCATGGATTTGCTATGGGTTACAACTATAATGGTAAACTTAAATCAGCAGAAATTCTTCTTAAAGAAGACGGAAGCTTCCAGATGATTCGTCGTGCTGAAACTCCTGCTGACTATTTCGCAACATTCGATTGCTTTGATTTTTACAAAAAAGTTACTGAATAATTGAGGTTAGATTATGTCTTTCGTTCATTTGCATGTGCATACTGAATATAGTTTGCTTGACGGAGCTTGTCGTTTAGACAGGCTTTGTTCTGTTGCAAAAGAACGGGGACAGACTGCTCTTGCTATTACTGACCACGGTAATTTGTTTGGTGCAGTTGACTTTTATAGAACAGCAAAAAAACACGGGATAAAGCCGATTATCGGTTGTGAGGTTTATGTTGCTTCCCGTTCACGATTTGATAAGGTGCATGGTATTGACTCAAATCGTCACCACCTTGTATTGCTTTGCAAAAATGAAACAGGATATCAGAATCTTATAAAACTTGTTTCATCAGCGTGGGTTGACGGTTTTTATACAAAACCAAGAATTGACCGTGAACTTTTAGAGAAACATCACGAGGGACTTATTGCTCTTTCTGCTTGTCTTGCAGGTGAAATTCCTAAATTGATTGTAAACAATGAATACATTAAAGCAAGAGAAACCGCGTTGTGGTATCACAATCTTTTTGGAGAAGGCAATTATTACCTTGAAATGCAGAATCACGGTATTCCTGAACAGATTGCAGTTAATGAAGGTCTTATTCGACTTTCAAATGAAACAGGAATTCCTCTTGTTGCAACAAATGATGTTCACTATGTAAATCGCGAAGACTCGTATATCCAAAAAATTCTTATTTGTATTGCTACAAACCATACAGTTGATGAAGAAAACTCCCTTGAATTTTCAAGTGATAATTTTTATCTTAAATCTGAAGATGAAATGAGAGCATTGTTCTCAAAAACACAACAGGCGATTGATAATACACAAAAAATTGCCGATATGTGTAATTTCGATTTTGAATTCGGCAATACAAAATTGCCTAATTTCGTCGTACCTGACGGAAAATCTCATTACGATTATTTCAAAGAAAAATGCTATGAAGGATTACGCCAAAGATATGGTCAAAATCCCGATAATCTTTATATCGAAAGACTTGAATATGAGCTTTCAGTTATCAGTAATATGGGTTATGTTGATTATTTCCTTATTGTTGCTGACTTTATTCAGTATGCTCGCGACCATGGTATTCCTGTTGGTCCTGGACGAGGTTCAGGTGCAGGTAGTATCTGTGCATATTGTATGGGAATAACTAATATCGACCCTATTAAATATAATCTTATTTTTGAACGATTTTTAAATCCTGACAGAGTTAGTATGCCTGATATTGATGTTGACTTCTGTTATGAGAGAAGACAGGAAGTTATTGACTATGTCATTGACAAATATGGTTCTGACCATGTTGCTCAGATTATTACCTTTGGTACAATGGCGGCTCGTGCAGCTATCCGTGATGTGGGCAGAGCAATGGGAATGCCATATGCAACTGTTGATAATGTTGCGAAAAAAATTCCAAGAACACTTGGTATAACCATTGAAAAAGCACTCACGGAAAGTGAAGAATTAAAAGCGTTATACGAAAGTGACGAAAAAATCAAAGACCTTATTAATACAGCGAAAAGTGTTGAGGGTATGCCGAGAAATTCATCAACTCACGCTGCAGGCATTGTTATTACAGACAAGCCTGTAAGTGATTATGTTCCGCTTGCAAAAAATGATGAATCTGTGGTGACACAGTTTACAATGACAACTATTGAAGAACTTGGTCTTCTGAAAATGGATTTCTTGGGACTTCGTACATTAACTGTTATTAACGACTGTGTTAAGATGGTTAAAAAGAAAAATTCACAGTTTGATATTGAAAAAATCCCATATGACGATAAAAATGTCTATTCTCTTTTTACAAGCGGTCAGACTGATGGTGTTTTCCAATGCGAATCAAATGGTATGAGAAGCGTTTTTATGCGTCTTAAACCAACAAATATCGAAGACATTATCGCTGTCATTTCTCTTTACAGACCGGGACCGATGGATTCTATTGATTCGTATATTCAGAACAGACACAATCCTGATTATATTAAGTACAAAACACCAATGCTTAAAAATATTCTTGATGTCACATACGGTTGTATGGTCTATCAGGAACAGGTTATGCAAATTTTCCGTTCCTTGGCAGGTTATCCCTTAGGACGAGCTGATATCGTCCGTCGTGCAATGTCAAAGAAAAAGCATAAGGTTATGGAAGAAGAAAGAACTTTTTTCTGCGAAGGTTGTCTTAAAAACGGAATTGATAATAAAATTGCAAATGAAATTTTTGATGATATGTCTTCATTTGCATCTTATGCTTTCAATAAATCTCACGCTGCTGCCTATGCGGTTGTTGCGTACAGAACAGCATATCTCAAGTGTTATTATCCTTGTGAATTTATGGCATCACTTCTTACAAGTGTGCTTGATAATTCAACAAAAATTGCTGATTATATTGATGCTTGTAAAAAGAATGGTATTAATATTCTTCCTCCGAATGTAAATGTAAGTAATAAAACATTTACAGTAGGTGAGGATGGAAAAACAGTTATGTTTGGTCTTCTTGCTATTAAAAATCTTGGCCACGATTTCATTGATACAATCATAAATGAAAGAAGATTAAATGGTAAATTTACATCGTTTTATTCATTCTGTAAGCGAGTTCACGGAAAAGGCTTTAATCGTCGTGCAGTAGAGGGACTTATAAAAAGTGGTGCTCTTGACGGACTTGGTAATAATCGTCAGGAAATGCTTGTAAATCTTCCTTTTGTTATTGACGACCTTGATAGTTCACGAAGAAAAAATATTGAAGGACAGATTGGCTTTTTTGACCTTATGAGTGATGATTCTTCATCTTCTGAATTTGTTATGAAAAAAATGGATGAATTTCCGTCACATACAAAACTTATGATGGAAAAGGAAACCACAGGTCTTTATATTTCTGCTCATCCTATGGAGCAGTATGCAGATTTGTCACAAAAAATGAAATGTGACACTATCGGTAATATTTTAAACGCCGATAATGATTACAATACTAAATATGTTGACTCTTATTCTGTAAATATTATGGGTATAATAAGTGGTATAACAAGAAAACAGACTAAATCAGGGGATACAATGGCATTCGTTACAGTCGAGGATGTTTATGGCTCTGTTGAAGTAGTTGTTTTTCCTAAACTTTTTACCAAATACTCCAATATATTATATAATGGTAATGTCCTGCTGCTTGGTGGAAGACTTTCTGTAAAAGAGGAAGAAAGTCCTAAAATCATTCTTGATTTTGCAGAAACAGCCGAAAGCATAAAGAGTAATCAAAATAAAAAAATAGGTCTGTTTATAAGGGTCGAAAATGAAACATCTTTAATATATGTAAAATGTAATGAAATTGTTTCATCAGCAAAACAGGGTAATGTTCCGTTGTATTTCTATTTTGCAAACAGTAAAAAGTATTTTCCATGTAAAAAAGTATCTGTTGATGATAATCTTTTATACAATTTGAAAGAAATTGCCGGTGAGCAAAATGTCATATTACAAATATAATTGGCATATTACTTGCAATTTATTGTTTCTTATGTTATTATAAACTCTCAATGTGGAAATATTTAGCAAATACTAATAAAGGGTGATAAAATGAAAACTATAGGTGTTCTTACAAGTGGTGGCGACGCACCGGGCATGAATGCCGCTATTCGTTCAGTTGTTCGTTCAGCATGCGAAAACGATATGCGAGTAATGGGTATCAGAAGAGGATATAATGGCCTTATGCAGGGCGATATGTACGAAATGAATCTTCGTTCAGTATCAAACATTATCAACCGTGGCGGTACATTCCTCTATTCTGCAAGAAGTCCTGAATTCAAAACAGAAGAAGGTCTTCAGAAAGCACTTAAAGTAGCAAAAGATGTTGGACTTGACGGTATCGTAGTAATCGGCGGTGACGGTTCATTTAGAGGTGCTCGTGACTTATCTCTTCGCGGACTTCCTTGTGTTGGTATTCCCGGCACAATCGATAACGATATTGCTTGTAGTGACTACACAATCGGTTATGATACATCTCTTAATACTGTTCTTGAAATGGTTGACAGACTTCGTGATACATCTGAATCACACGACCGTTGCACAGTTGTTGAGGTAATGGGCAGACGCGCAGGTTATATTGCACTTAATGCGGGTATTGCTTGTGGTGCAACATCAATCCTTATTCCTGAAGTTGAATATGACTTCCAGCGTGATGTTATCGACAGAATGAAGAGAACACAGCTTACAGGCAAAAAGCATTTCATCATTATCGTTGCTGAGGGTATCGGTGGCGTTGAAGAAATGGCAAAGAGAATTGAAAACGAAACAGGTGTTGAAACTCGTGCAACAATTCTTGGTCATGTTCAGCGTGGTGGTCATCCAACAGTTCGTGACAGAGTAACAGCATCTCTTATGGGCCATAAGGCTGTTGAACTTCTTAAGGACGGCATCGGTAACAGAGTTATCGCAATGCAGCACGATGAAATTGTTGACTATGATATTTTCGAAGCACTTAATATGAAAAAGTCACTTGACCTTAATATGTACAAGATTGCTCACGAAATTTCAATCTAAGTTATGTCAAATATAGTTCTTATTGGTATGCCCGGTTGTGGTAAAAGCACAGTCGGTGTTATACTCGCAAAAACTCTTGGTATTGGCTTTGTCGATACTGATTTGATTATTCAACAGCGTGAAAAAAGACTGTTACAGGAAATAATTGACAATGACGGTATTGAAAAATTTCTTGATTGTGAAGCCTTGGCAGTCAAATCTATGGACTGTGAAAACTCAGTTGTTGCAACAGGTGGCAGTGTTGTTTTCAGAGAAGATTCAATGAAACATCTTAAAGAAAATGGTAAAATTTTCTTCCTTAATGTTTCACTTCCCGAAATCAAAAGCAGACTCGATAATATAAATACTCGCGGTGTTGCTGCTGATAAATCGCAGACCATTGATGATATATTCAATCAGCGTTATCCTTTGTATGTAAAATATGCGGATTATATTCTTGATTTGAATAATTCCAATGTGGAAGAAACTGTTGAAAAAATCTGTAATATACTTAAATAAAATAATGCCTTACGGTTATTTCATTATTAGTGAAAATTCACCGTAAGGCGTTTTTATTTCCTTTACTAAAATAAAAAAAATAAGACAAATTATTAGTGCGGCTCAAAGTCGTACGGAGGTGATAATTTGCATAGTTTTTTTAAATTTTTATCAGTTATTTGTTCAATTTTTTGTTTATTAATTTATTCAATTATATTTTTAGGTGAAAAAACAATTCCCGATAAAATCACAGTAATTGAAAATGAAGACTATAATGTTCCAAATGTCTTAGGCATTGATTTATATAGTCTTGAATCGGAAGAAGAGGCTGGAGTTGTACTTGAGACTGTCAAGGCATCACAAAAGCCGACAGAAATAAAGCTTTTAAATATTATTCCCGTAAAAAACACATTGATAACAAATTCTAAAAGGCAATATGTTGTACCGGGCGGAGAATTATTTGGAATAAAGCTTTATACCGATGGAGTAATTATTGTTGATTTTGAGGAAATTGAAACGGATTCAGGTTTTGAATGTCCCGGAAAAACAGCAGATATTAAAATCGGTGATATTGTTAAGTCGGTAAATGGAAAAGATGTTACTTCATCGTCCCACTTTTCAAAGATTTTGCAGGAAAGTAAAGGCAAAGAAATAGAAATTAAAGTGTTAAGAAAAAACAAAACCATAAATTTGATATTTAAGACAGTTAAAGAAAAAGACAGCGGAGATTATAAAGCAGGTCTTTGGGTGAGGGACAGTACAGCAGGACTCGGTACAGTAACATTCTATAATAAGTCCAATAACACATTCGCAGGACTTGGACATCCCATTTATGATGTAGATACAAACGAAATAATGCCGATTAAAACAGGTATAATGGCAGATGTAACATTAACGGGACTCAGTAAAAGCACATTTGGTAATGTTGGTGAATTGTGCGGAAAAATGTCAGGTAAAAATAACGGAATGTTGTGCTTGAATGATGAAACAGGAATTTACGGATACTCTGTGACAGATAGAACAGAAGAAATTCCCGTTGCTGTTAAACAGGAAGTTAAAGAGGGAAAAGCACAAATAAGATGTACAGTCACCAACGAAGAACTTGAATATTATGACATTGAAATAACGAAGATATATTCCAATTCGTCATCAATAAACAAAGATATGATAATTAAAGTAACTGATGAAAAACTTCTTGAAGTAACAGGCGGAATAGTACAGGGTATGAGTGGAAGTCCAATAATTCAGAACGGAAAACTTGTGGGAGCAGTAACACACGTTTTCGTAAATAACCCGAAACAAGGCTATGCAATATTTGCAGAGAGAATGTTAGAAACCTCCAACAGTCAGGAGAAAATAAGCACAGAAAAACTGAAAACCGCATCCTGACAAAAAAGGGGTAGAGTCTTAAAAAACTCTACCCTGAAATTTTTGTTACAAATCATAATTTATCGGGATTTTGCCTTCCCCTTGAGGGGAAGGTGCCGAGGAACGAGGCGGATGAGGTGGGAAAGTCGTTTTATTATTATAATTAACGGATGATATCGCAACCTACACCTCATCAGTCTGCTTCGCAGACAGCTTCTCCTCAAGGAGAAGCCTCATCGACAAACTCCAATTTGTCATTCTGAGCGAAGCGAAGAATCTCTCCAATAGTAACATATTAACCAACAGAAATTCTTCGTCGTTTCACTCCTCAGAATGGCATATCATTCACAATCACAACGCAGTTCTTTCGTTTTCCATTTTCCACTTTTAACTTACACTTACCCCACAACCTCTAATTTGTTTAAATGAATTTATTTGATAATTCATTTTGAACAAATTGCTGAATATCATCACAGATATTGATTTTTCTCAAAATGCGTGGTAAACTAAAAGTGCCAAACAAATTTTAATATTTTTTTACCAATTAGTATATGTATTTTTATTTAGGTAAAAATACAGATGCTCTATTTGCATATACTTTTGGTAATTTATGTAGATTTGTTTGGCGACAGTTGGAGCTATGTATTTTTCGTGCATTGGCTTCGGCTGATGCACTTTTATTTTTATGGAGGAAAAGGAAATGAAAAAAGCGTATACTAAAGTTTTATCAATCATATTATCACTTGCTGTGATAATAACTTGCTTACCTTTGATTGGTGTGGATTTATCTACTACAGCCAATGCAAAAACATTATCCGAATATGAGGTGGGAGATATAATTGAGTTTGGTTCATATCCTCAAAGTGAGGTAACAGATGAATCACTTCTTAAAGAATTGAATTCTCTTACATTAAATTGGGTTTCATACAATTATTATGTTGCGGAAAATTCTTATACAAGTAATATGATACCAAGTGACTATATGAAATATGCAGATGTTACATATAATTGCATACAATATAGAGCTGTAAAATTTACACAGTACAGACAATCTAATACTAGATTCCCTTCTAATGAGTCAGATAATTCATATCAGGATGAGAACGGATATTATATAAATAACGTATATTGGTTTAAGTATGAACCTCTTGAATGGCGTGTTCTCGACCCTGAAAAGAGTTTTGTAATGTGTGAGAGTATAATTGACGCACAGCCATTTAATAATACTGCTTATCTAGATATCACAGATGGTTCGTATTATCTAGAATCTACTTTTGAAAATGATACTAACAGTTATGCAACAAGTTTAATGAGAAGTTGGCTTAATAACGATTTTTATAACACAGCATTTTCAAGTGTTGAACAGGCAGAAATTCAGTATTCTACACAGGATAATAGTTGCTTCGATTCCAACTATCCCGAATTTGATAGTGACACAACTTATGATAAAGTTTTCTTACTTTCTTATGATGAAGTTACAAATAGTGCTTATGGTTTTTCTTTAGATGCATCAGAATATGATTCAGCACGTGCTGCACAGGGAACAGATTATGCAAGGGTACAGGGACTTTACACTATTACTAAAGATGATTATGCACATAAGGGAGATTCTCAATGGTGGTTGCGTTCACCTGACCGTTATTCCGGTAGAATATGTACAGTCTTTTATGGTGGATATGCTGAGGGTAAAACTCACTCATACTATACCTATTCAGGTATTCGTCCTGCTATATATATAGACCCATCATACATTTATGAAGAACAAGAGACGGAAAACAGTTTAACAATTGAGCAAATGACCTCACAAATCCGTTTTGACAGAAATGCAGATAATTCATATGCAAATACTTTTGATGTAAGAACTCGTGTAAACATTTCTGATGAAGATTTCATAGAACTTGTAGGTGCAACAAACGAAGAAGCAATAGAAAATATTGATAAGGTAGGTTTTGTTTACACTATTGATGGTGAGAACTTTTCTGCAGAATCTGCACAAACCGTAGCACAAGGTGGAACAGTTTCAGGATATGTTGATGCTCCTGTAAAATACATCCAAGATGCAGATGGATATTATATGTTCACTTGTCTTGTAACAGATGTTCCCGAAAATGATAAAAACTATATGCTGACAGCTTATGCGTATATTTGCGTAAACGGAGAATGGTATTTCAGCGAAACACCTATGAATGCAGATTTTAATTCACTTTACGCAACATATTATCCTGTTGCTTGTGAAAAATATGGCTGGTAAGCATAAATAGAAAGGAAAAATACTATGAAAGAATACATAACACCCGATTTTGATATTACAATTTATGAAATTGAAGAAGATATTGCATTAAGTATAAGTTCAGTTGACCCAGATGGCGATGACTGGCTGGGTTGATACAATAAAATAGTACAAAAAGCCACTCACAATTGTGAGTGGCTTAATCTTTGTGCTAAATTATGAATTAAAGAGCGTTTACGATATCCTTTGTATCTCTTGCGATTGCAAGTTCTTCGTTTGTAGGAAGAACATAAACTTTAACCTTTGAGTTTGCTGTTGAAAGTTCGCCTTCCTTACCCTTAACAAGTGTCTTGCCGATTTCGTTGTCGATTTCAACACCAAGGTATGAAATTTCGTTACAAACCTTATCACGGATATCGTCAGCATTTTCACCGATACCGCCTGTGAATACGATAGCGTCGATACCGTTCATAGCAGCAGCAAATGCACCGATATATTTCTTAATCTGATATGCAAGAATATTTCTTGCGGTTGCACACTGTTCATTTCCCTCTGCTGCAGCAGCCTTAAGGTCTCTGTCATCAGAAGAAAGACCGGAAACACCAAGAAGACCTGACTTCTTGTTAAGAAGTGTATCCATTTCTTTAACTGAAAGATTTTCTTTTTCCATAAGGAAAAGAACAACTGATGGGTCAATAGCACCGCAACGTGTACCCATTTCAAGACCATCAAGTGGAGTAAGTCCCATTGTTGTATCAATAACCTTACCGTTCTTAACAGCTGTGATTGATGAACCGTTACCAAGGTGACAAGTTACAATCTTAAGGTCCTCAATGTTCTTGCCCATAACTTCTGCACATCTTGCACTTACGAATTTATGAGATGTACCATGGAAACCATAGCGGCGAATTGAATATTTCTTTGCCAATTCACATGGAATAGGGAATGTGTATGCTTCTGCAGGCATTGTGCTGTGGAATGCATTATCAAAAACAGCAACCTGAGGAACATCTTTACCAAAAAGTTCGATACTTGCATTGATACCCATAATGTTTGCAGGGTTGTGAAGTGGTGCAAGGTCGTTAAGACTTTCAATACCTGCGATAACTTCATCATTGATAAGAACACTCTTGTTGAAGAGTGAACCACCCTGAACAACACGATGACCAACAGCAGTTATTTCGCTGATATCATCAATTACCTTGTATTCACCTTCAGTAAGAGCAGCCTTAACAGCAGCAAATGCTTCAGTATGATTGCTCATAGGAGCATTGTATTCGATTTTCTGACCGTCAGGAGTTTTAAAGCTGATACACGCTTCAGGAGTACCAACTCTTTCGCAAATACCTTTTGCGATTACACTTTCGTCAGCCATATCAATAAGCTGATATTTAAGTGATGAACTACCTGCGTTAATAACAAGAACTTTCATTTTTAACATCTCCGTTTATAAATTTTTCTTGAAGTAATATCAAACCTGTATTATTATATACTTATATTTATATAATTTCAAGATTTGTTTTGCCAATATTTTCTAAAAAGGAGAAAAATATGTCTGTAATCGGAATAGTTTGCGAGTTCAATCCCTTTCACAATGGTCACAAACACTTAATTGACTCTGTAAAACAACAGGGTGATGTTGTTGTATGTGTAATGAGCGGAAACTTTGTCCAAAGGGGAGAACCTGCAATTTTCCCTAAAGACATACGAGTAAAGGCGGCACTTATGAACGGTGCAGACATTGTCCTTGAATTACCTTTTGTTTATGCGACAGCATCTGCTGAAACTTTTGCATATAATGCAGTAAAAATTTTAGATTCATTTGGTTGCGATAAAATTGCTTTTGGAACAGAAAACGCAAATATAAATAATCTTAATAAAATTGTTGATGTTCTTACAGACGAAAAATTTGATATTGAATTGAAAAAGTGTCTTGAAACAGGTGAAAGTTATCCGTCAGCTCGTCAATCGGCCTTTAATAAATTTATTGATAATTGTGATATTTCTTTGCCTAACAACATATTAGCTGTTGAGTATCTTAAAGCAATTAGAAAACTGAATTCAAAAATTCAACCTATAAGTGTTAATAGAATTGGTGCTGATTATAATGATGATTTTGCAGTTGACGATTTTGCTTCAGCAACACACATTCGTTCACTTATTTTTGAAAATAAATCTTTCGATAAGTTTGTACCAAATAATATAATTGATTTGTATCATAACGCAATATCAACAGGTAAAATTCTTTCAAAAGATAAGTATAATGTATCCTCATTAGCATTATTGCGTTCAAAGATTTACGAAAAATCTGAAAACATTGCTAATATGTCCGAGGGATTGGAAAACAGAATAAATGATGCTGTCTGTAATAGCGTGAGTTTAGAAGAAATATATGATTTTGCAAAAACAAAAAGATATACTCATTCAAGGATAAGACGCGCTGTTCTTTGCTATCAATTTGCTATTACAAACGATGACCTTGACATCAATGTTCCTTATTGCAGACTGTTGGGTTATAACAAAAATTGTAAGGAAATTGTCGGGAATTTAGTAGGTAATTGTAAATTACCTTTTGTTGTTAGATATTCAGATGTTCTTAAATATGATAATGATATCATTAATAGAATATATGAAATAGAAAACAAAACGACAGATTTCTTTAGTCTTGTACTTAATAATCCCGATGTATGTTCAAAGGAAAAAACTTTTTCACCAATCAAAGAATAATTTGCAAGATTTCCTGCAAAAAAGCATTGCAATTACTGTGCGATTTATAGTATAATAAGTAGAAATTTGATTGTTTGACATGAGGTATTGTCAGTATGAAATCATTTATATTTTCTAAAATTGATTTGAATAATAAAAAACTGTCAAAAGGACACAAAAAACTTGTTCAATATATTTCAACTAACTATGATAAAGCAGCCTTTATGACTGCATCAAAATTAGGTGAAAAAGTTGGTGTGAGTGAATCGACCGTTGTTCGTTTTGCGACGGAAATGGGTTTCAAAGGCTATCCTGAACTTCAAAAAGAACTTCAGCAGATGATTAAATCAAAATTAACTGCTGTTCAACGAATGGAAGTTTCAAGTAACCTTATCGGCGAAGATAATGCTATAAAAAAAGTTCTTAACGGTGATATTGAGCTTATAAGGGATACTCTTGAAATTGTAAGTGATTCTGAATTTAAAAAAGCAGTTGAAATGATTAATAATGCAAGAAAAATTTATATTCTTGGTGTAAGAAGTTCAGCCGCCCTTGCAAGTTTTCTTTATTTTTATCTTAATCTTGTATTTGAAAATGTTGTTTTGGTAGATACATCAAGCGGTAGTGAAATGTTTGAGCAGATGTTCAGAATTAATGAAGAAGATGTGTGTGTTGCAATCAGTTTCCCTCGTTATTCAAAACAGACAATCAATGCCCTCCGTTTCATTAGTGACAGGGGAACAAATATAATTTCAATTACCGATTCAGCCGTTTCACCGATTGCGGAGTTTTCTAATGCATTACTTGTTGCAAAGAGCGATATTGTTTCAGTTGTTGATTCGCTTGTTGCTCCTTTAAGTCTTATAAACGCACTTATTGTTGCACTGACCTTTAGTCGTCGTGAAGAAGTTTATAACAACTTCAATAAGCTTGAAGGTATCTGGGATGAATACCAGGTATATGATAAACCTGATGGTGGCGAAAATGAGTAATAAAGTTATTGTTATTGGTGCAGGTGCTGCCGGAACAATGGCAGCAGGAACAGCAGCGGAAAACGGTGCTGATGTATTACTTATAGAGCGTAATGACAAAATTGCCCGTAAAGTTATGATTACAGGTAAGGGCAGATGTAATGTTACGAATGACATAGGTGATGATGTACAAAAATTTATATCAAACATCCCCGGCAACGGAAGATTTCTGTATGGTGCTTATTCATCATTTAATTCACAGGATGTAATGTATTTTTTTGAAGATTACGGTGTTGAACTTAAAGTTGAACGCGGTAATCGAGTTTTTCCTGTAACTGACAAGGCTGTTGATATTGTTGATGCCTTGAATCGTTATATAACTGATATGGGTGTTAAAAGAAAGACCGAAAGAGTTGTTGGCATTTTAACCGAAGATAATTGTGTTAAAGGCGTTGTTACTGATTTAGGTAATGAGTATTATGCCGGTTCAGTTATAATTGCAACGGGTGGTCTTTCATATCCCAAAACAGGCTCAAGCGGTGACGGATATAAATTTGCTGAAAGTGTTGGACATACTGTGACACAGTTAAGACCATCATTATCAGCTTTGGTATGTCGTGAAGGATTTTGTAGTGATTGTATGGGACTTTCACTTAAAAATGTTGGCATAAGAGTTGTTGATACCAAGAAGAAAAAGGAAATCTACGATGATTTCGGTGAAATGCTTTTCACACATTTTGGTGTATCAGGGCCAATGATTCTTTCAGCAAGTGCCCATATGCGTGATATGGAGAAAGAAAGATATGAAATTTTCATTGATTTAAAGCCCGCCTTATCTGAAGAAAAACTTGATGCAAGAATTCTTCGCGATTTTTCGGATAACAGCAATAAATCAATTTCAAATGTATTGGCTTTGTTATTGCCAAAATCATTGATTTCACCTGTCTTAAAACTTTCTCGTATCAAGCAATCTGAAAAAATCAATCAGATTACAAAAGAAATGCGAAAAAATCTTGTTAATACAATTAAAAATTTAAAATTAACTGTAATGGATTTTAACAATATCAATGAAGCAATCGTTACTTCGGGTGGAGTGAAAATCAATGAAATAAATCCTAAAACAATGGAAAGCAAAATATGTAAGGGTTTATACTTTGCAGGTGAAGTAATTGATTGTGACGGTTATACTGGTGGATTTAATCTGCAGATAGCATTCTCGACAGGACATCTGGCGGGAATTTCTGCAAGTAATATAGAGTGAGGGAAAATTTATGATTAATGTAGCAATTGATGGTCCTGCGGGAGCAGGTAAAAGCACAATAGCCCGTGCTGCCGCTAAAGAACTTGGTTTTATTTATGTTGATACAGGTGCTTTATACAGAGCAGTAGGTGTTTATTGTCTTCGTAAAGGTATTGTAACAACTGATGCAGATGCAATTGGTTCTGTACTTAATGAGATTAATGTTGAATTAAAATTTATTGACGGTGTTCAGCATGTATATCTTAACGGTGATGATGTTTCAACTGAAATCAGACTTCCGGAAGCTTCAATGGCAGCATCTAACGTGTCCGCAATTCCATCTGTTCGTGCATTTCTTTTTGATTTACAAAGAGACATTGCAGCAAAGAATAATTGTATAATGGACGGCAGAGATATCGGTACTGTTGTTCTTCCGAATGCACAGGTTAAAATATTTTTAACAGCTGACCCTGAAGAACGTGCAATGAGAAGATTTAAGGAATTAGAAGAAAAGGGTAGCACAGTAACATATCAGGAAGTTCTTGATGACCTTAAAGTGCGTGATTATAATGACTCTCATCGTAAAATAGCACCATTAAAACCTGCTGATGATTCAGTTGTAATCAATACAACAGGAAACACTCTTGAAGAATCAATTAATATGATAGTAGAAACAATTAAGGAGAAAATGTAATGTCAGAGAAAAAGTATTTTGATTTTAGTAATTACGAAACACATAAAGGATTTAATGTTTTCAGACCATTGTGCAATTTCTGTTGCAAAACACGAGTTAAGTTAGAGGTTGAAGGTCTTGAAAATCTTGACCGTGATGATGGATTTATTATAGCAGCAAACCATTCAATTATTTATGACCCTATTTTTATTCAGACTGCAAGTAAGGATAAGCTTTTTCACTTCGTAACAAAATATGAAGCCTTAAAAAATCCTATTGCCCGCAAAATTCTTACAAGTTGCAATGCCTTTCCTATTGTTCGTGGTAAAGGTGATATGCAGGCAATCAATTATGCAAGTGACCTTGTTAAAAAGGGCAAGATTCTTTGCATTTTCCCGGAAGGTACTCGTTCAAGAGATGGCTATCCTAAAAAGGCAAAATCAGGTGTTGGTCTTATTGCAAGAAATGCACAGTGCGATGTTGTTCCTACAGCAATCTGTGTTGAAGAAAGAGGAAAATTTGGTTCAAAGGTTTTCGTGAAATTTGGTGAAGCAATTAAATATGAGGAAATGAACTTTACCGAAGATGGTGGAACAAAAGAAAACAAAGAAGTAGCAAATATGGTTATGGATAGAATTGTTCTTCTTTGGAGGGAGCTTCGAAAGAAATGCAAGTCCAAATAACCCTTGCAAAAACTGCAGGATTCTGTTTTGGAGTAAATCGTGCTGTTACAATGCTTTATGACCTTGTGGATAAAGGTGAAAACATCTGTACACTTGGACCGATAATTCATAATCCACAGGTTATTGATGATTTATCATCTAAAGGTGTAAATATAATAGATAATGTTCAATCGGTTACAACTGACAAAAAAGTTGTTATCCGTACTCATGGTGTTGAAAAATCATCACTCGATTTCTGTGTTAATAATTCCATTGATTTTATTGACGCAACATGTCCCTTTGTAAAGAAAATACATAAAATTGTTGAAAAGAATTCATCGGAGACTTTACCGGTTCTTATGGCAGGGGACAGCAAACATCCTGAAGTAATAGGAATAAAAAGCTATTGCAATGGTGAATGTTTTATTTTCAATTCTGCAGAAGAACTTGAAAACATATTAAATAACAATACATTTAATCCTGTAAAACCGTTCATTGTCGTATCTCAAACAACTTTTAGCATAAAAGAATGGAAAAAATGTATTAAAATTATAAATTTATACTATACAAACGCAATTATTTTTGATACAATATGTAATGCGACCGAAGAAAGACAGGCAGAAGCACTGTTATTATCAAAGAAAAATGATATTATGATAATAATTGGTGGAAGAACAAGTTCAAATACTGCAAAATTAAAAGCAGTTTGTGAACCTAATTGCCCGACTTATTTGATTGAAACGGCAAAAGAGCTTTTGGACATAGCCTTTTGTGATGTTCATTCAATAGGCGTTACTGCGGGTGCATCGACTCCCGACAGTATTATTAAGGAGGTACTAAAAACTATGTCCGAGATTTTTGAAAACGCAAACACAATTAATAAGGAGGAGACAGCAGGCTTTGAGCAGATGCTTGAGGAATCACTCAGCACTATGAGTTCTGACCAGAATGTTATTGGTACAGTAGTTGGTTTTACTGCAACTGAAATTCAGGTTGAAATCGCAGGCAGAAAGCATACAGGCTATGTGTCTTTTGATGAATATAGTGATGATCCATCAGCTGACCCAAGAGCAGAGCTTAAGGTTGGCGACGAAATCAAACTTCGTATTATGAAGACAAATGATGTTGAAGGTACAATCAAGCTTTCAAAGCGTCTTTATGACCGTGGAGCAATCTGGGAAAACCTTGAAGCAGACGATACAATTCACACAGGTGTTGTTACGGGTATCGTTGGCGACAACAAGGGTGTATTTGTTCAGGACGGTGCTATCAAAGTATTTGTTCCTGCATCTCTTGCAAAACTCAGAAGAAACGATTCTCTTGAAGAACTTGTTAAGACAACAGTTGAATATAAGATTATTGAAGTTAACAAGATGAGAAGAAAGGTAGTAGGTTCAATTCGTGAAGTTGCTGCTGCTAAGAAAAAGGAAATCGAAGATGCATTCTGGGCAAATGTTACTGAAGGTGCAGTTTATACAGGTACAGTAAGAAGCCTTACAAATTATGGTGCATTCGTTGACCTTGGCGGTGTTGACGGTATGGTACATATCTCTGAACTCTCATGGCAGAGAATCAAGCACCCATCAGAAATCGTTAAAGTTGGCGATACTGTTGAAGTTTATGTTAAAGAACTTGATACTGAAAATAAAAAGATTTCTTTAGGTTACAAAAAGGTTGAAGATAATCCATGGGAAATCCTTAAGCGTGATTATCCTGTTGACAGTGAAGTCGAATGCAAGATTGTAAGCCTTACATCTTTCGGTGCTTTTGCACAGATTATTCCTGGTGTTGATGGTCTTATTCATATTTCACAGATTGCTTATAAGCATATCGGCACTCCTGCTGAAGTTCTTAAAGTAGGCGATGTTGTTAAAGCAAAGATTATGGAAATCGACTTTGATAAGAAGAGAGTTAGTCTTTCAATCAAAGCTCTCCTTGAGCCACCGGTAGTTGAAGAAGCTCCTGTTGCTGAAGTAGTTGAAGAAGTAGCACAAGTTGAAACATCTGCTGAAGATGCAGCAGATGTTTCTGAAGAAGTTGCTCCGGCTCCTGTTGAGGAATAATATATTCGGCATTTAGGCCGTAACATTAAATATTACAGGTCAGATGATGCAATCCACCATCTGACCTGTTTTGTATTGCGAGGGTTTCATATGAAAAAAGGATTAACTGTTTTATCGGGAATTGCTGCAGTTGGTACTGCTGTTGGCAGTAGTATTCTTTATTTAAAGAAAAAAGATATCTGCCCTAAATGTGAAATTAAAAAAGCACTTGCTAAAACAAAAATTCATTATACAAAGGATGAAATGTATAATAACGGTGCTGCTTTGACTCCACCAATGGGTTGGTCAAGCTGGAATATTTTCAGACAAAGAATTGATGAAAATGTTATTCTTGAAATTGCAGAAGCAGTTAAAAAATCAGGTCTTGCTGATGCGGGATATGTTTATATTAATCTTGACGACTGTTGGCAATCATCAATGCGAGATGAAAACGGAAAATTACAAGGTGATTTATCAACATTTCCTCATGGTATAAAATGGCTTGTTGAACAGGTTAATGCTATGGGACTTAAACTTGGTATTTATTCTTCAAATGGAACTTTAACTTGTGAGGATTTACCTGCATCTCTTTATAATGAAAGAATTGACGCTGAAACCTTTGCAAAATGGGGAATCGAGTATTTTAAATATGACTATTGTCATCATGTGCTTATTCCAACCGATGCACCATATATCGATAGCATTTCAATTATTGGTAATCGATTTGAAAATGAACTTGTTTTCAAGGCAAAAGATGCAGTTTTAAAAGGTGATGCCAAGGTTGTAGAAGAAGATGACGGTAACAGTTATGTAAAAGGGCTTTGCAGTGGTCTTGGTACTATCGTGTTTGATAATGTTGAAGTTCCTGAAGATGGAGAATATGTTCTTACTCTCGTAATGAAAAAGAACACAAGCAAAGGACAGTTCTGTGTTGTAACAGTTAATGATAATGAAAAATATGATTTCTATATTGCTGAACAAAAAGCATTCTCACGAGAAGGCAGACGACAGATAAAAATCAGACTTCATGCAGGAAATAATACTATTTCAATTACAAATCCTGTTGGTTCAACTATGGATAGTGCTGCAATGCAGTATGAAAATATGGGCAAAGAACTCGTTAGAGCAACTAAAAAATATGCTGAGGAAAATAACTGTCCTGAAAAGAAAATTCTTTATTCAATCTGTGAATGGGGCTGGAACAAACCTTGGAAATGGGGCGGAAAGGCCGGTAACATCTGGAGGACAACAGGTGATATCCAACCACATTGGGCATCTGTAATGGGAATATATGAATTTAATGTTCGTCTTGATGAATACGCAAGACCTGGTGCATTTAATGACCCTGATATGCTTGAAGTTGGTAACGGAAAACTTACTTATGAAGAGAACAAATCTCATTTTACATTATGGTCAATGATGGCGGCCCCTTTGATTCTTGGTAACGATATCCGTGATTTTATTAAACCTGACGGTTCAGTTGATACTGATAATAAAGTATTAAGGATTTTAACAAATAAAGATGTTATCGCAATTAATCAGGATAAACTTGGCATTCAATGTAAGCGAGTTAAGTCAGGTTTAAAGGATGTTCTTGTTAAACCACTTGAAAATAATCAGGTTGCAGTTTGTTTCTTCAATAAAACAAACTCAAAAACTGAAATGAGTTGCTCATTTAATGACATAAAAAATGTTGTAAGTGTAACATTACCTGATAATTCAGATTACATATGTAAAGAACTTTGGGATAAAACAGAATTTATTGCATCTGATAAGCTTACAGCAACTGTTGAACCCCATGGTGTAAAAGTTTTCAAGATTTCTGCGAATATATAATTCTTCGCAAGGTAATGAAAACTGCTATCATAAAAAATGATATTGCAAACCAACAAAGTGAAAATTTAAGAGAAATTATTCCCATAATATTTGCAGGTGAGTTGGTATAATCCCATACTCCGAATGAATAAATTTTGTTGACAATTAGTCCCACAGTAAATTCAAGTAGGGTAATTACTGCACATCCTGCAAACGCTTTTGATATTATTGACGCATTTGGAAATGTATGGTTTATAAGATAAAGTGATATAAGAGCCGAACCGCCTGTAATCACCATTGACCAGTGCGTAAAACCTCTGAATCCTATTTCCAATAAACCATATCCGATGCCACCGATTATAAATAAAAATATACATTTCTCTGAAACTTTCACATTATCACCCGAAATATTATTCCCTGAAATTTTAATTATATTTTGGGGAATATATCATTATTAAACTTTTTAAGGTGAATTTATATGACCGATTTTGAACAGAAAAAGGCGAGAGCGGAACAGCTTCGTAAAGAACTTAACCATCATATTTACAGATATTATGTAGAAAATGAAAATGATATCGAAGACTATGAATATGATATGCTTATGCGTGAACTTGATTCAATTGAAAAGGAATATCCTGAACTTTTAACACCCGATTCTCCGACACATAGAGTTGGTGGACAGGCTGATACCTTGTTTGAAACAGTAGTTCATACCGTTAAAATGGAAAGTCTTCAGGATGCATTCAGCCACGATGAAGTAAAAGATTTTGATAAAAGAGTTAAGGAATCTTTTCAAAATGCTGAATATGTTGTTGAGCCTAAAATTGACGGTCTTTCAGTTTCTCTTGAATATACAAACGGTGTTTTCACAAGAGGTTCAACTCGTGGTGACGGTGTTCAGGGCGAGGATATTACAGCAAATCTTCGTACTGTTAAATCAATTCCATTAAGACTAAAAAAGGAAATCCCTTTTATCGAAGTTCGTGGTGAAGTTTATATGCCTCGTGATGTTTTTCTTAAAATTGTAGAAAAACAGGAACTCAATGGTGAAAAACCTTTTAAAAATCCACGAAATGCTGCCGCAGGTAGTATCAGACAAAAGAACCCAAAAATTACAGCACAGCGTAATCTCGATATATATGTTTTTAATATTCAGCAAGTTAACGGTGCAGACATCAATGGTCATTATGAATCATTAGAGTTTTTAAAAGAACTCGGGTTTAAAACAATTCCGTTTTATAACAAATTCAATAACATTGATGATACCCTTAAGGAGATTGAACGAATCGGTGAAATTCGTTATACATTACCGTTTGATATTGACGGTGCTGTAATTAAAACTGATGATTTTTCAATGAGAGAAGTTATCGGCAGTACAGCTAAATTCCCTAAATGGGCATTAGCTTATAAATATCCACCCGAAGAAAAGGAAACAAAGCTTATTGATATTGAAATCAATGTTGGCAGAACGGGTGTCCTGACTCCTACTGCTGTTTTTGAACCTGTTCTTGTTGCAGGTTCAACTGTAAGTCGAGCAACACTTCATAATCAGGATTTTATTAAGGAAAAAGGTATAAGAATAGGGGATACAGTAATTATCCGTAAAGCAGGAGATATTATTCCCGAGGTTTTGTCTGTTGTAAAGCACGAAGATAATACTTTACCTTACGAAATGCCGTCATTTTGTCCTTCTTGCAATTCACCCGTACATCGTGAAGATGGTGAAGCAGCAATTCGTTGTGATAATCCTGATTGTCCTGCACAGTTGTTGCGTGTTCTTATTCATTTCTGTTCGCGTGATGCTATGAACATTGAAGGACTTGGTGACGCTGTCCTCGAAACATTACTTGCTCAAGGCCTAATCAATAAGATATCAGATATTTATCATATTGATTATGAAAAAATAGCAGAACTTGAAGGTATGGGCAAAAAGAGCGCTGATAATATGCGAAATGCTATTGAAAAGTCAAAAGAAAATGACCTTTCAAAACTTGTTTTTGCATTTGGTATTCGTCATATAGGTCAAAAGGCGTCAAAATTGCTTTCAGACCACTTCTTGACACTTGATAATATAATTTCAGCAACAAAAGAGCATATTCTTAATATTGAAGGATTTGGCGAGATTATGGCTGATTCTGTTGTTGATTTCTTCTCACTTGAACAGACAAAGCAAATGGTTGAAGATTTGAAATTGTCAGGACTTAATATGGAAAGTAACCGTGAAATTAAGGATAATCGTTTTGAAGGTATGACCTTTGTTCTTACAGGCACTCTTTCAACTTACGGTAGAAAAGAAGCACAGGAAATAATTGAATCCTTCGGTGGTAAAGCGTCTTCATCAGTTTCAAAGAAAACGACTTATGTTTTAGCAGGTGAGGCAGCAGGTTCAAAACTCCAGAAAGCAACTGATTTAGGTGTTACAATTATTAACGAAGAACAATTTGCTGAAATGATAAATTAATTTTAATTTTTTATATTGTCAGGGAAGTGAAAAAATGAAATTTATGAAAATAGTTTTATCAATAATTATATGTTTTACCTTTGTATTTACCGTTTTTTATTTTAATTCATCTGCGATATCAATCACCGATAGTGATTTTGTGTATGATGCAAATGACAGAACGGGAACAGCAATAATCACAAAATATAAAGGAAATGAACAAGAAGTTATTATACCTGATACAATAGAAGAATATAATGTTGTTGGTATTAATAACTTTGTATTTGCACATAAACATAGCATTGAAAAGGTCGTAATTGGTGAAAACATCAAGACAATAGGTTACGGTGCTTTTGCAAACTGTTCATTGCTTAAAGAAATCGAAATATCTAATTTGAATACTGAATATTTATCAGCTAATAATATTATTTTCAATAAGGACAAGACAAAAATAATATGCTATCCATCGGGTAAAACAGAACAAAAATATGTCATACCAAATACCGTGAAAGAGTTAGAAAGTTATTCGTTTTCATATGCTCTAAATTTAAAAGAAATAACATTGTCAAATGAAATGACTATCATTCCAAATGATGCATTTTTATCTTGTTCAAAACTCGAAACTGTTATAATTCCTGAAAGTGTAACAGAAATTCAAGATAGAGCCTTTGACGAATGTGTTTCTTTAAAACAGGTGTATTATAATGGTTATGAAAATCAGTGGGACAATATAAATATGACATATAATGATTCAAAAATTCTGGATAATGTTGTTGTATGTAAAGATGCTGATAAAAATTTTGACATAAAACTAACCGATAAAGATATACAGTTATTTTATTCATCAAAAGTTCCGTTTGAATTGAAAGTATCTGATAAAACTGTTATAAAGGTTGATGGTACTCCAAAAGAAAATACTTCAGGCCTATACGAAGTTACTGCAAAAATCACACCATTAAAATCAGGTACAACTACAATAAGTGCGGTTGCTGAAAATGGTTTTGTGTTATGCAACTTCAACTACACAGTTGCAAAATGTACGCACCCAAGCTTTCATTTCACAAAAACAGAAAAAGCAGCTACTTGCACAGAAAACGGTATAGAAATATACACTTGTGATTATTGTGATTTTACTGAAACAAGAACCGTTAAAGCAATCGACCATTCATTAGGTGAATGGGAAGTTGAAGTAAAAGCAACTAAAGACAAAGAAGGTCTTGAAGTTCGCATTTGTAATAATTATAACTGCGATTACAAGGAAGAAAGAATAATTCCTAAATTGCCTACAACAACCGAACCGGATAATTCAACAGGGAATACATCGACAAAATTCGTGTTGGGTGATGTTGACAGCAACAAAAAAGTTAATGCTACTGATGCCCGAAAAGTATTAAGATATGTTGCAGGTTTGGAACAATTAAATAGTAATCAGTTAAAGGCTGCTAATGTCGACGGAAATAAAAGTGTAACAGCAACCGATGCAAGACGAATTCTCCGTCATGTGGCAGGTCTTGAAACCCTATAAAACAAGCAAACCACTATTTTAATTAATAGTGGTTTCGTTTTTATGTAATATATAATTGAATAATTTTGTGCATCCAATTAAAACATCGTCATATGTTGTTTTGAAATCTCTTGTGTACCAAGGGTCGGCAACATCTCGGTCAATATGTGCAAAACTTAATAGCTTGTGTATTTTGTTATCCTTGTCATAACCGATAATTCGGTTGATGTTTCTCATATTTGCACTATCCATTCCGATTATGAAATCGTATTTTTCATAGTCGGATTTTTTTAATTGCACAGATTGTCTTTTAGTATATGGAATACCCATTTCATCAAGAATTTTCTTTGTGCCCCAATGAGTGTCACTACCAATTTCTTCTGTACTTGTGGCACTTGAACAAATAAGAAAATCGTTTTCCATTCCATTCTTTTTCACAATATCTTTCATAACAAATTCAGCCATAGTCGAACGACAAATATTCCCATGACAAACAAACATAATTTTAATCATTATTATCAAACCTTTCTACTATAATTCTATCATATCATTATTTATTTTCAAGTTATAAAACAATTCTATTTTTCATATTTATATATGAGAACAGGAGGGTTTGTTTTGAATGATTTAGTTGATAAACGAGCATTGTTATTGGGTGAGTACATAGTAGAAAATAATTCAACGGTAAGGGCTACTGCAAAAGTATTTGGTGTAAGCAAAAGTACAGTACATATGGATGTTTCAAAACGTCTTTCAAAAGTTAATCCAAGCCTTTATAAAGAGGTTAGAAAAGTCCTTGATATCAACAAAGAAGAGCGTCATATCCGTGGTGGAATGGCAACAAAAGAAAAATACCTTAATAAATAGTCATAATTATTCATTATTTTCCATAAATCACTTGAAATTTAATCCTATTCGTGTATAATATATTGTGACATTTTAGGATATTATCACTTGAAAGGTGGACAATATAGTGGCAGACGAAAAAAATCTCTTTGTCGAGCTTGAGCACGAAGTGATGGAGCTCTGGGACAGAGAAAAGTTCTATGAAAAACTCGTTGAGAAAAATAAGGGTAAGAAAATGTTCCGTTTCCTTGACGGTCCTATTACTGCTAACAATCCAATGGGTATTCACCACGCTTGGGGTAGAAGCACAAAGGATACATTTATCCGTTACAAGTCAATGAGAGGTTATGATTGCCGTCGTCAGAACGGTTTCGACTCACAGGGACTTTGGGTTGAAGTTGAAGTTGAAAAACAGCTTGGTTTCAAAACAAAAAAGGATATCGAAAATTACGGTATGGACAAGTTTACACGTCAATGTGTTGACCGTGTTAAGCATTTCTCAGGTATCATTACAGAACAGTCAAAAAGACTTGGTATGTGGATGGATTGGGATAACTCATACTACACAAATACAGACCTTAACATTCAGGGTATCTGGCATTTCTTAAAGGAATGTGATAATCACGGTTGGATTCAGCGTGAATACAAGCCAATGCCTTGGTGTCCTCGTTGTGGTACATCTCTTTCTGAACACGAAATGACAGGTTCATATAAGATGATGACACACAATTCAGTTTTCTTTAAACTTCCTATTGAAGAACTTGATTCAAAAATCCTTGTTTGGACAACTACTCCTTGGACTCTTTCTTCAAACGTTGCTTTGGCAGTTAATCCTGAAATTGACTATGTTGAAGTTAAAATCAAGAGTGATGAACAGACATTGATTCTTGCTAAAAATGCAATTAAATACCTTGGTGACGATAAGGTTGAAGTTATTCGTGCACTCAAGGGTGAAGAACTTGTAGGGTATCATTATGAAACTTGCTTTGCTGATTTGGAAGCACAGGCAGGTATTGAACACAAAATCGTAGCTTGGGAAGACGTTGCTGCTGATGAAGGTACAGGCGTTGTTCATATTGCTCCTGGTTGCGGTATCGAAGACTTTGAACTTGGTGAAAGACTTGGTCTTCCAAAGGTTATGCCTATCGATGATATGGGTATTTATCTTGAGGGCTTTGGTTTTATGTCAGGTAAAGATAGCCACACAATCGCTGACGAAGTTTTCGAAAAACTCGATGAACAGAACAAACTTTATAAAGTTGAACCACACGAACACAGCTATCCTGTATGCTGGAGATGTAAGAGCGAAATTGTTTTCCGTCTTGTTCCTGCTTGGTACATTAAGACAAGTGAAATCAAACCTAAACTTATTGAATGTGCAAATTCAGTTAAATGGGAACCTGCTTCAAACGGTAAGCGTATGAATGACTGGCTTACAAATATGGGTGACTGGAACATTTCTCGTAAGCGTTATTACGGTATGCCACTTCCTTTCTATCCTTGTAGTTGTGGTCATATCACAGTTATAGGCTCAAAGGATGAACTTCGTGAAAAGGCTGTTGACCCTGCACAGGTTGATGCTCTTCCTGAACTTCACAGACCTTGGGTTGACGAAGTTAAGATTAAGTGCCCTCATTGTGGAAAAGAAGTTTCTCGTATTTCAGATATCGGTGACGTTTGGCTTGATGCCGGTATCGTTCCATTCTCAACACTTGGTTACTTCACAGACCGTGAAGCATGGGAAAAGAACTTCCCTGCAGAATGGGTTACAGAAATGCACGAACAGGTTAGACTCTGGTTCTATTCAATGCTCTTTATGAGTACTGTTCTTGTAGGTAAAGCACCATACGAAAGAGTTGTTACTAACGGTATGGTTGTTGCTGAAGATGGCTCAAAATTCTCAAAGACAGGCTTTATGATTAAGTTTGATGAGGCTGCTGAGAAAATCGGTGCTGATACAGTTCGTTACCTTTACGGTAGTGCACCAAATACAAACGACGTTCGTTTCGGTTATAACCTTGGTGATGAAGCAAGAAGAAAGATGCTCGGTTTCTGGAATATCTATACATTCTTTGAAACATATGCACAGCTTGATAAACCAAACTTTGCTGAATATAAAATTGATTTCGGGAAATTAACTCCAATCGATAAATGGCTTGTTGTAAGAACAAACGAATACCTTAAGAAAGCAACTACATCAATGGATGAATATAAATCATCTGCTCTTATTAAGGATTTCGAAGTATTTGTTGATGATATTTCTAACTGGTATATCAGAGTAAACCGTCGTCGTTTCTGGAAAACAGAAGACCAGCAGGATAAGATGGTTGCTTACTGGACACTTTTCAATGCATTGAAGGTTTGTGTTCAGACAATGGCTCCTATTATTCCGTTTATGACAGACTATATCTGGCAGAATCTTATCAGAAAGTGCGACCCAACAGTAGCAGAATCAGTTCACCTCAGCGATTGGCCAACAGAAATCGAAGGTGTTACTGACGACGGTGTTATCGAACAGACTGCACTTGTTCGTGATGTAATTGCTACTGCAATGAGACTTCGTAACGAACAGCAGATTAAGGTTCGTCAGCCACTCGCAAAACTTTTCGTTTGCTGTGATAATGAAACTGCTGATAAAGTTAAGACTTTTGAGAAGAATATTCTTGATGAACTTAACATCAAAGCAGTTGAATATATTGATGATATCAATGTTCTTGAGGACCAGTTCCTTGCTGTTAACTTTAAGGTTGCAGGTGCTGTTCTTAAACAGAATGTTAATAAGATGAAGCAGACTCTTGAAGGTCTTTCTGCTGACGAAATGAAGGCTCTTACTGCTGCAGTTGTTGCAGGTGGTGAAGTTGCAGTTCCAGGTTGGGACGAAAAATTTGATTCATCAATCTTCGCTGTTCAGTCAAAGACAAAAGACGGTGTTGTTTCAGCAGAATTTACTCAGGGTGCTGTTGTTGCACTTGATATCGTTCTTACTGATGAGCTTCTTAAAGAAGGCGTTGTTCGTGATATTATCCGTCAGTGTCAGGTTGCTCGTAAAGAAGCAGGATATCAGGTTGAACAGAGAATTATCGCTGCAATCAATGTTGATGATGAGTTTATCGTAAATGCACTTACTGAAAAACTTGCATTTATTGCAAGCGAGCTTCTTGCTGATAATCTTGTTATCAATGCAGAATTAAATGCAGATTATTCAAATGAGTTCACAGTAAATGACAAAAAAGTTACTGTATCAGTAGCAAAAGGAGAATAAAAGATGTTTCAGGTTACAAAAGATATGAATATCGGTGAAATCCTTGATAATGCAAGAGAGACAGTTCCTTTCTTCTTAAGCCTTGGTATGCATTGCCTTGGTTGTCCTTCTGCAAGAGGAGAAACTGTTGAACAGGCTTGTATGGTTCACGGTGTTGACCCTGACGAGTTTGTTGATGGTATTAACCAGTTTCTTAAGGAAAATGCCGAAAAATAATTAACTAAAAAAATCCTCCTATATTTAATAGGGGGATTTTTAAAAAGTGTGGTGATTAGTATGAAACTTGATAATAGATTAATGGCGATTGCTGATTTAGTGCGAAAAGATAAAATTTTTGCTGATATCGGTACAGACCATGCATATCTTCCTGTGTATTTAGTTGAAAATGGAATTACGAAAAAGGCTATTGCAGCCGATTTGCGTGTTGGTCCTCTTGAAAATGCAAGGGATGCTGTTGTTTCATACGGATATTCCGAACAAATCGAATTGCGACTTTCGGACGGACTTGATAATTTTAAAGAAAATGAAGCCCACGAAATCGCAGTTGCAGGTATGGGTGGATTACTTATTTCTTCATTTATTGAGCGTACTCATTGGCTAAAAAATGAGAATATTCATTTGATTTTACAACCAATGACTCATGTTGAGGAGTTACGAAAAACACTTTTTGATAATAAATTTATTATTGATAAGGAAGTTGTCGCAAAAGATGGTGACAAGCTTTACATAATTTTAAGTTGTTATTATTATAGTGATGAAACAGCATATACTGACCTTGATTTAATTGTCGGGAAATTACCACATAATAACGATGATTTATCAAAAGAATATCTCAGTAAAATTTATAATAAATACAAGAAAAAACTTGATGCCTTAAAAAAAGCAGATAAAGAGTGTACAGACCTTGAAGAATTGGTAGGTGAGTTAAAACAATGGCAACAGTAAAGGACATTTACAATTACATGGATTTGATTGCACCATTTAATACTCAAGAAGAATGGGATAATTCAGGACTTTTGGTTGGTGACAAAACTGCAGAAGTTTCAAAAATTCTTTTTGCTCTTGATGTAACATCTGATATCATAGAACAGGCTATTGATTATGGTGCTGAACTCATTATCACTCATCATCCGATTATTTTTAAGCCTGTTTCAAATGTTTTAAGTGATAGCCTTATTTATAAACTTATCAAAAACAATATAAGCATTATTTGTGCTCACACTAACTACGATAAAGCCATAGATGGTGTTAATGATATTTTATGTAATACTGTTGGATTTGACACATTCAAAAAGATTGAGAACACTTGTCTTAATGTTGCTGAATACAATCTTGAAGTTCCAACTGAAGTATTTGTAAATCACATTAAAAGTGTTCTCTGTGGCACTGTTAGACATAATTCAATAAACAATAACATAAAAAAAGTTGCTGTTTGCAGTGGTTCAGGAAGTGACTATCTTGAATTGGCAAAAGAGTTTAATTGTGATGCTTTACTTACAGGTGATGCCTCACATCACGCTTTCCTGGATGCAGATGAAATGGGCATTTTATTGGTTGCGGCAGGTCATTTTGAAACAGAGATGATTGCAATCCTGCCCCTTATTAACAAGATTAAAAATCAATTTGATATTTCTTGTGTTTTAGCACATCAAGAAACACCTATAATTACGATTTAAGAGGTTTTTATGGCATTAGACGGAATTACCTTAGGACTTATAAAAAAAGAGCTTGCAGAGTATCTGTTAGGCTCAAAAATTGATAAAATACATCAACCATCTAAAAATGAGTTGGTGTTTATTATGCGTACCCGAAATGGTGCATACAGACTGTATTTATCATGCGACGGTCAAAGTCCAAGGGTTCATATGAGTCGATACAATCTTGAAAATCCTAAAGTTCCGCCAATGCTTTGCATGTTGCTTCGTAAAAGACTTGTTGGTGCAGTTTTAACCGATATTAAACAGATTAAAAACGACAGAATTCTTATTTTTGTTTTTGATGGCACAACGGAAATAGGGGATAAGACAACATATTATCTTGTCTGTGAAATAATGGGACAACGCAGTAACATAATTCTTTGTGATGAAGAATACAGAATTATTGATGCTGTAAAACGAATTGATGAAGAAAAATCTTCTGTTCGTGAAATTTTGCCAAATCTCAAATATGAGTTACCACCATTACAGGAAAAATGCGACATTCTTATTGATGATATTTCCCACATAGCAAGCAAAATATTAACACATAGTGAAAAAATGCTTTCAAAAGCAATTCTTGATGTTATAGAAGGCTTTTCTCCCATTGTCGGCAGAGAAATAGCATACAGAACTATTTATACTGATAAACAAGTCGGGATTCTTTCTGAAATTGAAAAAGAACGATTAGAAAATGAATTAAATGTAATTAGAAATGAAATCATCTTGAATAAATCATTTTTTATGTTGACTCAAAATGATGGTATTCCATATGAATTTTCTTTTACAAACATTCGTCAATATGGAACAACACTCAACAATAAAAAATACGAATCCATATCCGAATTGCTTGATGATTTTTACTTTGAAAAAGATAAAATCAACAGAATTAAGCGAAAAGCATCGGACCTTTTTAAAATTTTAAATAGTGCTGTTGAGCGAACAACACGAAAAATAAATAACAGACGACAGGAATTAGAAAAAAGTGTAAATCGTGAACAAATCCGTATTTATGCAGAACTTATAACTGCAAATCAGTATAGATTAACCGAAAAAGCATCTGTTTATAATCTTGAAAATTATTATGATAATAATATTATTATTGAAATTCCCGCTAATCCTGCATTAAGTCCTTTACAGAATGCTCAAAAGTATTTTAAAGAATACAAAAAGGCGGTTAATGCAGAAAAGCTTCTCCACAATCTCATTTTAGACGGTGAACAAGAATTAGTATATCTTGATACGGTTCTTGATAATCTTTCCCGTGCAGATTCTGAAAAGGAAATTGCTGAAATTCGTGAAGAATTAGAGCAGGGTGGATATGTAAAAATTAAAAGGGGTAGCAAACAGAAAAAAGAGAAACCATTACCACCAATCGAATTTAAATCAAGTGACGGTTTTAAAATTCTTGTGGGTAGAAATAACATTCAGAATGACATTCTCACATTAAAAACTGCAATGAATTATGATATGTGGTTGCATGTGCAAAAGTTTGCAGGTTCTCATACTGTAATAATTGCTGACAGAAAAGAAATAACAGAATCAGCCATTTTTGAAGCCGCTTGTATTGCTTCATACCACAGCAAAGCAAAGGATTCTTCATCAGTCGCTGTTGATTATACATTGATTAAAAATGTCAAAAAGCCATCAGGTGCTAAACCGGGTAAAGTAATATACAACACATATAACACAATATATGTCACACCCGATAAATCACTTGTTGAAAAACTTATGGTTGAGTAAATAAAAATTTTTTAACCCTACAAAATTAGCAATTATTAAGCATCGGAGAGAAGTTAATTCTTCTCTCTTTTTTGTTATAAAGACAAAAACTGCCCTCATAAAGAGAACAGTTAATTGTTTAAACTTAATAAATTGGAGTTTGTCGGGATGATTACTCATTAAAATAAACCACAAATGTAGGGGCGGATGCCCACTGTCAAGCCTAGATTGTTTACAAAACGTTCGGGATGATTGTTTACAGTTTTTAATTATCTTCTGTAAATTTTTCTTGAAACAACAATTTGTTCATCAAGGTCAATTTTTGCAATACGGAAGTTACCATAATTCAAAGACAT
>JAFQEE010000064.1 GCA_017399175.1 Clostridia bacterium | reverse complement strand
AACTTTCTTTTGAGTGCTTTACGGGTTTGACGGTAGGCTTTTTTGCCTTTTTTGGTAATTCCTGTGCGATTGTCGGGAACTCGTTATCCGTTTCGCCTGTGGGTTGAATCTCATAAGTTCCGTATTTGTTCACCATTTCAAATGGTGTTTCGGGATTGTCGGGGATATAAGTTACCCTTTCTTCCAACTGATTTATATAATTTTTGCTTTTCTTATCCATATTTATCACCATTGTTATTATGGATAAAATACATCGCAATATACAAATTGGAGTTTGTATGGATAATTCATAATGCGTAATTCGGAATTCGTAATTGAGGGTCTGCGACGCGATTATAAAGGATGGGTCATTCTGAGGAGTGTAACGACGAAGAATCTCCGTTAGTTGATATGTTAACTGTTGGAGAGATTCTTCGCTACGCTCAGAATGACATACCAAATTAGTTACCCCGATAAATTCTGATTTGTCAAACAAAATGATAAAGGCGAGAGGTTACTCTCGCCTTATCGTTAGTTTATTAATTTTTAGTCTTTCTTTGCAAGCTCTGTAAGGGATGTTGCAAGGCCAGCAAGTCCCTGAATTTCTGATGGGATAATAATCTTTGTAGCCTTACCGTCAGCAGCCTTTTCAAATGATTCAAGAGCTTTGATGCTGATAAATTCCTGACTTGGATTTACCTTGTTAATCATTTCAATACCTGCAGCAGTTGCTTCCTGGATTTTAAGAATTGCAGCAGCTTCACCCTCTGCTTCACGGATTTTTGATTCTTTGATAGCATCAGCACGAAGAATTGCAGATTCCTTTTCACCTTCTGCAACAAGGATAGCAGCTTTCTTTTCACCCTCTGCCTGAAGAATCTTTTCACGACGTTCGCGTTCAGCCTTCATCTGCTTTTCCATTGAATCCTGAATTTCACGAGGTGGCATAATGTTCTTTAATTCAACACGATTGATTTTAATACCCCATGCATCAGTTGCCTCGTCAAGAACTTCAGTAATCTTTGAGTTGATTGTATCTCTTGATGTGAGAGTTGCGTCAAGTTCAAGTTCACCGATAATGTTACGAAGTGTTGTTGCTGTAAGGTTTTCAATAGCCATCATTGGGCGTTCAACACCGTATGTGTAAAGTTTAGGGTCAATAATGCGATAGAAAACAACTGTGTCAATTGACATTGTTACGTTATCCTTTGTGATAACAGGCTGTGGAGGGAAGTCCACAACTGCTTCTTTAAGGCTTACTCTTTTTGCTACTCTGTCAATAATCGGGATTTTCACGTGAAGACCTGTGTCCCATGTGGTGTAGTATGTGCCGAGTCTTTCAATTACAAATGCGTTAGCCTGGGGTACAATTCGTACGTTTGCTACGATGATTGCTATAACAATAGCGATTAAGATAATAGGTATAATTAAAAATTCCATAATGTTTCTCCTTTTTTATAATTTATTTATTACAAGAGTTGTTCCGTTAACACCCTTGATTGTAACTGTTTCTCCCTTTGGGATAGTTTCACCGTTTTCTGAAACGGCTCTCCAATAAATATCGCCTACGAGTATTCTTCCCGTAATGTCATTTGTATCTTCTGTAACTGTTGCAGTTTTGCCGATTAGTTTTTCATTCTGGTCAACATCGTCAACTGGCTTTTTGATGTGCTTGTTATATATTTTACGGCAAATTACCATAAATACAGCACTAAGTACAACAAATATTGCTGTCTGCCATAAAAAGCTGTCAACCACAAATGATAACAGGCAAGTGATGATTGCAGCAGGTACAAACCAAATTGATACCAATGCTGTTGTCATCAGTTCAACAACTAGGAACAAGATACCGATTACGAGCCAGAGTACCCATGGGTTTGAAATAAGATACTCCATACCAATTCTCCTTAATTAAGTATTATTCTTCGGTGATGTCCTTGGCAAAGGTGATAAGCAAAGGTGTTCCTGCTTTTGTATGAGCCATACCACCGAGATAAACAGCAGTACTTGCAACTTCCCAGCCGTGTTTAGCCATATCGTTCATCTTTGCCTCTGCTTCGCCAAGCTTTACCTCTAAAATTTTGTATTCTTTTTGCATTGGGGTTATCTCCTTTATTCTATTATATATTTACGAAGAACTTTAAAAATGGTGTCTTCAAAGTTGCCTGATGCACCCCAATCAAAGCTGAGAAAGCCCTGACCTCCACCGCCACCAACAGCATGAATGTGTGTTGCACCACGTAGGTTGTCAACTACAACCGTAAGAGTAAGTCGGTTGCCTGCGCGGTAATAATGTTTTTCATAAACCATAACCGCAATAATTCTATCGTCAGGCTGACGGATATACTCATCAACTTTCACTTCGGTAATAGAACCATTTACTATTTCATTGTCAATTATCTCCATTGCTTCGTGTGGGGAAATACTAACATTAAAATCCGTCATAAAATTACCTCCTCAAACCAACTCCATAAATGCTTTTTGTGCCAAATCTCTCATTCTTGTTGAAAGAATAGCAAGTACCATTGCTCTTAATGCAGTTTTAAGCTTTGACCTTGAAATATCGTCGCGGAGTGAAACCTTTTTAATGTGCATTTCTATAGCATCGTCAAGCTTGCTTGTGTCATAAATTGCATTCTGTTCACACTCATAAATTATACTGCATAAAACATTAAATAATTCTCGGTCAGGCAAAATGTCGTCCGAACGGTCCTCAACTGAACCGTTGATATAGCTCATAAGAAAGGCAATCTGTTCAAGCTGCATTGAACCGCGCATCATATTTATAAGAATAATACGCATTGTCTGTTCTTCGCCATATCGTTTTTCTTCGGGATTTTTTACCCATCCGCGTTTTATCCAGTTCTGAATCGTAGAAGTTTCAAGACCTGTCAACTCTCTGACCTGAGCAAGAGTAAGACCTTTTGTAACGGTTAACAGCGGAGCAATCAGCGAAAAACAGTTGTCTGCTGCAACAGTATTAAAGGTTAATGTTGTTCCCGGTATATATTCCAATCTACTCCACCTCCTTTATTGCAAAATTACGGATAATTGTTGTCAATACAACCTATGACTATTTGTATTGTGATTTGATTATATCATAGGTTCATATGACTGTCAATAGGGTTTTTGTGATTTTTATAAAAAATAACGGACAGACTTTTTGTCTATCCGTTATTTTTTTATTCATCGATAAGTGTATTGATGTTCTTTTCCATAAGGTCAAAGAACTTATTAACGATTTCCTTGTCCTTGTCGTTGCCTCTTACGCACATAGAAAGAGTAATCACATTTTTATATGTTGTTGCTGTAAGGAGTACAAAAGGCTTGTATTTAACAGCACCTGACATAAATGCATCAATAGGCTCGTGACCTGACAAAGACATCTGTTTACCATTAAGGACACCGATGTTGCTCATTGCCATATATGGGTTTGAGTAACCTATTTTAATAATTTCTTCACTTGCTACGTGAGGGAGTATGCTGTAACCGAAGTTGAGCAAAGGCAAACCGTAAAGGCCCATAAATTTGTCTTTTTTGAATCTGTTTGAGCTTCTTACAACATACTGAACTGTTTCAAAAATGTCACGACCACGCTGCGGGATTGCACATTGCATCCACGCGGTGTGGTTTGTAAAGCCCTTATCGTCGACACTTCCCATATGACGACGAAGGTCAATGGCGCTTGAAATCATTACTTGGTCACTTGCGGGAAAATCAGCTAATTCATAAACGCTGTAAAAATATGCAGTAAGCAACATTTCGTTTATGGTTGCACCAAGTTCCTTGCCCTTTGTTTTAAGTTTTGCAAGAACATCGTCGCTGAATTTCTTTCTTGCAATAAAGGAAGCATCACGGATGCTGTCGCTTGTAAGGGGGAATTTGTGGTCATCCCTTGCGTTGATATTCTTGAAAAGACGCTGTGCAACACCTGATTCCATTTTTGAAAAGCCTGTGTAAACATCAGTATATGCACGGGACCCTGTTCTGTATTCAATGGGGCTTATACCGTTTTCAACATAATTTGTATAGTTTTCACAGAATGATTTAAGGAAATATTTAAGGTCGCCACCGTCCATACACATATGATTTTCAATCATACAAAGGGTACTTTTGCTGTCTTTGATAAAAAGAGCAAATTTCATCTGAATATGGCTTTCAGGCGGAATGTACTGTGTTAAAAAGTCGTCAACAGCTTCCTGTAAATTTTCAGGCTCTGATACTGTAAGAACTTCGTCAATGTCATAAGGCATAACTTCCCAATGAGTGCTGACTTTTTTATCAACAAACTTTGAGTGTAATACAGGAACTTTTTCAAATGCACAGATAATAACTGTTTTTAAAGCATCAACATCAAGGACAAAGTCATAATTTAATTCAACGTGAACCATACGGTCGTTAAAATCGCGGAAAAGATAATGCATTTTATCCCATAATTCAGCATTTAACTTGCGTTTCATTATTCCTCATCCTCCTGTTTATACATAAAATATTTTGCATTGTGTGCTACGATTACCATAAAGATAATCAGGTCAATAGCAACGCCAACAAAAATTAAAAGCCATCCTGTAAGCCATGATACAAATCCCATACCCGCAAGAATGATGTAAAGCATTGTGAAAATTGCAGGAATATAAACAAAAAGTGAAACTGTGCGGAATTTTTGCTTTGTAGCAAAAGCAAAAACCAAGTCTGCCACAAAGGAAAGCAAAACACCTAAAATTACAAAAATCCAACTGAATCCCGGGTTATACATCATAAGTACAAACAAGAATGTGAAAACAGCAACAAGCATTATACAAGTTGCAATAAGTACTCTTGCAAGAGGGTGGAGGAATCTGTGCCAATGATAAAGGCGCTTGATAAGAAAACTTGTATAGAAAATTACCATTGAGAAAATTCCGCCAACAATAATAAGCCATGTTTTATCCCACGCACCTGTGGACTTACTGATTGAGAAGTAAGCTACAAAGATAGCGATAAAGAAAAGTACACCACCAATGGCAAAAATCTTTCTTAAAAGACTTGCTCTTGCCTTTTTCTTTTCTTCCTTTTCATAAACATAAAAATTCTTTTCAAGGTCAGGATATTCGTCTGCCAATAAATCGGCAAGGACTTTTTCATCACGAAGACCTACACCTGTGACTTCATTTGCTCTTTCAGTCATTTCGTCAAGGATTTTTCTTTTGTACTTATATGCGATATGAGAATCCTTAATATTTTTACAGGAATCTTCAATATATTCAATAAAGTTTTTCAAAACAGCACCTCCGTTTATCATATATTTCCATTATAGCAAATTCGTTTTTGTTCTTCAATAATTAAATGTTAACATTATGTAAAAAATAACCGACAGAAAACTGTCGGTTAAGTTTAATTATTTATTGTCTTTGTCTTTTTTCTTTGAAAATTTAGGTACAAGCTTGTTGAGTGCTGTTGTGATGAGAATGAGAACACCCATAACAATGATAATACAAACCATACCGATAACCATGTACTTGATATTGTAAACAAAGTTCATTGGCTCAAACATAAAAGCCATTAAAGTAACAAATAAATTTTCTAACATCTTAAGCCACTCCTTACATAAAGAAATTGAGGATAAGACCACCTGCGATAACAGATGCAATCTGACCTGATACGTTTACGCCGATTGAATGCATAAGAAGGAAGTTCTGTGGGTCCTCTGCAAGTCCCATTTTGTGAACGATACGACCTGACATTGGGAATGCTGAAATACCAGCAGCACCAATCATTGGGTTAATCTTTTTGCCCTTTGGTAAGAAGATGTTGAGAATCTTTGCAAACATAACACCGCCAACTGTGTCAAAGATGAATGCAACAAGACCAAGGCCGAGGATAAGAAGTGTGTTAGGTGCAAGGAATGATTCATAATGCATCTTTGTTGCGATTGTAATGCCAAGGAAGATTGTGATAAGGTTTGCAAGAACTTTCTGTGCAGTTTCTGAAAGAGAATTAAGCACACCGCATTCACGGATAAGGTTACCGAACATAAGGAAACCAACAAGTGAAACAGATGCCGGAGCAACAAGACCTGCAACAACTGTGATGATGATTGGGAAAAGAATTCTTGTAAGCTTTGTAACCTCTGTCTGTGAATAAGGCATACGGATTAAGCGTTCTTTCTTAGTTGTGCAAAGCTTGATGAATGGTGGCTGAATAATTGGAACAAGAGCCATATATGAATATGCAGCAACCATAATAGCACCAAGATATTCAGAGTTAAGCTTGTTAGCAACAACGATTGATGTAGGACCGTCAGCAGCACCGATAATAGCGATTGAAGCTGCGTCGTTGATTGGGAAGAAAATTGATGCAAGGCAAAGTGTGAAGAAAATACCAAACTGAGCGGCAGCACCAAAAATCATAAGCTTAGGATTTGAAAGAAGCGGACCAAAGTCAATCATTGCACCGATACCGATGAAAAGAATGAGTGGGAACAATTCGTTTGCAATACCTGCACCGAAAAGCACATCGAGAGCACCAACTTCAAGTTCACCGTTTTCAGCCATCTGAGTGATAGCACCTGAGAAAGGAAGGTTAACAAGAATTGCACCGAAGCCCATAGGCAATAAAAGTGTAGGCTCCATTTCTTTTTTGATTGCAAGGTAAATAAGCAATCCGCCGATAGCCCACATTACGAGCATTCTCCAGTCAAGGGCGAAGAAATTTTCGTAAAGGATTTCAAAGTTTTTAAGAAAGTCCATTTTAATTCTCCTTCATTTTTTATAACCTGAATAAATGTGATTTAATAAAACCCCAATTTACTCCATTATAATATGTATTTTAACATATTTTTTGTTTTTTTCAATAGAAATAATAAACAAAGTAAAATAAATTCATTGAAAAAATAATAGCCAAGTGATATAATCATCACATTATTTTGTGGAAGTGATGAAATGTTTGGTTTAGGAACAATTATAAATACAGTTCTCGTTATTCTGGGCGGTCTTTTGGGACTTCTCTTTAAAAAGGGAATTAAAGAACGATACGAGAAAACTTTAATGGCAGCTTGCGGTGTTTCAACTATATTTATAGGGGTAACAGGCACTTTACAAGGAATGCTCATGGTAGTTGACGGCAAAATCCAGACTCAGGGTACAATGCTTCTCATTTTTTCATTCGTTCTTGGCGGACTTATGGGTGAACTTATTAACATTGAAAAGAGAATGGACGACCTTGGTGAAAAACTCAAGAAAATGTTCCATGCAGAAAAGGATAATAAGTTTGTTGACGGATTTGTGAACACTTCTCTTATTATCTGCGTTGGTGCGATGGCTATTGTGGGCTCAATTCAGGACGGACTTACAGGAGATTACTCAATGCTTACTGCAAAAGCAGTTCTTGACCTTGTTATTGTTGTGATTATGACTTCTACATACGGTCTTGGTGCAATTTGTTCTGCTATTCCGATTTTTGTGTATCAGGGTGCAATAACTCTGTTAGGTCATTTTGCAGGAAACATCATAAGTGATGAACTTATCGGATATCTTTCTTATGTTGGCTCTGCACTTATATTCTGTGTTGGTATTAACATTACATTCGGCAAAAAAATCAGAGTAGGAAATTTACTTCCTGCACTTTTAATTCCTGTGTTTTATGTGATTGGAAAAATGTTAATCGCAATGGTGTAGAAGGCGGAATAAATTATAATTTATCGGGATAATAGAAACCATTCCGCTCCCTCCGTGAGGGAACTGTCGAACGAAGTGAGACTGAGGGAGTTACCAATTGAAACAACAAACTCCCTCCGTCATTTTCTTGCGAAAATGCCACCTCCCTCGGTGAGGGAGGGTAATCGCAATGTCCCCGATAAACACCAATTTACTATACAAAAGACAATATCTCAATATTTTAAAGCAGTTACTCGGTTAACTGTTTTTTCTTTTATGTGATTATGCAATTACATTTTTATTGCATATAAATTTTCCATGTGGTATCATATAATATATATTGGTTTTCGGAGGACAAAATGGAAAAATTACAATCATTTATTGACCTTTTTGAAAGAAACTCCATATTGGTTGAACACAACTGTGATGAAAATGTGCAGATTGAAAATATTTCGTACAATTCAAGGGAAATAACGGAAAATACATTGTTTTTCTGTAAAGGTGCACATTTTAAAGAGCAGTTTTTGCGTGATGCAATAAATAAGGGTGCAGTTGCCTATGTTTCAATACAGAAATATGATGTTGACGCCCCTTGTATTATCGTATTGGATATCCGCAAAGCCTTGTATTCCACAGCAAACTTTTTCTATAAAAACGCTTGGGACAAGCTTAATTTAATCGGCATTACAGGTACAAAAGGGAAAAGTACAACTGCCTATTATATCAAATCTATCCTTGACGAATATCTTGCAGATAACAACAGAAAAGAAAGCGGACTTGCATCTACGCTTGAAATTTATGACGGTATTGTTCGTAAGCCAAGCACACTTACAACACCTGAGCCTTTTGAACTTCATAAGCATTTTGACAATGCGGTAAAAAGTGGTACGGAATTCTTCACAATGGAAGTTTCATCACAGGCACTTAAATACGGAAGAACAGAGGGTGTTAATTTTAAAATCGGCTGTTATCTTAATATCGGTATTGACCATATAAGTGCTAACGAACATCCTGATTTTGAAGATTATTTCACATCTAAAATGAAACTTTTCACTCAATGCGATACGGCAGTTATCAATCTTGATTCTGATCTTAGCGAAAGAGTTGTTGAGTGTTCAAGGAATGCAAAAAAAGTTGTAACATTCAGCACAAAAAATCCACAGGCTGACATTTACGGTTACAACATCCACAAGGATAATTCGGAAACAGTATTTTCGGTTAAAACTGATAAATTTGAATGTGAATTCAGACTTTCAATGCCGGGGCTTTTCAACGTTGAAAATGCTCTTTGTGCAATCGGTGTTGCATATGTTTTGGGAATTTCACCTGAACATATTTACAACGGACTTTATAAATCAAAAACAGAAGGCCGAATGGAAATATATGAAAGCGAAAACAAGAAAGTCGCTGTAATTGTGGATTATGCTCACAATAAATTGAGTTTTGAAACAATTATATCTTCAATGAAAAAGGAATATAAGGGAAGACCTGTTTCAATTCTTTTCGGTTGTCCCGGTAACAAGGCTCTTGTTCGTCGTCAGGGTATGGCGGAAGTCAGCGGAGAAATGGCGGATTTTGTGTATATTACAGAGGATGACCCTGCTGAAGAAAGAATTGAAGACATCTGTAATGAAATTGCAGGATACATTGATGGTGTTGGCGGAAAAGATAAATATAAAATCATTTATGACCGTGAAACTGCAATTAAAACCGCAATCGAGGATGTGAGGGATACAGCAGTAATTATCCTTGCCGGAAAAGGTGCAGAAACACATCAGAAACGAGGGCTTGTGTCAGAGGATTATGAGTCCGACGCAGTTCTTGCTATAAAATATCTTAAAGAATACGACGAAAGGCAGAAAAAATAATGGATACTAAAAAGATGGTTAAAACAGCAATAAAAATTGTAAAAATAGTGCCTTTTGTTACTGCAACAGCAGGTGTTTTAAGCCTTGCACTTTCTAAATACCAGGAAAAACAAGGTGATTATTCAAGAGAGTTTGCTGATGTAGAAAATGAGATGAAAGCAAAAATTGACGAGGTGAGATTGGGTTATGGCAAAGAAAACTAATTCTATTTTTAAAACCGCATTGGGCTATGGCATAGGTGCGATTGGTCTTGATTTAAGTTATGGTATGTTCTATTCATATCTCTCATATTATCTTTCAAGTGTACTTGGATTGGAAGAAGCATTTTTACTTCTCATTACACCACTTGCAAGAATATGGGACGGAATTAACGACCCTATGATGGGGACAATCGTTGATAATACACGAACAAAATTCGGTAAATACCGCCCTTGGATTTTAATTGGTGCTATCTGTAACGCGGTTGTGCTTTTCCTTTTGTTCACATCATTTGGAATGAGTGGTCTTCCTCTTTACATCTACATAGGAATTATGTATGTCCTCTGGGGTATGACAAACACAATGGCTGATATTCCTTATTGGTCAATGGTGCCGTCATTTACCAGCGAAGAAAAAGAAAGAAATCTTGTGGCAACTGTTGCTCGTTCATTCTCAGGTATTGGTCAGGGAATCATTTCTATTTTAACTCCTATTATCTGTCCTTTGCTTTCAAGCGGTATGACAGATGAAAAGGGATACAGTGCAAGTGGGTTTTCTCGTTGGGCAGGTATCTGCGGTGTGGCACTTGTGTTTTTTGCAACGGTTTGTATTCTTGTTACAAAAGAAAAGAATGTTGTTTACGGTGAAAAGAAGAAATTCAGCCTTAAACAGATTTTTGAAGTTATCAAGAGTAATGACCAGTTAGTTGTGTTTATCGTGTTTGCAATGCTTTCAAATGCAGGTTGGTATCTTACAAGTTCCACAGCAGTTTATTATTTTACTGACTCATTGGGCAATTCACAATTACAGTCACTTTTCCAGACAATCGGTACAGTAGGTTCCGTGCTCGGTCTTCTTGTTGTGCCTGTTCTTTCAAAATGGTTTACAAAGAGAACTACATACACAATTTCACTTGTTACTGCAATTGTAGGTTACGGACTTATGCTCATAACAGGACCGATTTTAAAACTCAATGTTGTTATTATGGACGTATGTTATATTCTCGCATCCGTTGGTGTTTCTTCAATGTTCGTGTCACAGACAATTTTCCTTGCTGACATTGTTGACTACGGTGAATACAAGAACGGAGAAAGAAGCGAAAGCATCACTTTCTCAATGAAAGGCTTTTTGCAGAAGATGGCATATACAATGCAGACAATCGTGCTTTTCGGTGGTCTTGGTCTTATGAATTACAATGAACAGATTACAACTGTTAAGGTTGTGAACGAATCAACAAAAACAGGTATCGGTGTTATCTGTTTTGGTGTTCCAATGCTGTTCTTCCTTGCATCACTTATCGTATTCCGCAAGAAATTCAAGGTTTATGGCGAACTCGCTGATAAAGTTCACGATTACATAATTGAAAAGAGAGCGAATGGTAACTGATTATGGCAGATTTAAGATTTTATCAGATAACTGATTTACACCACTATGCACTTGAACTGGGTACAGAGGGAAAAGCATTTGAAAAAATTTGTCTTTCTGACCAGAAATGCCTTGCAGAAACAGGTGCAATGATTGATGCCTATTTCGACAAGATTATTGAAGATAAAGAAACAAATATCGTATTGATTACGGGTGATGTTACTTGTAACGGTGCAAAGGAAAGCCATTTCGATTTAATTCCAAAGCTTCAAAGACTTCAACGAGCAGGTAAAAAGGTTTATCTTACAACTGGCACACACGATTACTATATGGAAAATGGTAACGGTACGGGTAAGGCTGAAAAATGTGTGGGTGACGAGCTTTTAACAGCAACTCGCACAGAGCGTGATGAACTTTTAGAAATCTATCACGATTTCGGTCTTTCTGAGGCAATTTCACTACATAAACCAAGCCATTCATACTGCGTTCAGTTGCAGGAAGGATACAGACTTCTCTGTCTTAATGATGACGGTGACGAATTTTTCTGTGGTTACTATGACGATTGTCTTGAATGGATAAAAGAACAGATTGACGACGCAAAAGCTAACGGTGATTACATTTTTGCAGTTACTCATCACCCTGTATTACCACCAAGTCCGATTTATCCGCTTTTCAGCCGTCGAGATATGCTTGGTGACTTTGAAAAAACATCAGAATTTCTTGCCGATAACGGTGTGAAATTCATTTTTACAGGTCATACCCATATGATGAATATTGCAAAAATGACCACAGCAAAAGGCAACGATTTTTATGATATCAATACTTGCTCTGCTGTTGGTTACCCCAATGCAATGCGAAAAGTTGTCATGACAGACACCGAAGTTCAGGTTGACAGCGTAAAGATTGACAACTTCAACTGGGATTTAAAGGGAATGACAGTTGACGATTATACAAAGGTGAATTTTCAGGAATTCCTCAATGCAATTTTTGATTCAATGGCTTATGATATTCCTAAACTGGCTGAACTTTCAACATCATTCAGTATGACACCTGAAATGGTATATAAGCTTGAAAAAGTGCTTGTTCCGTTCGGTAAATTCTTGCAGAAAGCAACTTTCCAGACAATTGGAAAAATGTTCGGTATAAGCAAATATATTGCTGGCTCTGTAAAAGACAGAAATGTGAAGGACTTTCTTATTGAGGCGGTTACAAATGTGTTTGTAGGTGACGAACCATATAATCCATATACACCTGAATATCTTGCACTCTGGGCATTGTTCAATAAGCGTGTAAAGAAAATGATTAAGCCCATAAAAGGTTCAGAAAAAATAGCAGAAATCCTTGATATCATTCTTGACGGTGTGCTCTATGATGCACCACCAAGCGACTGGAAAGGTACATTTGAAAAATAAGTGCAAAGTGCAATCGCGTAGGGATAGACATCCTTGTCTGTCCGCATTAAATGCAAAATGAAACTCTCTACATCAATTTGTAGGGAGTTTGTTTAAATCATCGGAATTTCTTTTTATTTGCAAGGATATATGCAGTTAGTTTGGTGAGCATTTCTTTTTCTGTGAAATTATAATACTCTGCATCTTCTGTTTCAAAAACAATATTCTTTTCTTCTAACTTATCAAGATTGTTTTGAATGCTATCAAGGGTTTTCGGTACTTTCTTTCGTGGAAATTTGTTTTCAACAGTATTTAATAATTCAACTGATTTTTCAGCACCAATTGTTTCAAGTGATGTTTTCACTTTTTCAAAATGATTACCATAATAGTAAAGATAATTTGAAAATCCACCTGAATTGACTTCTTCACAAAGCTCGTTTATGTAAAAAACAAGTTTTTCCCATTTATTAAGGCAACTCAAAACTTCTCCGTTCGCAGACATTTCGTTAAGGTGAGTTGAGAGTTCACTTAATATTTCATCACCGGAAAGATTTAAAATATTATCAATCTGCATTGTGCATTTTTCGGGTGGTATAGGGTTACCTGAATTGCATACTACTGATGGTGGAACTTTACCTTCAACTAAATGCTTGTATTTTTCCCAGACCGATGTTAATTCTCGAAAGCCTATTGATTCTTCGTAATTATCAACGGTTTCAGTACAAAGTTTAATAAGATATTCTATACCTTTATCAGTTTCACCATTTTCGATATAATACTCCGCCATTCGCAGATAAATAGTCAACTCATCAGCGATATTTTTAAAGTGTTTATGAACAACTTTGATAATTGTTAATCCTGCAGAGAAATCGTCTTTTGCGTAGTATTCTTCCTCCGCAAGGTTGATAAGACAATCACCCAAGCCGTAATAATTTTTATATTTTAAGGCAATTATAGTCAAAGCGTTTTTAAATTTTTTAATATTTTTGTCCGTTTTGTATTTTTCTTGAATTTCTTCAATTTCTTTAAGAAATTTATCAGCAACATATTCCATAGGAAATTCCTCTTATTATGGTGTTTTTATAACTTGTAATATGAATTTTTAACGGCGGGGGCAAGCCACCCGCCCTACCGTTACGTATCATATGGACTTTAATTTCGCGTTGCAGTCGCATAATTCCGAATTGCGCATTCCGAATTACGAATTCTCAACACATATTCTATATGCGATTTCCTGTAATTGCTCAATACTTTCGATACTGCACAATTCCTGACGGTATTTTGCACCACCGTGAAGACCTTTTGTGTACCATCCTGCGTGTTTTCGTGCTTCTCGCATACCGATAAAGTCACCTTTGTATTCGCAGATTTTTTCAATATGCTTAATCATAACTCGCATTCTTTCGGTGACAGGAGGGTCGGGAATAATTCTCTCGTGGTCAAGATAAGCGTTGACTTGTGAAAATACCCAAGGACAACCGAGAGCCCCACGACCAACCATAATAAGGTCACAGTTTGTGTCTTCAAGCATACTTGCAGCTGAAAGTCCGTCAACAATATCACCGTTGCCGATTACAGGAATTGAAACAGCCTTTTTCACCTCTGCAATAATATTTTTGTTTACAGGAGGGGAGTACATTTGTTGTTTTGTTCTGCCGTGAATGGTAATTGCTGACGCACCTGCGTTTTCGGCTCTTTGTGCCATTTCAACAGCGTTTATTGAATTTTCGTCCCAACCTGCACGGATTTTTACTGTAACGGGTACAGGTGAAGCAGTAACAACTGCTTTTACAATTTCTTCGGCAAGTTGCGGATTTTTCGCAAGACTTGCACCGCCACCGTTACCTGAAATTTTTGGCGCAGGACACCCCATATTTATGTCAATAATCTGTGGTTTTACTTTCATAACTGATTCAATGCTTTCAGCCATAACGCGAGGGTCGTTGCCAAAAATCTGCACAGCAGCAGGGCGTTCTTCGTCGGATAAAAACATCAAATCCTTTGATTTTCTGTCACCCATTGAAACGCCTTTTGAGCTTATCATTTCGCTGACAACATATGCAGCACCGTAGCTTACGCACAATTCACGAAAGGCACGGTCAGCAACACCTGCCATAGGTGCTAAAACAGCTTTTCCGTTAATTTCAACATTACCAATTTTCAAAACATTACCTCGTAGAATTTAATAAAAATATTTTATCACAAGAGTACGATTAAAACAATAAAAAATACTGTTATTTTTTCTCGTTGTGTGTTACAATAACTGTAATCTTAAAACAAAAGGTGATTTTATGAAAGCGTTTATGGATAAAGATTTCTTACTTTCAACAGAAACTGCGAAAGTAATTTTTGAAGTTGGTGCAAAGGATACACCGATTTTTGACTGGCATTGCCATCTCTCTCCAAAGGAAATTTATGAGGACAAGCCATTTGAGAATATCACAAAGGTGTGGCTTGGCGGTGACCATTATAAATGGCGTGCTATGCGTGGCTGTGGTGTGGATGAAAAATATATTACAGGCAATGCATCTGATTACGAAAAGTTTATGAAATGGGCAGAAAGTTTGCAGTATTGTATCGGTAATCCGCTTTACCATTGGACACATCTTGAGTTGCAGAGATATTTTGGCATTTATGAGCCGTTAAGTCCTGAAACTGCCGATATGATTTGGGAAAAATGTAATGAGCAGATTAAAGCAGGTGGCTTCACTCCTCGTTCACTTATCGAAAAATCAAATGTTGCTTGTGTCTGCACAACAGATGATGCGGCTGATTCACTTGAATATCACAAGTTGTTGGCAGAAGATAAATCTTTTAGGTGCAAGGTTATTCCTGCGTTCCGTCCTGACAAGTCATTCCTTATCGGTACACCTGCATTTGTTGAATGGATTGGTGCTATGGAAAAGGCATCGGAAATGGAAATCAAGTCATTTGCTGACCTTTTGACAGCACTCACAAAGAGAATTGCTTTCTTTGATGAAATGGGTTGTCGTGCATCTGACCACGCACTTGAATACTGTCCGTTTGAATCTGCAACAGAAGATGAACTAGAAGCAATCTTCAAAAAAGCACTTGTAGGTGGTGAATTCACACAAAAGGAGCTTGACCAGTACAGAACAGCACTTTTACAGTTCTTCGGTGAAAAATATGCAGAACTCGGTTGGGCTATGGAGCTTCATTTCGGTGCAATGAGAAATAATAACGCAAGAATGTTCCGTTCAATCGGTGCTGATACAGGTTTTGACTCTGTTCACGACCATCAGTTGGCTTACGGACTTTCACGATACCTTGACTCTCTTGATGTTAAAGGTAAGTTACCAAAAACAATTCTTTTCACACTTAATCCGAAAGACAATTATGTTCTTGGTACAATGCTTGGTAATTTCCAGAGCAGCGAAGCACAGTCAAAGATTCAGTTCGGTTCTGCATGGTGGTTCAATGATAACTACGACGGAATGAGAGAACAGATGAAAACTCTTGCTAACCTTGGTGTTCTCGGTAAGTTTGTCGGTATGGTTACTGACTCACGAAGCTTCCTTTCATATCCGCGTCACGAATATTTCAGAAGAATCCTTTGCGAAATTATTGGTGATTTGGTGGAAGAAGGTAAATATCCAAACGACACAGAATTCCTTTCAAAGGTTGTTGAAGACATTTCCTTTAACAATGCAAAAAATTATTTTGGTATATAAAACATAAAAATGGTAGGGCGGGGTCTTGACTTGACCCCGCCGAATTTGTTTAATTACGAATTACGCATTATGAATTATATATTCATTCCACCGTTTACGGAAATGTTTTGTCCTGTGATGAAATCAGCATCCTTTGATGCTAAAAATGAAACTGCACCTGCTACATCTTCGAGAGTGCCGATTCTGTTAAGTGGTGTTTCCTCTTTAAGAGAATTCATTGTATCTTCGTCAAAATGACTTGTCATATCGGTAAGGATTACACCGGGAGAAACTGAATTTACCGTAATTCCTGAAAGACCCACTTCTTTTGCAAGTGCTTTTGTCATGCCAATAAGTCCTGCTTTTGATGCTGAATAATGCACCTCGCAAGAACCACCTGTTTCACCCCATATTGATGAAATGTTTATGATTTTTCCTGATTTTCTGTTAATCATATATTTAAGAACTGCACGACTGCAATAAAACGCACCTGAAAGGTTTGTTTCAATCATTCTGTGCCACATTTCGTCAGTAATATCGGTGAATAATGCTTGTTCTGCAATACCTGCATTATTTACAAGAACTGCGATTTCACCAAAGTTTTTTTCAATATCTTCAATGACAGTTTTTACAGCATTACTGTCAGTAATATCAAGTTTATATGCTTTGCAGTTTTCACCCAATTCAGCACAAAGGCTTACAGCTTTATCTTCTGAATTGTTATATGTGAATGCAACCTTGTATCCGTCTTTTATAAGTCTTTTAACAATAGCAGAGCCAATGCCTTTTGCTCCGCCTGTAACAAGTGCAACTTTTTTCATTTTATCATTCCTTTCGGATTGCTTTTTACATTGTAACATACTTTTATTTCTTTTGCACTAAATACTTGAAAATAAATTTTGAAAGGAATATAATAATTAAAACTCATATGCTGGTGTGGCGCAGTCGGTAGCGCAACTGATTCGTAATCAGTAGGTCGACAGTTCAAATCTGTTCACCAGCTCCAGGGCAAGAAGTTGTGTATACAGCTTCTTTTTTGTTCAACAAATCAGAATTTGTCGAGATGTTTTATTCACGCGTAGTGGCAGGCTTCCACGCCTGCCCATGCCTCCCTCTGACGAGGGAGGTGGATTTGCGTAAGGCAAAGACGGAGGGAGAGATAGTTTTTTTGCACGCTAAATCTCTCCCTCAGTCAACTTCGTTGACAGCTCCCTCGTCAGAGGGAGCCAAGAACACACAATCAGTTTATCCCGATAACCTCCAATTTGTTAAGGTTTTTATTGCTCTTTGCCCTTTTCTGTGCTATACTTTTGGCAGATTTTATTTCGGAGGATTTATTATGCTCTATTTTTATCCTGAAGATTTTGGTGCACTCGGTAACGGTGTGAATAATGACTGTCAGGCTATTCAGTCTGCTATTGATAAAGCGGAAGAAAACGGTGGCGGTATAGTTGTGCTCACAAGCGGAAAAACATACTATTCCGACTCAATTCGTATAAAGAAAAATGTTGAACTCCACTTGCAGAAAGGTTCTCGTCTTAAAGCAACTGATAGTATTGACGGTTATATCCGTCCTTGTAATATGATAAATGACCCGAAAACAGCACTTATCGGTAACCCTGTAACAGGAAAACCATCATTTGTTTTTATTTACGGTTATGAGGCTGACGGTTGCACAATTTCGGGCGAAGGCATAATTGATGCTAACGGTCACGCTTTTGTTGAAAGAAAAGATAAATATTATGTAACAGGCAATTTCTATCCTCGTCCAACAGTTATTTATGTTGAAAAGAGTAATAACATCACATTTAAGGATGTGACAATCGTGGATGCACCGTTCTGGACCTTGCATCCTGCAGGTTGTGATGATGTGCTTATTTCTCAAATCAGAATTTTAAACGATTTGGATGTTGCAAACTCTGACGGTATTGACCCTGACCATTGTACAAATGTGAGAATTTTGGGCTGTCACATTGAATGTGCTGACGACTGTATCTGCCTTAAAACATCAAAGGGTAATGCCGAATACGGCCCTTGCGAGAATATTATTATTGCAAATTGTACTCTTATCTCAACATCTGCTGCCATTAAAATCGGTACAGAGGGTGTAGGGGATTTCCGTAATGTGATTGTTGATAATTGTATCATTTCACGAAGCAATCGCGGTCTTTCAATCCAGATTCGTGACGGCGGTAATGTGGAAAAAGTTACATATTCAAACTGCATTATAGAAACTCGTCGTTTCTGTCCTGACTGGTGGGGCACAGCAGAGCCAATCGTAATTACAACATTTAATCGTGACGAAAACACAAAGTCGGGTAAAATAAAGAATATCCGTTTCCGTAACATCACTTGCAAGGGCGAAAACGGTGTGCTTATTCACGGTACAGAAGAAAATATGATTGAAGATGTAACATTTGAAAATGTAAGTGTTACAATGACAAAAACATCAAAATGGGACTGCGGTCTTTACGATTTAAGGCCTTGTTTGCAGTATGGTGTTGAAAAGTATAAAAACAGCGGTTTCTTCATAAGAAATGCTAAAAATGTGCTTATTGAAAAATCGTCTGTTCAATGGGGTAATATCTGTGATGATTACTGGAAAGCAATCGACGCAGAAAACGCAGCAAACCTTGAACTCATAAGATTTACAGGTACAGATGCAAAATAAAAAAGTATGGCGGAGTCAGATGCACACGCCCCATAAGGATGTTTTTTAAGAGATACGGTGTAACCCCGTTTGGGGTTGCACCGTTTTTCTCTTTGTTAAGCTACAATGCTGTATTCTTGCGGATTTCTTCTTGCTTCTTCCATCATAGCAATAACTTCTTCCTCTGTCGGAATACAAATCATTCCGACACCCGTAAAATAAATATCTACCTTTACAAAACAATGACCGCTTGATTTATCATTGTTATGAACCTCGATACGTTCAATAAGTGAATTGACAAGTGTTGGTGTCAGCTCCTGTATATCCGTCATCTCTCTGAAAGTGCGAAGAAGCATTCTTAAATCAACAGATTTCTGCTCAGCAGACTTCAATGTTTCCTGACCTTCTGAAACAGTTACGGTAAGCTCTTTTTGCTCTCGTTCATATTTTGACATCAGCTTTCTGTATCTGTCATCATCTATCCTGCCAAGAGCATTATCCTCATAAACTTTTTCAATAAGACGGTCTAACTCTTTTATGCGGATTTCACCGTCAGCAACTGTCTTTTTCAGTTTCTCGTATTCTGCTTTTCTCATTGCATCATTCTGCTTTGCAATCATATACAAAAAGACCTTTTCATTATAACGAATAAATTCTGCTAAATTTCGTATGGCTTCAAGTACAATTTTCTCAAGCACGATATTACGGATATAATGAATTTTGCAGGTTCCACCCCTGCCATCCTTGTAGTTTGCACATCTGAAAAACTCCTGATTCTTGTTCAGACTTTTAGCAGCACAGAAGTGTAACTTCGCACCACAATCATAGCAATAAACCAAGCCCGAGAATAAACTTGTTCTACCTGTGGCAGTAAGTCTGCGACGGTTTTCACGGAGTTCCTGAACCCTTAACCACTTTTCTTCACTAATGATAGGTTCTTGCATATCAGGTATTATCTGATAATCCTCTTTCGCGTTATAAATTTTCTTATGAACCTTATAGCTGACAGTAGTGGTTTTAAAGTTTACTGCACAACCTGTGTACTGTCTGTTTTCAAGAATGTGAACAACTGTCTTTTGATCCCATCTGTAAGGATTAGTAGGAACAGGGTTTGAGTGTTTTCTACCGACAGATTCATAATATGCTGACGGAACCGGGATATTTTCCTTTTCCAAATCACGGGCAATCTGTAAAGGACCTCGTCCCGCAAGACACAAATCATATATTTTTCGTACAACCTCTGCCGCAGGTTCGTCAATAAACCATCTTTCTTTATCGGTTTCATCTTTTACATAACCAAAAGGTACAGTAGAAGATACTCGTTTACCGTTGTTAGCTTTTGATTGCCATACGGCTCGGATTTTCTTTGAGGTTTGTGTATGAGTGACAACTCTTGCTACACTGTAGTTCTTCTTTGACATAGGTTTTACCTCCTTTCTGCATTACTGCTTTATTTGTTCCGCTGACTTTCTTCGAAAGCTCGTAATCCCACATTAGCCAGTGGCGAAGCCACGCCGCCAAGGTTCTGCCGTAGGCAGGTTCTTATGACACGTTCGCTTTCTTTGAAAGTGCGTAACCCACTATGACACTTTCACGCCTTCTCCTTGCAAAGATGTCAGTGGGCCTGCGAGGCTCATAAACTAAAATTTCTCGCTTTTCAAGGGAGCGACAAACTTTAGTTGCGGATTACTCCGCAGACGAGCTTCGCTATGTAAGGGTGGCTGTAGTATTCTTTATACATAGCTTCATTTGTGGGGGCAGTTATTATATAAAGAAACTACCTCTAAAAGTAATGAGAATAAGCCACATAAATTTGTTCCTGATTTAGAAGAAATATTTTTTACTAAAATAACCTCACATATGAACTAAAAGTACGAGGATATGTATTCAGGTTGATTTGTTTGGTATAGGTGTGGTATAATTGTCAAAATTGAGGTGAATTACAATGAGCAGAAAAATAGTTGCTATTGGTGGTGGCGAGAACGGAAGAAAACGTTCTGACGGAACACGCTACCCTTATGAACTTGCAAATCAAGATAAAGAAATAATTAGACTTACAGGTAAAGAACACCCAAACTTTCTTCTAATTGCACACGCACAACCATTGGAAAGACAAGAAAGTTACTTTCAGGTAATGGTTGATATTTACGGAGATATATATGGTTGTTCATGCAAAGATTTAAAGAGCAACGAATTAACTAATACTGAACTTGTACAAAGTCTTGTTGATTGGGCTGACATCATATTTGAGGGTGGTGGAAACACACTTGATATGATTAAACTTTGGAAAGAAACAGGCTTTGATAAAACTTTGAAACAGGCTTGGATTGACGGTAAAGTAATGTGCGGTGTTTCTGCAGGTGCTAACTGTTGGTTTAAAGAATGTTCCTCCGACTCTCTTAAAATCAAGTACGGTAATGACCAACTGTTAATTGGTGTTGAGTGCTTGGGTTTTGTTGACGGATTATTTGTACCTCATTGTGATGAAAAAGACCGTCTTGACAATGTGAAAGAGTTGTTGAAAACAAGCGAACAAATTGGCTTATCAATGTCAAACTGTACTGCACTAGAGATTGTAGATGACGAATACAGACTTATTACAAGTGATGCTTCTTATCACAATATTGAAGCTTTCGGTTTAAAATCATATTGGAAAGATGGCGAATATATCGAAGAATATATTGATACATCATTGGATTTTAAACCTTTGAAAAGGTTGTTAACAAAAGCGTAATTGCTAGTTTGCAAAAAACAATTACAATATGTTTACAATAACTGCCCCAACAGTTGTGGGGCAGTTTTCATATACCAAAAATGCCCCTAATGGTAATGGGAATAAGCACTACAAAAATGTTCCACAACAATCTCTTTTTGCCGTTTTATCTGAAATAGTTCCTGACCCGGAATCTCACCGCAGCGTTGTCTTGCTCTCGTCGTCACAAACTCCGTATCAATCGTTTCCGTGTAAACACGAAAAGCTCTTTCACTTCATTGCTCCTCCTCTCCCCAAAAAGCAAATGCTTTTCGGGGACCCCACGGTCTTTGCAAAGTCGTATCACTTTCAGACGGTCATTCAGTTGTCAAGGTGCATAAAAGTAAAAAAGTCCTCACCTCCGATGAACAGAGGAAAGGACTTTTACCGTCGGTATCACGCAAGACAAACAAAAAAACACCGGATGAAATAAGTGCAGATTACCTCTGTTCTTATCTTCATACGGTGCTTGGGTAGTCAATAGATATTGCTCCGCTTACGCGCTACAAAGTTAATATTTAATTTGTGACATCATTATACAGAACGAATGTATGCTTGTCAAAACAGTCTCTTCAAAAAATGTCTTGTTAAATAAAAAGTTTTGAAGTAACAAGTGAGTATGAACGGATTGAATTTTGTGGTGTTGCCTGCTTTTTATATTGATATCATTATTTAATATGTCAGCAAGTATCAAATATGATTTAAGTTTGTTATTTCTTGTTTGCCAGGCGGTAATTGTTTACAAGGGCGGCAAGCTCCAAACGGCTGTGAACCGCCAGAGTATAATAAATATCTTTTACATAATCCTTCACGGTATGCTCGGAAATGACGAGGGTTTT
>JAFQEE010000063.1 GCA_017399175.1 Clostridia bacterium | reverse complement strand
GGTTACGCAATAAAGACGCCTTTGCCTTTATCATATTAAATTTTCGACTAAAAACAAAAAAGCGGACAATGCACCCGACATAATGTCGGAAGACTCCATTGCCCTCACTTTTGATATTATACACCTTTTTCTTTAAATTGTCAATAGAAATAGGAAATTTTTATGCAAACTTGTTGTTTTTATTTATTAAAACCAATTGTAACTGATGTACCTTTCCCAACTATGCTTTCAAGAGAGATTTCAGCATCGTGGTATGCGGCTGCGTGTTTAACAATTGCAAGACCAAGACCTGTTCCGCCGACAAGCTTTGAATGGCTTTTATCCACTCTGTAAAAGCGTTCAAAAACTCTGCTTTGTTCTCCTTGCGGAATACCAATACCCGTATCTCTGACAGTTAGGTTTACTTTGCTTTTGCTTTCGTTGATAATAACATCTACTGTTCCGTTTTCCTTGTTGTACTTAATGGCATTGTCGCAAAGATTATAAATCATTTCGTCAAGAATTTTCTTTGTGCCTGATACATAAGCGGTGTCACCTATTACGTTCAAAGTGATGTTCCGTTTATTTGCAACGGGAGCAAGTCTTTTTATAATATCCTTTGACAGTTCACGTAAATCAACCTGTTCTTTTTCAAAAGGTATCACGCCTTCGTCAAGCTCGGATATTTTCATAATGTCACTAACAAGGGTAATAAGCCTTTGTGCTTCATCATAAATCGAAGTAGAAAAGTCAACAACCGTTTCATCCGGTGTTCCGCCCGATTTCAACATTTCAGCAAAGCCCGAAATAGAGGTAAGCGGTGTTTTTAATTCATGGGACACATTAGATGTAAACTCCTGACGAAGTTGCTCACGCTTTACGCTTTCAGTAATATCAATGATTACGATAACTGCACCGATTATTTTTTCGTTTTGATAAACGGGATTTGCGATCAAGTTGTATGTGTTTTCGTCATGGGAAATATCACTCTCAGCTCTTTCTCCCGAAAGGGCTTTTTCAACAACACTTCTAAATCCTTTACTACGATTAAAGGCAAGCACACTGCCGCTTTTTACATCTGATATTTCAAGCAGACGAATTGCAGCCTGATTATAAGAAAGAACATTGCTGTCCTTGTCAATTACCAAAAGTCCCTCACTCATATTCTCGGTAATAAGTTTGAATTCTTCTTGCTTTTGCTCGGCTTCTTTAATCTGCTTATCAATGGTTTTCTTCTGCGCAGACATCTTTTTAAGAAGCGGTGTCAATTCCTCATAGGTTTCATTTGCTGCCGGATTATCAAGGTCAAGTTCGTTTATTGGCTTTATGATAGCCTTTGATAATCTGTATGACAAGAAAATTGAAATAATAAGTGCAAGCACAATAATTATAATCAGAGGTTGCAAAAGACCTAAAAGGATTATGACAACAGAGTTTTGAGTGGTTGATACACGAAGTATAGTTCCGTCATCAAGTTTTTCTGCATAGTATAATGTTTTCTGCATCAAAGTATTGGAATATCTTGAGCTTGTACCTTTTCCGTTTTTAAGAGCATCTGCAATTTCCTTACGGTCAGCGTGATTTTCAAGTTCCTCAGCAACGGCCTCAGTATCTGCTAAAACTGTACCATCACTCGAAACCCAAGTTATTCTTTTGTCTTTTTCATTGAAGTTGTT
>JAFQEE010000062.1 GCA_017399175.1 Clostridia bacterium | reverse complement strand
TCATAATGTTTTAGGGGCATGATTATATTATGCTCCTAATTTTTTTAAAAAAGTTTGTAACGAATTGTCATTATAGAAGTCTAATAGGTGACAAGGAGGTGAGATTGTGCAGGACTTTGATAAAATATACGCTGAATATTTTTCAGAAGTTTATAAATTTGTGTTGACACTTTGCCAAAATCCTGTATTGGCAGAAGAAATCACACAAGAAGTATTTTTTAAAGCTCTCAAGAACATAGAAAGCTTTAAGGGTGAGTGTAAGCTGAGTACATGGTTGTGTAGGATTGCAAAAAACACTTTTTACGACTATGCAAAGAAAAATAACCGTCAGGTCGATTATCCGCTTGAAATCATAATATCTGACGAAAATATTGAAGAAAAGTTTGCTGATAAAGAAACAGCTTATTCCATTCATAAAGTCTTACACAAACTCAATGAGCCGTATAAGGAAGTATTCTGGCTGCGAACTTTCGGAGAACTATCTTTCGCTCAAATCGGTTCATTGTTTGATAAAACCGAAAGCTGGGCCAGAGTTACTTATTACAGAGCAAAAGTTATGATAAAGGAGGAATTATAATGACTTACCCTTGTGGAATTATTAGAGATCTGCTGCCGTTATACATTGATGATGTATGTAACGAAGAAAGCAAACAGGCAGTAGAAAATCACTTGTCTGAATGTGAAAAATGCAGGAATTACTATGAGTCTATGAAATCAACGGAAGGATTTGTAGCAAAAGAAAATGACAATTCGGAGGATATGAAAATGGCTAATAACTTGAAGAATGTAAAGAGCAAAATTAATAAAAAAATCAGAAACATTGTTCTTGGTGCGGTGGCAGCAATGGTGTTTGTTATCGTCGGGGTTACTCTTCTATTTAATGTCGCATTAAAAGAAGTTTCGCCTGATGATGTGATAGTGTCTGCAAATGTATATTCGTTTGAAGAGCTTATAGAAAATTCTGCAAGCAATGTTCCAAATTCGGAATCGGTTACAATTTATTCGGATGATAGTGATAATTCGCAAAAGATAGAGGTTAGAATTCCCGAAATAGGGGAGATTACTGTTACTGAGGATACGATAGAAAAGAATAAGTATGTAACTGTATTTTCAGTAAGTTCTGAATACTTTATCAGAACCATAAAACACGAAATAAAAGGGGATACAATTTACATTTCAGCCTTTAAAACAACACTTTTAAACAATAAAGCTGAAAGTTATCAGAAAACAATGACAAGTCTTCAATTCAGCGAAATAAACAGAATTGTCTTTGTTGAAGATGACGGTAAAGAAACTGTACTTTGGAGCAAATAACATAAATTATAGGAGCATAACCTTCGTGGCTATGCTCCTGCTTTTTTATACTCGTGGTTCTCCGTATTCTCTTTTCATTGCTGCGGTAGATACAACCCACTGCTTTCCGAACTTACAAACATCCACACCTTCTACAAGCTTGCCGTAACTGATAGCTTTTCTTAATGTGCTTTCATTGAGTGCCCAGAGTGTAGTCGCATCGCTGAAGGCCATAAGTCCGTCAAAAGGTGTTTCGGTAACGATTCCGTTTTCCCACAATTCATCGCAGGATAAATCCAAATCATCATTCCATATAATTCCGTATCCACCCACATCAACAGTAACTTCAGAAAACAGATGTGGTTCTTTTAATTCCTTAAATGCAGGTATTGCATCGAATAGTGGTTTAACATCATATATCTTTGTGCAGCCCTCTGCAAACTGAACGCTCAGACGATAATCAGTAAGCGGAGATACATTTTTAATCTTATGGAACATACTGCATACCTCCTTATTCCAACGGAGAAAGCTGCTTAAATTCCTGAGTTTCCCACATTGTAAGTAATTCGTCTTTATTGAGAGAAACCCATTCCTTAACCATTTCGAGAGCCTTGTTCGGCAAAGCTCCTTCTATAACCTTTCCGTCAGATATTGTTATTGCTGCCACATCATCGCCGTATATTGCGTGAATGTGTGGCGGATTATGTTCTTTCTGCAAAAAATACATACGAATTATAATTCCATAGAATCTTGATAGTACAGGCATAACATCGTCTCCTTTCGATAATATTATATCACGGTATCGTGATAATGTCAATAGTATAGGCACGTTTTCAAAAAAATATTCTACAAATTTTCAAAAAAGTATTCTAAAAAAGTAATGCCCTAATGCTTTTTACATTAAGGCATCACTTTTTTATTCGATTACATATTCAAACTCAGTACCGTCTTTTACTTCTTCAAGTGTAATTTCGACTTCCTTTTCAGGAACACCATATTCTGATTCCTGATTATCACTTTCGGTTAGAATTGATGTTGTGTAAATTACATCTTTTTCTTCAAACCCGTGCTTTTCAAGCAAAGCATTAACAGCATCAGGATTTGCTTTTGATTTATCAAGCGGAATTTCAAATAATGCTTTTTCTCCCTTATATGACTCGTTAAACGAAATTGCTCCGTTTTCTGAAATGTTAAACAGATCAGAACTCGGTGCGCCTCCTTCGTAGACAGCAATGTAAACCTGTTTATCTGCAAATATTTCAATACTTCCACATTCAATCAGAAAATATTCAACACCCTCATAAATAAAGGTATGCTTGCCGCCGTTTCCTATGGTGAATATGTTTATTTGCCACGGTTTATAACCTTCAACAAGCGGTGTAATCATGAGATTAGAGTAATCTGTTACTGCACTGCCGTCAGCCTTTGTGATAGCTCCTACAATATATGTAAGTTCTTTGTCAACATCTGCATCTGGAACCTTATCAAGATTTTTGCCGGATGTCATACCGAGCAATTCAATGTTGTAATCGCCACTTGTCTGTGCGGGAATGTTAAAAGTTGTATCATCTTTTGAAAAAAGCTCTGCAAGCTCATACCTTTCAAGATGAGTTGCTACATCTTTCGGTGTAAGAAAGTAATATGCTGCAAACGCGGTAAGTGAAATTGCTGCAATTATTGCTGCTGCCACAAGCGAAACAGACCATTTTCTTTTTGTTTTTCCTGTACTTGTATTCATAATTTGTTCCTCCGTAATTTTGTTTTTTGTGAGTTCTAAAACTCTGTCCGATGAAATTGATATATTTGTATTCAAATTAACCGTTTCGTCAAGGTAATTATCAAATAACTCTCTCAAATTTTTCCTCATTTGAAATACCCTCCTTCTTCAAATATGTCCTTTAATTTCTTTCTGCTTCGGTTCAGCCTGCTTTTTATCGTTTCCAAATTCGTATTTGTTTCAATGGAGATTTGCTTTGTGGACTGATTGTAATAGTAATACCGTATCAGGATGTCCTGATCCTTCTTATCCAGTTTTTTCAGTGCCGAGGATATAACTTCATTCTGTTCATCCGCCTCAAGCTTATCGAAAGCATTATCATCAGAACAGATTA
>JAFQEE010000007.1 GCA_017399175.1 Clostridia bacterium | reverse complement strand
TATAGACAAGGTAACAAAACCGAGTATATTGTTCTTTCAAAGGAACGAGCCAGAGACGGATACATGCGAAGACCTGCGGTAATTCGTTCTAAATCAAAGAGAGCGTATGTTTGCCCTTGGTGCGGTAAAAAGATTATGATGCAGTTAAAAGATGATGGTACTAACGATTGGGTAAATGCTGATCAGTTTTTCTTCAAAAAGGAAAACAACCAAAATCACAAATGCCGAGAATGCGGTAAACCTTTATGGACTGTGCTTAATCCCAATGACAAGAGATTGTCAAGTAATAAATGGGTTAAGATTGGCGGTTATGGTTTTATATACCGTGATTTTGCGGCAGCACACTTTAAGAAAACCAAAGATAAAACTGTACTTGCTAAAATTCAGAATGTCATTGATAATCCCGATATTGCCTTTATTGCAAAGGGAGCTTATATCAGATATTCAATGAGCAGTTACATATCCGAGCATATTAAAAAAATTGACGGTGTTATCTTAGATGAGCTTCATCAGTTTAAGGGAGACAGCGGACAAGGTGATGCTATGGAAACTTTGGTTGGATGCAGTGACAAAGTGATTGGAATGACTGCAACCCTTATAAACGGATATTCAAGCGGTATGTTCTATCTTTTGTATCGAATCGTTCCGTATTTGATGCAGGTGGATAATAAGAGTTACTACAATCCAACTGCATTTAACAATGAATATGGCGTTACTGAGGCAACTTATGAATTGGAAGAAGCTGAATACAATGCAAACTCAAAAAGCAGTAAAAAACTGCTTAGTATTCGTCAAAGACCGGGGGTGTCGCCCCTCGTTTATTCAAGGTTTCTTATTGACTGTGCTGTTTTCTTATCGCTCAACGATATGGGAAAACATTTGCCGGAATATGAGGAAATTCCAATTCAGCTTGATTTAAGACCGGATATTAAAGAAGCGTATGACAAAATTGAGGATTCTTACAGAGGTGTATTAAAGTGGAGAGATTCAACTGCAAAGAAACTGTTATCAAAGTTTTTGAGCCTTCTCACCACTTACCCAGACCAGCCCTACGCAAACGAACCTATACATTATCCCGGAAGTGATATGAAAGTCGTGGAGCCTGAAGATTTATCAAATCCTGACGAACTTCACGAAAAAGATATTGCTACACTGGATATTGTAGAGAAAAAGGTTAAGGACGGCGGGCGTGTTCTTATTTACACAAGCTGGGTTAAAATTGATACACAGGTAAGACTCAAAAAGGTTTTGGAGGAAAAAGGATATCGGGTTGCTGTACTTGAACAGCGTGTAAAACCTGAAAAGCGTGAAGAATGGGTGGAGAAAAAGCTACAAGAAGGTCTGGATGTTCTGATAACAAATCCGTCATTGGTGGAAACAGGACTCGACTTGAATGCTTTTACCACTCTTATTTTTTACAATATTGGGTATAACCTGTTCACTTTTCGTCAGAGTTCAAGGCGTTCATGGCGTATTAACCAAACAGCACCGAGAATTGAGGTATATATCCTTTACTACAAAGGTGTTATGCAAGCAAGAGCTATACGGCTTATGGCAACTAAACTTGCGGTAGCAACACTTGTGGAGGGTAATTTCTCGGACGAAGGATTGGCAGCAATGAGTGATTGTGCAGATATGACATCAGAACTTGCAAAAGAACTCACAAAAGGTATCCGTGATGAAGTTGAAGATGTTGCGGCTATGTATAAAAAAATGGCTATCTTAAAGGATGGCACTGAAGCAGATGATGACTTGTCTGATTATGTCATTATGGATGATGATGCACCTAAAACGGTTGAAGCAGTTAAACCTGTTGAAACACCTAAAGTTGTATCTATTTCAGATAAAATCAAACAGGCTATGTTGCTTGCAAAACAAGCCAAAGGCATCAAGGAGAGTAAACAAGTTAATGTGCAGAATGATTATAGCTATGTTGATAGCCAATTAAGTCTTTTTGATATATTGGATAAAGCAAGCTAAAGGAGGTATTAGTTTCAATGAAATTCGTTGTAAACAGAAAAATAATGTTGGAGTATTTAAAATCAATGATAAGAGTTGTTCCGAGAAGCAACTCATTACAGCAGGAATTAAGAGGTTTTTTAGTTGAGGCAAACGAAGATGATGGTTTTTTGTATGTAACAGCGACCAATCAGGAAATTGCCATACAAAGAAAATTCAAACCGGAGCTTGAAACGGGCGGCAGTTTTGTTATGGATGCCCGTTTGCTCACAGATATTTTATCTGTACTTGGAGAAGATACGGTTAGTTTCGAGGAATTAAAACCGGGTGTTGTTGTAATTAAGTCAGGCACATGCACTTATACAATGAATGTGCTTAACAGTTCAAGATATCCGAGACCTGAAATTCCGTTCCCTGATACTACGGTTTGTCTGAGTCATTTGAGGCAGTTCTACACCAAGACATATGCTGCAGTAAAGAGCAATGCGTCTGATGTGCTGAAAGGCATTCATTTTGACATTAAGCCCAATAAACTTCGTGTAATGAGTTGTAATCCGCAAAATGTTGCACTTGCGACAAAGGATATTCCTTGCGGCGGAGATATGAAATTTACCTTGTCAAAAGAAACATTTTCACTTTTAGCATCCGCTGCAGGCGATGATGAGCTTGAGGTTGGATTATGCGGTCATTCAATAGTGTTTATGAAAGAGAGCCTTCTCTTCTCTGCACGATTTATTGAAAAAGAATATGTAAATGTTGACAGGATATTTGATAATCTTAAAACCGCTTATGTTGCAAAGGTTGATTTTGAGGAAATGAAAGAGCAGATAATCAACATCTGCGATGTTGCATCTATGGGAAGTCAAACTTCGTATATTAAGGCTGAATTTCTGGAAAACAAAGTTGATGTATCAACTCAAAACGATACAGGAGGCGGCAAAAACTCCTTTGGAATCGTAATGGTTGATGGTACAGCAGGTAAAACATTTTATTATAACGCTGCGACTTTGAAGGATATTTTCAAAACGGTTGAAGGCACTTTGATTTTGCGTCTGGATGTCAATGGATATCTTGATGTTATGGATCGTGAATGCCAATACCTCATGATGCCTACGCCGGAAAGTGCAGTTAAAAGACAACTTGATAAATACGAAGAAAACAAAAAGAAACCTAAAAAGAAGCAACAGATAAAAGAGCAAATAAAAGAACCGGAACAGAAAGCGGCTTAGGGGGTGTGTGTATTTGAAGAAACCTACCATTTGTCGTTATTGTGGAGGTAAAGTAATTTTAACGGATAGCAGTCAGATTTATGGCAAGGACTATGGCAAGATTTTCTTGTGTACTACCTGTAATGCTTTTGTCGGTGTTCATAAAAAAACAGAGAAACCTTTAGGAACGCTCGCCAACAGTATATTAAGGTCAAAACGCAAAGAAACACATCAGGTATTCGATAAGTTCTGGAAAGACAATAATATGTCAAGAACTGAAGGATATAAATGGTTGTCCGAAAAAATGGGCTTACCATATAAATCAACGCATATCGGATACTTTGAGATTGAAGATTGTCAAAAGGTCATTGATATATGTGAGCAGGCTGCTTAATCAGTATAGGGGGTATAAACCATGAGTGAATCAATTGTGGAAGTAAAAGTAAGAGAAGGAAAAAGTGTTGCAGGTGGTATTGAGTTATATGTAAATTCATTCGGAAATCCAGGGAAAGCATTTTATGATGATATGCTAAAAAAGAGTGTAAATATTCAGCATAATTTTACCATTCTTTGTCTGGATTGGTTTAAGGCTTTAGCCAACACTAAATATTTTGATAAACGAAATGAAGCGTCTGTTGAATATGCAAGAAGCATTTCTGAAGTTATCAAATATGGTCAGCCTGTAATGCGTAAAGCATCATCACGAGGAGTTGAAGATGTATTTCTTTTTGATTACCGCAGTGATGAAAGTGCTGCAGAACTGCTGGAGTGGTATTTGAGAACGACGGAAAATAACGAGGCATTTGTAAAAGAACTTCTTCGAGCACACAGAACGAATCAGCAGAGTTTTTCAAGACTGTGTTGCGAATGGTTCAAGGTACTCAGTAACATTTCTGCAAGAAGAAAACACTATGTTGTCCTTGCAAGGAAAGCCGTTAAATCTTACAAGAAATTCCCGCTTGTTTAGGAGGTAAAAAATGTTATTTATAAAAATGAACGAAATCATAGACGAGGTTAATTCAGAAGTAGCCGAGCGTGAAGAATTAATTGAATGTATAGCACTTTGTTTGCTTGCCGGAAAAAATCTTTTTATTTTAGGAGATACGGGACAAGCCAAGAGTTATGCAATAAATGAATTCAGAAAGCGCATCACAGGAGCAAAACAGTATGAGAGGCTTATGTCTAAGCAGACCGATGAAGAACAACTTTTTGGTCGCCTTGACCTTTCAAGTCTTATTCCCGGTAATATGCCACAGGATGAGTTGATGAAAGACAAGGAATACGAGAAAACTCATACAGAACTTGAAAGACTGTATAAAGAATATCAGGATGATGGGCAGAACAGCACTTTAGGTAAAGCTATTGAAGAAGCAAAGAAACTTGCTTCATTAAAGCATATTATATGTGCCTTAAAGAGCGGTAGCCCCAAGATGATTACAGACGGGAAAATACCTGATTCGCATATTGTCTTCCTCGATGAAATTTTTAAGAGCAACGACGGAATACTTAATTCGTTGTTGACTGCCTTAAATGAAAAGGTATATACCAACGAGGGAAACACGGTAAAAATCCCAACTATATCTTTTTTCACTGCATCAAACGAAATACCTAATTTCAACGACAGCACACAGGCAATATTAAAACCTTTGTATGACCGTTTGGAACTAAAGGTACTGACGGAGTATGTAAAGGAAAAGGATAATCGTCTTAAAATCCTATGCGGAAAGCAAGGGAAAACACCAAAGCAATCTAAAACCTGCATTACACTTGATGAACTTTATGAAATGCAGAAAGAAGTTGAAGCGGTAACTGTACCGGACAAAATTAACGAGCTTATGGATGATGTTCTTTGCGCTCTTCGCAAAAGCGGTATTCATGTATCAGACAGAAAGTTTTTTGGTTTTACTCCTATTGTTCAGGCAAAAGCAT
>JAFQEE010000061.1 GCA_017399175.1 Clostridia bacterium | reverse complement strand
CGACGCGATTATAAAGAATAGGTCATTCTGAGGAGTGTAACGACGAAGAATCTCTGTTGGTTTTATTGTACACTTCAAAGGAGATTCTTCGCTACGCTCAGAATGACAAATCAAATTGGTTACCCCGTCAAATTATAATTTGTAGAGTTCGCAAAATGCATACAAAAAGAAAATATCATAAACTTCTTGAAAATATTGGTAAGTGATAGTATAATACTATAATATATGCGGTAAAAAATATTTTTATCGTAAAAATTTTCAGAAAGGGGCGTTTTCTATGTGTGAAAAGCCAAAGTTTTACATCACAACAGCCATTGCGTACACATCACGCAAACCTCATATCGGCAACAGTTATGAAATCGTGTTGACCGATGCCATTGCGAGGTACAAGCGAATGCAGGGCTATGATGTTTTCTTTATGACAGGTACTGACGAGCACGGACAGAAAATTGAGGAATACGCCAACGAAGCAGGTATCAGCCCTAAAAAATATGTTGACAAGGTTGCAGGCGAAATCAAAGGTATTTGCGACCTTTTAAATACAACTTACGACCACTTTATTCGTACAACTGACGATTATCACGAAAAAGCAGTTCAGAAGATTTTTCAGAAACTTTATGACCAAGGTGATATTTATAAGAGCGAATACGAAGGTCTTTACTGTACTCCTTGCGAGTCTTTCTGGACTGAAAGTCAATTAGTTGACGGCAAATGTCCTGACTGTGGCAGAGAAGTAAAGAAAGCTAAAGAAGAAGCATATTTCCTCAAACTTTCTAAATATCAGAAACAACTTGAAGAATTCATTGAAAACAACGAAAACTTCATTTATCCTGAGGCTCGTAAAAAAGAAATGCTTAACAACTTTATTAAACCGGGTATTCAGGATTTATGTATTTCTCGTACATCTTTCAAATGGGGTGTTCCAGTTCCTTTTGATGACAGACATGTTGTATATGTATGGTTCGATGCTCTTCTCAACTACATTACAGGTATCGGTTATGACCCTGATGGCAACAATGAACAGTTTAATAAATATTGGCCTGCAGATTGCCATATTATTGGTAAGGATATAGTTCGTTTCCACACAATTTACTGGCCTATCACTCTTATGGCACTTGGTATTCCGTTACCTAAACAAGTTTACGGACATCCTTGGTTACTCCAAGGTGAAGATAAGATGAGTAAATCTCGCGGTAATGTTATTTATGCTGACGATTTGACAGAGATTTTCGGTGTTGATGCAGTTCGTTATTATCTCCTTTCAGAGATGCCACACGCACACGACGGTTCAATCACTTACGAGGCTATGATTGACCGTTTCAATACTGACCTTGCGAACACTCTCGGTAACCTTGTAAACCGTACTATCGCAATGCAGAACAAGTACTTTGACGGTGTTGTTCAGGCTCCGACTTGTCCAACTGAATTTGACGAAGACCTTAAAGAATGTGCAAAGAAAGCACTTGCAGGTTTCGACAAGTATATTTCAGAATACAAGATGAGTGATGCAGTTGAATGTGTAATCAACTTTGCTCGTCGTTGCAACAAATACATTGACGAAACAATGCCTTGGGCTCTCGCTAAAGACGAAGCACAGAAAGAAAAACTCGGTACAGTTCTTTACAATCTTCTTGAGGGCATCCGTGTACTTTCTGCACTTATCTCCCCTATTATGCCTGAAACTGCTGTTAAGATTGCAGAACAGTTAAATGTTCCTGTTGCAACTTATGAAAGCATTCAGGAATGGGGTAACCTTGAAAGTGGTATCAAAGTTGGTACTGCTACTCCTCTTTTCTCAAGAATTGACGGTGAAAAGCTGATTGCTGAACTTCAGGCTAAAAAAGAGGCAGAAGAAAAGGCAAATGCTCCTGCACCAAAAATCGAAGGACTTGCTGAAATCGGATTTGATGATTTCATGAAAGTTGAACTCCGTGTTGCTGAAGTTAAGAACTGTGAGCCAATCAAAAAGGCAAAGAAACTTCTTAAACTTACTCTTGACGACGGTACAGGCACAGACAGAATCGTTGCAAGTGGTATTGCAAAATGGTATAAACCTGAAGACCTTATCGGTAAAAAGGTAATTGTTGTTGCAAACCTTAAACCTGCGGTTCTCTGTGGTGTTGAAAGCTGTGGTATGATTCTTGCAGCTGATGTTACAGAAGAAGATGCAAAAGTTGTCTTTGTTGACGAAAGTATGCCAAACGGAGCGAGAATAAGATAATGTATCATAACATTTTTGATTCACACGCGCATTATGATGACGAGCAGTTTGATATTGACAGAAACGAACTGCTCGTTTCTTTTAAAGAAAAAGGAATTTCAGGTGTTGTCTGTTGTGGTGTAAACATAGAAACAAGTGAATTTGCAGTAGAGCTTTCCCACAAATACGATTTTGTGTATTCAGCAGTAGGTTTTCACCCACTTGATAACGACGAATACAGCGAAGGTGATTTGGAGAAAATAAAGGAGTTAGCACAGGACGAAAAGTGTGTTGCTATCGGTGAAATCGGACTTGATTATCACTATGAAAAAGAGAGTCGCGAAAATCAAATAATTCTCCTTGAAAAGCAGATTCAGTTGGCGAATGAACTTGACTTGCCTGTGATTTTCCACGACAGAGAATCCCACGAGGACACTCTTAACATTCTCAAAAAGTACAGACCAAAAGGTGTTCTCCATTGTTTTTCCGGTAGTGTGGAAATGGCAAAAGAGATTATCAAACTCGGTATGTATATCGGTCTTGGCGGTGCTGTTACATTTAAAAACGCTGTTAAACCTTGTGAGGTGGCAAAATATGTGCCAAGTGACAGATTACTCATTGAAACTGATGCTCCGTATATGACTCCCGTGCCTTTCAGAGGTAAAAGATGCGATTCTTTACACATTCCGTACACAGCAGAAAAAATCGCAGAACTGCGTGGAGTTACAGCACAAGAAATTCTTGATTTGACAGACAGGAACGCAAGAGAACTGTTTTCAATCGAGTAACTTGTAGGGGCTGACGACCTCGGCAGCCCGTACCAAGTATACAGACAAACTGAAAACGGGACGCCGAGTCGTCGTCCCCTACAAAATTATGTAATGGTGGTTGTATATTTATGTTAAAACATATTGTAATGTGGAAATTTAAGGACGCAGAGGAAAAGACAAAAGACGAGAACATCGAAATCGTAAAAAATGGTCTTGAAGCACTTCCCCCACTCATTCCACACATAAAAAAACTCACATTCCTTAAAAATCAGGTGGAATGTGAGAGAAATTATGATGCACTTTTAGTTGTCGAAACTGAAAACGAGGAAGAACTCGAAAAATACAAGGTTCATCCCGAACATAAAAAGGTTGCTTCTTATGTTGCAAAGGTAACAGAAGGCAGAGGCGCAGTTGATATTTACGAATAAGAACCCGACCCGTCAACGCATTAAAAATGCGGACGGGTGCCCCGGAACCTTGTTGTTTCACAATAAAAAATGACGGAGATTGATAATTTCAATCTCCGTTTTTTTGCAAATTATAATTTATCGGGGTGAATATGAAATTATAATTGAAAGCAAAATTTCGTAGGGGCTGACGACCACGGCAGCCCGAAATAAGTGTGCAGATAAACCAACAGCGGGACGCCGAGTCGTCGTCCCCTACAACACACCAAATCGGTCGCCTTGTAGGGTCGGGTCTCCGTGCCCGACCGCAAGTTTTTCCGTTGACTACGGGCAGGCACAGAGACCTGCCCCTACATTTCAACCACATTGGTTTTATTTTATAATCGCAACGCAGTTCCTTAATTCTGAATTCAGCATTTTGCATTCTGCATTCACATCGACAAACTCAAATTTATCCTACTGTTTGTGAGTATACACAACCACAGTAGTTTTGTCTATAAAGGCTATAAACTTTACTTAATTCTATTGAGCGTTTATATCCTTCGCGTTTTTTGAAATCTGACGGCAACCATTGGATATTATATTCCTTGGCTAAATCATTACCGATTTCATTGATTTTTTCTGCATTTTTAAGTGGGCTTATGGTAAGGGTAGTTGTGAAATAATCAAAGTTATTTCTCATTGCTTCCTGTGCTGTTTTTTCCAGACGCAAGCGATAACACTTAAAACATCTTTCACCACATTCACGGCAATTTTCAAGTCCCTTTGCAATTTCGTAAAACTTTTCACTCTCAAAATCACAATCAAGCATTTTAACAGGATATTTTGTTTTCATTTCGCTGATTAAACGCTTTTGTTCTGCTTTTCGTTTTTCGTATTCGGTTTCGGGATAAATGTTTGGATTGTAGTAAAGCACAGTTATATTGAAATGCTGTGAAAGATATTCAATGCAATAGCTACTGCAAGGGGCACAACAACTGTGGAGAAGAAGTGACGGCACTTTATCTCCCAAATTTTCAATTATTTTATCAAGTTGTTTTTGGTAATTGATTTTTTGCATAATATCACATCCATGTTCAAGTCGTGTCATTCTGAACGCAGTGAAGAATCTCTACTAAAGTGACATATTGATTAACAGAGATTCTTCGTCGTTTCACTCCTCAGAATGACTATTTTTGCTCACAAAAACGGGCGATTCGTGAATCGCCCCTAAATTTTTGATTTATTCTTCTTTTCTGCTGAAGAAACGACGTTCTTCTTCCTTCTCTTCCTTTTTTTCTTCAGGGAGAATTTCGACTTTAACTTTGCCTATTCTTCGTTCTTCTACATTGAGAACTGTGAATTTCACATTTTCGAACTGAACCTGATTCATTTCACCATCTTGTGGCAAGAAACCGAGAACGCTGATAATATATCCGCCGATTGTGTCATAATCACCTTCAGGAAATGTCTTTCCTGTGCATTCTTCAACTTCTTCAATATCGGTAATGCCATCAACCTCAAAGGTTGTGTCATTGATAATTGAGATTTCCTCGTCCTCCTGGTCATATTCGTCCTGAATATTACCAACGATAGATTCAAGCAAGTCCTCAAGAGTTACAATACCTGCTGTTCCGCCGTATTCGTCAACCACAACCGCCATCTGAACTCGTTTTTCCGTCATTTCAGTAAAAAGCTCACCACAGCGTTTTGTTTCGGGAACATAGTACGCAGGTCGCATCATATCCTTGACAGTTTTTGACTTTGGAAGATTTGTGCCCACATATTTAAGAAAATCCTTGATATATACGATACCGATAATATTATCAGGATCTTCCTTAAAAACAGGAATTCGTGAAAATCCGTTTTCTATTGAAAGTGCAACTGCTTCACTTAACGGTTCTTCTTCATCAACACATACCATATCGGTACGGTGAGTCATAATATCGGCAACATCAATGTCGTCAAATTCAAAGATGTTGTTAATCATTTCAATCTGAGTGTCCTCGATAACGCCTTTTTCACCACCGACATCAACCATCATACGGATTTCTTCTTCCGTAACAACTTCTTCGTCAGCGTGAGGGTCAATACCCATAAGCCTTAAAACACCATTTGTTGAAAGTGCAAGGAATTTGACAATCGGTCTTGTGATTTTAGCAACAAAAACAAGAATCGGTGCTGCCATAAATGCCATTTTTTCAGGCTTGCTCATCGCAATTTTCTTTGGTACAAGTTCACCCAACACAAGTGAGAAATATGACATAATCAATGTGATTACAACAGTTGAAAAACCGCTGATAATACCAACAGGAATTACATCAACAACAGGTGTTTTTGCGATTGCATCTGAAAGCATTTCTGCAAACGACTGTGCAGCAGTAGCAGATGTCAAGAAACCTGCCAGAGTAACACCAATCTGGATTGTTGACAAGAACGAGCTTGTGTTTTCAGTAAGCTTTTTAATCTGTTTTGCTTTTTTGTTACCCTGCTCAGCCATTTTATCAATTTTGTTGTCATTGAGGGTAACGATTGCCATTTCTGACATTGAAAAGAATGCATTGACAAAAATCAACGCAAAAAGAGTTACTATTTTAATAATAATACTCCCAGGGTCTGTGTCCATTCGACATAACCATCCTTATAAAAATATAGTTTTGATATTTATAAAATATCAGTATGTATTTTATAACAAAATATGTATTTCGTCAAGTATGAGAGAAATTATCGCATTCGCGAAATGAATATATAACAAATTTCTTTAGGTCTTTACGGAACAAGGTTCTGCCAATAGGCAGGTTCTTATTTCACATTCTGCGGTAGTAGAATATTTCATAATTGAAAATTATTCCATATTGCTTATCAATATTTCATTAATGAAATAAATCCTTGCGGATTTATGAAATATCATTTTGATATGAAATAGCGTTGCTATGAAATATGCCTTTTGGCATAAAGGGGCACATACTCCAAATTGTACAAAAAATGGTTAAAATTTTATCAAAGTTCGTCATTTTTTAGAATTAAATCTATTTACATTTTCATATAAAAGTGTTATTATTTATAATGTATGAATGGGCATATATCAATGTATTATGCTTTTATACTTATTTAATAATTAATTCCATTAAGGAGGAAATACAAAATGGCAGAAAACAAGACACCCATAGTTCGTCAAAAGAAAACTATGGACGGTAATACTGCTGCTGCTCACGTATCTTATGCGTTTACAGAAGTAGCTGGTATTTACCCAATCACTCCATCTTCACCTATGGCTGACTACGTTGACCAGTGGTCTGCACAGGGTAGAAAGAACATTTTCGGCACACAGGTTAAAGTTGCTGAAATGCAGTCAGAAGCAGGTGCAGCAGGTACTGTTCACGGTTCTCTTGCAGCAGGTGCTCTCACAACAACTTATACAGCATCACAGGGTCTTCTTCTTATGATTCCTAATATGTATAAGATTGCTGGTGAACTCCTTCCTTCAGTTTTCCACGTATCAGCTCGTTGTGTTGCTTCACACGCTCTTAACATTTTCGGTGACCATTCAGACGTTTATGCTTGTCGTCAGACAGGTTTCGCAATGCTCGCTGAAACAAATACACAGGAAGTTATGGACCTTGGCGCTGTTGCTCACCTTGCAACAATCGAAAGCCGTGTTCCATTCCTCAACTTCTTTGACGGTTTCCGTACATCTCACGAAATTCAGAAAATTGATATCTGGGATTATGAAGACCTTAAAGAAATGACAAATATGGATGCAGTTAACGCATTCAGAAAGCACGCTCTTAACCCAGAACGTCCTGCTACTCGTGGTTCACACGAAAACGGTGACATCTTCTTCCAGCACAGAGAAGCTTGTAACTCATATTACGATGCAACTCCTGCTATCGTTGAGAAGTATATGAACAAGGTTAACGAGAAGCTTGGTACAAACTACAAACTCTTCAACTACTACGGTGCACCTGATGCAGAACGCGTTATCGTTGCTATGGGTTCAATCTGTGACGTTGCTGAAGAAGTTATTGATTACCTTACAGCTAAGGGTGAAAAGGTTGGTCTTGTTAAGGTTCGTCTTTACAGACCATTCTCAGCAAAAGCATTCTGTGAAGCTATCCCTGAAACAGCTAAGAAGATTGCTGTTCTTGACAGAACAAAGGAACCTGGTTCAATCGGTGAACCTCTTTTCCTTGATGTAATCGCTGCTCTTAACGAAATGGGCAGAACAGCTAAGGTTTGTGGCGGTCGTTACGGTCTTGGTTCAAAGGACACACCTCCATCAAGCATCTTTGCAGTTTACGAACACCTTAATGCTGAAACACCTGCTCGTCAGTTTACTCTTGGTATTCACGACGACGTTACTCACCTTTCACTTGAAGAAAAGGCTGCTCCAAACACAGCTGCTGAAGGCACAATCGAATGTAAATTCTGGGGTCTTGGCGGTGACGGTACTGTTGGTGCTAACAAAGACTCTATCAAGATTATCGGTGACCATACAGACAAGTATGTTCAGGCTTACTTCCAGTATGACTCAAAGAAAACAGGTGGTATTACAATTTCTCACCTTCGTTTCGGCGACAGCCCAATCAAGAGCCCATACTACATAAACAAGGCTGACTTTGTTGCTTGTCACAACCCATCATACGTTGAAAAAGGCTTCAAGATGGTTCAGGACGTTAAACCAGGCGGTGTATTCCTTATCAACTGCCAGTGGAACGCTGACGAACTTAATGCTAAACTCAACGCTGAAACAAAGAAATATATTGCTGAAAACAATGTTCAGCTTTACACAGTTAACGCTATCGACTTGGCTGCTGAAATCGGTCTTGGCAAGCGTACAAACACAATCCTTCAGGCTTCATTCTTTGCTCTTGCAAACGTTCTTCCTAAGGACGAAGCAATCGGTTACATGAAACAGGCTGCTATGAAGTTCCTCAAGAAGGGTCAGGATATCGTTGATATGAACCATAAGGCTATCGACGCAGGTTTCGGTGCATTCGTTAAAATCCCGGTTCCTGCTGACTGGGCTAATGCTACTGACGATTCAGTTGCAACAGCATCTAAGGGTGCTGAAAAGCTCGTTAAGATGGTTGACAACATCATGCTTCCAGTAGGCAAGATGGATGGTGACTCAATTCCTGTTTCTAAGTTTATGGACCACGTTGACGGTCAGTTCGAACAGGGTGCTGCTGCTTACGAAAAGCGTGGCGTTGCTGTTATGGTTCCTGAATGGGAAGCATCAACTTGTGCACAGTGTAACAAGTGTTCATATGTATGTCCTCATGCTACAATCCGTCCATACCTTCTTACAGAAGAAGAAGCTGCTAATGCTCCTGAATGTGCAACAATCGTTGACAAGAAGGCTGGTAAAGGCAAGGGCGTTTACAAGTACTCACTTGCAGTTTCTCCACTTGACTGTATGGGTTGCGGCGTTTGTATCGGTGTTTGTCCTACAAACTCACTCAAGATGGTTTCTCGTGAAAGCCAGGACTACAAACAGGAAGCATTCCAGTACATGGTTGAAAATGTAACAGTTAAGGAAGATGTTGCTGATAACACAGTTATCGGTAGCCAGTACAAGACTCCACTTCTTGAGTTCTCAGGCTCATGTGCAGGTTGTGCTGAAACAGCTTATGCAAGACTTATCACACAGCTCTTTGGTGACAGAATGTACATTTCAAATGCTACAGGTTGTTCATCAATCTGGGGTGGTCCTGCTGCTACATCTCCATACACAGTAAACAAAGACGGTCACGGTCCTGCATGGGCTAACTCACTCTTTGAAGATAACGCTGAACACGGTTACGGTATGTACCTTGGTCAGAAAGCAATCAGAAATCGTCTTATCGAAGATGTTAAGGCTATTCTTGACAACTGCAACACTCCTGAAAATGTAGTTGAAGCTGCTAACGAATACCTTGCAACTCTTGAAGACGGTGCAAAGAACACAGCTGCTACTGAAGCTCTTGTTGCTGCTCTTGAAGGTTTCGATTGCGACTGCGAAATGAAGAAAGACATCCTTGAAAACAAAGAATACCTTTCAAAGAAATCTGTATGGATTTTCGGTGGTGACGGTTGGGCATACGACATCGGTTTCGGTGGTGTTGACCACGTTCTCGCTGCTGGTGAAGATGTAAACATCATGGTATTCGATACTGAAGTTTACTCAAATACAGGTGGTCAGGCTTCTAAGGCTTCTAACATCGGTCAGGTTGCACAGTTCGCTGCTGCAGGTAAGGCTATCGCTAAGAAGAGCCTTGCTGAAATCGCAATGAGCTATGGTTATGTTTACGTAGCACAGATTGCTATGGGTGCTGACAACAACCAGACAATCAAGGCTATTACAGAAGCTGAAGCATACAACGGTCCTTCAATCATCATCGCTTACGCTCCTTGTGAAATGCACTCAATCAAGGGCGGTATGGTTAACTGTCAGGCTGAAATGAAGAAGGCTGTTGACTGCGGTTACTGGAATATGTTCCGTTACAACCCAGCTCTCAAGGCACAGGGCAAGAACCCATTCACAATTGACAGCAAGGAAGCAAAGGCAAGCTACCGTGACTTCATCATGAACGAAGCTCGTTACTCATCACTTTCTCGTGCATTCCCAGAAAGAGCAGAAGTTCTCTTCGCTCAGGCTGAAGAAACAGCAAAAGAAAGATATGAACACCTTGTTCGTCTTCAGGCTCTCTATGCTCCAAAAGAAGACTAATTAAAAGTTTTCATATGAAATAAAATGGGACCTATCCGTAAGGGTAGGTCCTTATTTTGTAGCTTAAGCACAATTAACCACCAGTTATACTGGTGGTATAGAAAATCTTTAGATACAAGAAAATCCTCCAATGATATAATAGAGCAGGTTCGCCAACCGCACTAAATCAAAGGAGGATTTTGTCATGAATGACATGAAAAGTTTATCACATTCGAAGTGGAATTGCAAATATCATATAGTATTTGCACCGAAGTACAGAAGACAGGAGATATATGGGAAGTTAAAAACAGATATAGGACAGATATTGCGAAAACTATGAGAACAGAAAGGCGTAGAAATAATAGAAGCAGAAGCGTGTCCAGACCATATACATATGCTAGTGTCAATACCACCAAGTTTGAGTGTAGCTCAATTCGTTGGATATCTCAAAGGAAAAAGCAGTTTGATGATTTTCGACCGACATGCAAATTTGAAATATAAGTATGGAAATCGTCATTTTTGGTGTAGAGGTTACTATGTAGATACAGTAGGGCGAAACAAACATGCAATAGAAGAATATATAAGAAACCAACTACAAGAAGATATAGCAGCAGACCAAATATCATTTAAAGAATACATAGACCCGTTTACGGGTAGTAAGAATACCAAGGCATAAAAACAGGCCGCTTTAGCGGCGGCCCGTAAAAATAATGCGATTGGCGAATCATTCAATACCTCTTGAGAGGTACGCCAGTATTATGCCCTTCTAGGGCTTGTGCATACCACCCGTTCAACGGGTGGTTTTGATTGTTTATACATATAAATTGGAGTTTGTAGGGGAGTTATAGTGGTTATGATACTTTCTCGGCTCCCCTGAAAGGGGAGCTGTCGAACAAAGTGAGACTGAGGGGTCTGTTCTTTGACCAACAAACTAATTGAGAATCTTCACAAACCCCTCTGTCACCTTACGGTGACATCTCCCCTTTCAGGGGAGACAAGAATTCAATCTCCCCGATAAATTATGATTTGAATAGAAAATCGGCGGGGTCAAGACCCCGCCCTACCTGCTAATTATTATCTTTTATCTATTAAATGTTATCTATTATCTAATAAGAGATTCTTCGCTTCGCTCAGAATGACAATGCAGGCGTGGAAGCCTGCCACTACGAAATGACCATATAGGTTTTTTACAATTCCGAATTACGCATTACGAATTCCGAATTAATTATTTCCTGTAAGTCTATCTTTGTTTGCTTGCCAGAAAGCATCATGTTCCTTAAATGTTTCGGAATACTTTGATTCATATGGCGGTACAGTACCTACAATGAAATACAGATAATTTGTTTCAATGGGACTTAATGCAGCATGAATAGATTTCATTCCCGGACTACAAATAGGTCCTGCCATAAGGCCATTGCAGACATAAGTGCTGTAAAAATCTGAATAATAATCGTATTTTTCAGGATAAACAAGCTTTATAACACCATCACAATACTTTACAGTCGGGTCGCATTGGATTTTCATACCGTCTTTCATTCTGTTGTGAATAACGGAAGAAATCATTGGTCTTTGGTCATCTAACTTTGCTTCCTTTTCAATAATCGATGCAATAGTGAGAATTTCGTGCAAAGTATATCCGCTTTCATTCACCATAAGCATAAAAGTATCATCAAAAACCTTTTTAGTTCCGTTCAAAAACATCTTTACGATATCCTGCACAGTTGCTGTTTCAGGAATTTCATATGTCAACGGAAAAAAATAGCCTTCAAGGAAAATACACACATTTTCGGCACTTTGCAAGTCATTAAGAAACGGGTACTGTGTCAAATCAAGCCATTCGGTATAAGTTTGACATGCTTCAATGAAATCGTCAGCAACGCAAAGTCCTTTATCCTCCAACAACCACGCAATTCGCACAAGAGTATAGCCCTCGGGGATTGTCACAGTTACCGTAGGCACTTGAGTTGTAGTTTCCGTTGGTTCTGTTGTAGGTTCTTCCTTAACTCCGCCACAAGATGACAAAGTAAATATAATTGTAAAGATAAGAAAAATCGAAATTATCTTTTTAAACATTTTTTATCCTTTTCCTTTACTACCTTCACATAATATATGACAAGCAACGGTATATCCGCTAAAATCCACGCAAACGGTGATGCAAAGCACACACCTGCAAATCCAAAAAATCGTGACAAAATAAGCGCTGCAATTATTCTTCCAAACAATTCGGCAACACCAGCCATCATTGAAACATAGCTTTTACCTATACCCTGCAAAGCATTTCTGAACACGAACAAGACTGCAAGGGCAAAATAGAAAATGGCAATTGTCTGTAAATAAGTTTTTGACGCAAATATAGCATCATCATTATTTCCATCAAGGAACAACCTTGCAATATCATCACCAAAACCATAAAGAATGAACGACATCACAACTGACAAACAACCCGAAAAGATTATTGCACTGCGAACACCTTTACGGACTCTGTCCATTTTACCTGCACCAAAATTTTGTCCTGAAAAAGTCGCAACAGCAACACCTGTTGCAGAAAGTGGAATATTAGCAAGTAATTCAGGTTTATTAGCAACAGTCCATCCTGCCACATAATCTGAACCATAAGAGTTGATTGTGGTCTGAAGAACCATTGAACCGATACTTGTTATTGAATACTGTAATGCTCTTGGAACACCCATTTTGAGCATCAATACAGCAGTTTTTTTCCTAATTTTAAAATTGTCACGCGAAATATATATAATATCGTTTCGTCTTCTTACATATATTATACACATAACACATGATATAAACTGTGCGAGTACGGTTGAAATTGCTGCACCAAACACACCCATTTTCAATGGTACTATTGTAATATAATTCAAAACAACATTTGCTACTGCGCAAACGGATAAAAACATAAGCGGTGATTTGCTATCACCCAAAGCACGAAGAATTCCTGCAAGAACATTATAAATCGTTCTTGTGAACATACCAAGGTAATTTATCATTACATAAGTATATGCGTCCTGAAAAATATTGGACGGTGTACCCATAAGTCGCAAAATCGGTTTCATCAATATAAATGAAATAATTGTCATAACTCCGGTTGCAACTATGGTAAGCGAAATGGCATTTCCTGCATAATGATTTGTAAGTTTCTTATCCCCTGCTCCAAACGACTGAGCAACGGGAATAGAAAAACCATCTGTAAGTCCCATAGCAAGACCAACAAGCAAACCACTCATAGGCCCTACTGCACCAACAGCAGCAAGAGCATCATCAGAAATATATTTTCCCACAATATATGTGTCCGCAACATTATAAAACTGCTGAACAAGGCTTGTCAGCATTATGGGAATTGCGAAAGAAATAATAAGTTTCAACGGATTACCCGTTGTCATATTGTTAGTGCCAGATTTCATAGTTTAACCTTTAAGACGGGAAGTATATTGCTATACTCCCCGTCTTCATTTAATTATTTAAGAAATTAATATTTCTTTCTTGCCACATATGAAGTATGAAGAACCTCGTGAGCCTTATGGCTACCAGGTTTACCAAGGAACTCTGTGTAAAGAGTCTTGATTGCTTCATTTTCGTGTGACTTTCTTACTGCGTTGTTTCTGTCAGCTGTGTAAAGTGCTTCTGCACGACGAGCCTTAAGGTCAACGAAGTTACGAACAACAGCGTGCTGAATCGGCTGACCACCACCGTTGATACAACCGCCAGGACAACCCATAATCTCGATAAAGAGATATTCGCTTGTGCCGTTCTTAATCTGGTCCATAAGAACCTTTGCGTTCTTTGTACCTGATGCTACTGCAACCTTAATCTTCTTACCTGCAACATCATATTCAGCTTCCTTAACGCCGTCCATACCACGAACTGCTGTAAAGTCAACATCCTGGAGTGTTTCGCCTGTAAGCTTTTCAACTGCTGTACGAAGAGCAGCTTCCATAACACCGCCTGTTGCACCGAAGATTGTTGATGCACCTGTGCTTTCGCCGAAAGGCATATCAAATTCTTCGTCAGGAAGATGCTTGAAGAAAATACCTGCACTTTCAATCATTCTTGCAAGTTCTCTTGTTGTAAGAGCGATATCAACATCAGGATAACCTGAAGCCGCCTGATTATCACGCTTTGTTTCGAATTTCTTTGCTGTACATGGCATAATACCGACAACAACCATATCCTTAGGGTCCATACCGAGCTTCTGGGCATAGTATGTCTTCATAACTGCACCGAACATCTGCTGTGGTGATTTACAAGTTGAAAGGTGCTTAATCTGTTCAGGATAGTAGTGTTCACAGTACTTAATCCAACCCGGTGAACAAGATGTAATCATTGGAAGTGTGCCACCGTTCTGAACTCTGTCAAGAAGTTCATTAGCTTCTTCCATAATTGTAAGGTCAGCAGCAAAGTCTGTATCAAACACCTTATCAAAGCCAAGGCGACGAAGTGCTGCAACCATCTTACCTTCAACATTTGTACCGATATGCATACCGAATGCTTCACCAAGTGTAGCACGGATTGAAGGAGCAGTCTGAACAATAACGAACTTTTCAGGGTCATTGATTGCTGCAAGAACTTTATCTGTATCATCCTTTTCAACGATTGCACCTGTTGGGCAGTTAACGATACACTGACCGCAAGAGATACATGAAACATCTGCAAGGTCCTTATCAAATGCTGAACTTACGTGAGTATCAAAACCACGAGCATTAGCACCGATAACTGAAATACCCTGCTGGTCACAAGCTGCGATACAACGACGGCAAAGGATACACTTGTTGTTATCTCTTACCATATGTGCTGCTGAATCGTCAAAGTTGTAACGAACCATTTCACCGTCAAATCTGTCTTCGATATCCACGCCGAATTCCTTGCAAAGCTGCTGGAGTTCGCAAGTTCCGCTACGTACACAAGAAAGACATTTTCTATCATGGTTTGAAAGGATAAGTTCAAGAGTCATTTTTCTTGAATGTCTTACCTTTTCTGTGTTTGTGAAGATTTCCATTCCCTCGTTTACAGGGAACACGCAAGCAGCAACAAGGCTTCTTGCACCCTTAACTTCTACCATACACATACGACATGCACCGATTTCGTTGATGTCCTTAAGGTAGCAAAGTGTTGGGATTTCAATACCCGCATGGCGAGCAGCTTCAAGGATAGTGCTGCCCTTTGGTACTGTATAAGGCTTATTGTTAATTTTAATATTTACCATTTTATTGCACTCTCCTTATTTCTTAATAATAGCACCGAACTTACAAGAATCGATACATACGCCACACTTGATACACTTATTAGCATCAATTTCGTGTGGGTTCTTAACTGTACCGCTGATAGCGCCAACAGGGCACTTTCTTGCACAGAGTGTACAACCCTTACAAGCGTCAGCAACGATTTCGTACTTAACAAGTTTCTTACAAACGCCTGCAGGACAAGTCTTATCAACAACGTGAGCAATATATTCGTCACGGAAGAACTTAAGAGTTGCAAGAACAGGGTTTGGAGCAGTCTGTCCAAGACCGCAGAGTGAGTTTTCCTTGATGTAGTAGCAAAGCTCTTCAAGTTCATCAAGGTCTTTAAGTGTTGCCTTACCGTCAGTAATCTTTTCGAGCATTTCACGAAGTCTCTTTGTACCGATACGGCATGGAGTACACTTACCGCAAGATTCGTCAACTGTGAAGTCGAGGAAGAACTTAGCGATGTCAACCATACAGTTGTCTTCGTCCATTACGATAAGTCCACCTGAACCCATCATACAGCCGATTGCTGTAAGGTTATCATAGTCGATTGGTGTGTCCATAAGAGAAGCAGGAATACATCCGCCTGAAGGACCACCTGTCTGAGCAGCCTTGAATTTCTTTCCGTTTGGAATACCGCCACCGATTTCATCGATAACTTCACGGAGAGTTGTACCCATAGGAACTTCAACAAGACCTGTATTGTTAATCTTACCACCGAGAGCAAATACCTTTGTTCCCTTTGATTTTTCTGTACCCATTGATGCGAACCAGTCAGCACCCTTGAGGATAATCTGTGGAATGTTAGCAAATGTTTCAACGTTGTTTTCTGTTGTTGGTTTGCCGAAAAGACCTTTAACTGCAGGATATGGAGGACGAGGTCTTGGTTCACCACGGTTACCTTCGATAGATGTCATAAGCGCTGTTTCTTCACCGCAAACGAAAGCACCTGCACCAAGACGGATATGAAGGTCAAAGTCAAAACCTGAATCGAAAATGTTTTTACCTAAAAGTCCATATTCCTTAGCCTGGTCAATAGCAATCTGAAGACGATTAACTGCGATTGGGTATTCAGCACGAACATAAACATAACCTTCAGTAGCGCCTGTTGCATAACCGCAGATAGCCATTGCTTCGATAATACAGTGTGGGTCACCTTCAAGAACTGAACGGTCCATGAATGCACCCGGGTCACCTTCGTCAGCATTACATACAACATATTTCTGGTCAGCCTGATTTGCAGCTGTAAAGCTCCATTTAAGACCTGTCGGGAATCCGCCGCCGCCACGGCCACGAAGTCCTGAATCCTTAACAACCTGAATAACCTGTTCAGGTGTGTATTCTGTAAGACACTTAGCAAGTGCCTGATAACCGTCATATGCTATGTACTCGTCGATATTTTCAGGGTCAATAACACCACAGTTACGAAGAGCAACACGTTCCTGCTTTGCATAGAACTTTGTGTCATTAAGAGATTTAACTTCTGTTTCTGTTACAGTTTCATCATAAAGAAGTCTTGTAACAATTCTACCCTTGAGAAGGTGTTCTTCAACGATTTCAGGGATATCCTCAACCTTAACCTGTGAATAGAAGCTTCCTTCAGGATAAACAATCATAATTGGACCAAGAGCACAAAGACCAAAACAACCTGTTCTGATAACTTTGATTTCTTCGCTCAATCCTTTTTCAGCAATCTGAGTTTCAAGAGCCTCAATAATTGCCTGGCTGTTTGAAGAGGTACAACCGGTACCGCCGCAAACAAGTACGTGTGAACGATACATTATGTTTCCTCCTTATTTAATAGCACTAACTGTGTATTCAGCAACAGGGTTACCGTTAACGATATGGTCATTAACAACCTTTGCCACCTTTTCAGCAGTCATTTTAACATATGTTACTTTTTCCTTACCAGGCTGGATTACTTCAACGATAGGCTCGTACTGGCACATACCGATACAACCTGTCTGTGAAACTGTAACGCCCTTAAGGTTTCTTTTTGCAACTTCATCAACGAAAGCATTAAGAACAGGACGAGCACCTGCTGCGATACCGCAAGTAGCCATACCAACAACGATTCTTGTTGCGTCGTCGCCTGTATCTTCACGAACAGTCATTTTCTGCTGTGTTGCTTCTTTGATAGCCATAAGCTCTGCAAGAGTTTTCATATATAAAGCACCTCCGTGTTTTCTTTTATAAATTCGAATAGCCACTGTGAAACTTCATAAGTATCAAGCGGGACATCACCGAGAATTTCCTTAATCTCACGGGTATCAGCAACGAATTCCTTTTCATTGACAATGTGCTTATACACAAAGTCACGGTCAGTATTCATTGTTATAAGCATCTGTACCGTTGAAGCAATATCACCAAGCGGTGTAAAATCAACGCTGTCCGTTTTAAAGTATGCACGGACTTCTGTACCGACACCCAATTCCGACTTAATTTCAAGTCCTCCACCCGTTTGTTCAGCTGCCATTTTAAAAAGCGGAATTCCCATACCGACCTTTCGGGTTGTTCTTGTTGTAAAGAATGGGTCAACAACACTTTTTACCTGTTCCTCACTCATACCCTTGCCGTTATCATAAATTCCGATGAGCATTGTTTTGTCAACAGTATTTTCTTTAACCTCAATAGTAATAAGCGAAGCACCTGCAGTTATTGAATTCTGAGCAACATCTAAAATGTTAAGAGATAATTCTCTCATTATGCCATATATTTTTCAAGGATACCTGGGATATCATCGCCTGTGAGCTTACCGTAAACTTCGTCATTTACTGTAAGAACAGGAGCAAGACCGCAAGCACCGATACAACGACAAGCTTCAAGTGAGAATTCACCGTCAGCTGTACATTCATCAGGGCCGATACCAAGTTTTTCTGTAATCTTGTCAACAAGGTCCTGTGCACCCTTAACATAACAAGCTGTACCAAGACAAACTGAAATGTTGTACTTACCCTTTGGAGAAAGTGAGAACTGTGCGTAGAAAGTTGATACTCCGTAAACCTTTTCAAGCGGAACATCCATACCCTCAGCAATCATAACCTGAACTTCATAAGGAAGGTAACCGTAGATACCCTGTGCTTCCTGCATTACGTGCATAAGCATACTCTTGTCATCCTTATTCTTTTCAATGACAGCCTTGAGCTGTTCCTCTTGCTCCGGTGTTCCTGCAAACGGAATGGAACTTAATTTTTTGAGCATTTTGGAATTTCCTCCTTTGTTTGATTATGGTGAACTTTTGCTCACCCTCATTAATGTTATCAATACTGTGATTTTCACACAACAGTACATGTTAAAATTATAACAAACTAATTCAAAAAAGTCTATCATTTTTTTGAATTTTTTATACTATTATAAGTAATATTGGCGATTAGCACATAAATTCACCGCTTCTTTTGTATTTATTAACTATTTCGCACCACTTTCTCAAGCAAAATCACCGCATTTGAAAGGTTGTTTTGTCCTACTGTTGCAACAGAAAATGCAATTTCAGGGTATTCTTCGCTTGTGTTAGCGGGGATTAACAAAATTCCTGACTTTTCTGCCGATTTACAAAAGGCTTCTGTGGTCATATTTATGTTAAATTTACACCTTACATAAAGCGGTGAATTTGTCTTTAAAATCGTTACGGTTTTACCGAAGTTTTCTGCGAGTAAATCAGTAAGAATTTTTGATTTTTGTGCATAGATTTTTCTTGATTTTCGAATTTGTGAATTAAGATGTCCGTCACGGATATAACTGCAGAGTGCTATCTGGTCAGCCTTTGAAACCGTCTGATTATACAAATCTTTTTTCTTCATATAAGCCTCGGTCAAGCCTTTGGGAAGAATCATAAAGCTTATTCGGATTGAAGGCAGTAAGAGTTTGGAAAATGTGCCTAAATAGACAACATTTTCGCCACCGTCAAGACCTTGTAGGGACGGAGTCGGTCGATTAAAATAACGGAATTCACTACCGTAGTCATCTTCGATAATCAGCTTATTGTTTTTCCTTGCAAAGTCGGTCAAATCAAATCGGTCCTTAACACTCATAACATCACCCCAACGGGTTGAATATGATGGCGAAACATAGATTATATTGCTTTTTTCTCTGTTATCATTAACCTTAAAACCATAGTCAGAAAAAATAGCTGTGCCCTGACGGTATGACAAGTCATCAAAGCAGACCGATTTTTTATTTTTTACAAGTGGACAAAGAATGTTGAGAAGTGTCTGGACACCTGCACCAATCACGATATTTTCTTCAGTACAGACGCAGTTTCTCGTTTCTCTTGCATACTTTGCAATCTCTCGGCGTAGGTCATACTCCCCTTGCGGGTCACCGTAAAAAAGCAGTCGTTCACCCTGTCGCAAGGCACTTTTAAGGTATCTTCGCCAGATATCCATATTAAAGCTTTCTGCATCAACACCTGACGAAGCAAAATCGTACAAAATCGCATTTTTTTGACTTGCTGTTTCTTCTTTTGTTTCTGTCTTTTTGGTGGTGTTTCCTCGCTTTGAAACATAATATCCGCTCTGACTTTTCGGCAAGATATAACCGTCATCACAAAGACACATATAGCCTTGTTCAACTGTGGTTTTGCTAACATTTCTCTCTTTTGCACATCTTCGGATTGAGGGCAGACGAGTTCCCTCGGGCATTTTTCCACTTTCTATCAAATCCTTGTAATAATCGTAAATCTGCATATACAATTTTCGGTTTTTCACGATAACTGTCCCCTTAAAAATTGTTAATTTTGTGCATTTTATTAAAGACACTTTTGTATTATTATATATCCGTTAAAATAAAAAAGCAAGAGGTGACAACATTGAAAAAAATAGCAGTAATAAATGATATTTCCGGTTTTGGAAAATGTTCCCTTGCTGTGTCACTTCCCATAATTTCGGCGCTTGGGATTGAGTGCAATCCTATACCCACTGCAATCCTTTCAAACCAGACGGGATATGACGATTTTTACAGTGTTGATTTCACCGAAAATATGACGCCTTACATTGATGTATGGAAAAAGCAAAATGTACATTTTGACGCTATTCTTACAGGGTACCTTGCTAGTGAAAAGCAAGTGGATATTATCCTTGATTTTATTGAAAATTTTAAAGGTGAAAACACTCTTGTTTTTGTTGACCCTATTATGGCTGACGATGGTGTTTTGTATGACACCTATGACGAAAAGCTTTGTGAAAAGGTAAAAGTGCTTACAAAAAAAGCAGATATTATCACACCAAATCTTACTGAACTCTGTATTCTTTGCGGTGCTGATTACAACGAAATAAGCAAAGAAAACAACATTGAAAAAATCACAGAAATTGCATCTTCTTTACTTAACAAAACAACAAAAACGGTAATTATCACAGGTGTGAAAACAGGTGACGAAATCTGCAACATAATTGTCGAAAAAGGCTCTGTAAACCTTGTAAAATCAAGGTTTTTGAACGGTAGCTACTCCGGTACGGGCGACATTTTTTCAAGCATTGTCTGTGGCGGAATTACAAAAGGAATGAATGTTGTTGAATCAGTTTCACTCGCAACAGATTTTATATACAACTCAATAAAAAGCACCCCATCTGAACTCGATTACGAGCCAAACGGAGTGAATTTTCAAAAGTATTTGGAGATGCTTATAAATGCGAAATAAAAAATCTCTTTTAAGAATTACAAATACTGCGATTTTTACCGCAATCATATTACTCGCAACAAGTGTTATAAAATTTTCAACAGGACTTGGCGAAGGCTACATTCATTTAGGTGACAGCTTTGTTTATCTCGCTGCTTGTGTTTTGCCATTCCCCTATTGCATTATTGCAGGTGCTTTAGGTGGTGCTTTAGCAGATATTCTTTCTGGCTATGCAATATGGGCAGTTCCCACAATGATTATTAAAGTACTGAATGTTATTCCATTTGCACTTGTGTGCCGAAAATACAAATCAAATAAAATCTTATCAAAACAAACGGTTTTAATGACTGTTGTTTCGGGAGTTATAACCATTTTCGGTTACTTTGTTGCTGAATCTATTCTTTATTCTGTGGCATCGGCAACACTTTCACTAATCGGCAACACCATTCAGGCCGTCGCAAGTGGTATTATCTTCTTAATTATTGCAAAAGCCGTAGACAAAATAAATCTTAAATCAAAAATCTCTAAAGGAGTTTAAAAATGGCTGACATAGTTTATACATACGGAAATCAGGCTTACCTCAACATCACAAATGCTTGTCCTTGCAGATGCACATTCTGTATCCGCAACAATGGTGACAGCGTTGGTGAAGCAACAACTTTATGGTTTGAACACAACCCGACAATTGACGAAATCAAGGCTGAAATCGACAAATTTGATTTCAGTAAATACAACAACTCAATTATTATCTGTGGTTATGGTGAGCCAACTTGTGCCCTCGACAATATGCTTGAGGCTTGTAAGTATTTAAAAGAAAAAGGTATTAAAATCCGACTTAATACAAACGGACTTTCTGACCTTATTAACAAGAGGGAAACTGCAAAGGAAATCTGCGATGTTATCGATTCTGTTTCCATAAGTCTTAATGCTCCTACCAAAGAAAAATATAATGAAATTACAAAACCGTCATTTGGCGAAAAGTCATTCGATGTAATGCTCAAGTTTGCAAAAGAATGTAAAGAATACGGTGTCCCAACAAAACTCACCGTTGTTGATGTTATCAGCAAGGAAGACATTGAGGATTGTAAAAAGCTCTGTGAGGAAATCGATATTCCGTTGAGAGTAAGGGAATATACAGCTGAATAATGCAAAGTGCAAAACGCAAAGCGCAAAATGGAATTGGTGTCATTCTGAGCGTAGCGAAGAATCTCTTTTAAAGAAACATTGCAACTAATGGAGATTCTTCGTCGTTACACTCCTCAGAATGACTTATTATTTATAATTGCATATACAGAAAAATCCCCAAGGTAAAATGAATTACCCTGGGGATTTTCCTTGTGTGTGAGAGAAAGGAGTAAGTAAAAATGAAGTATGGATATTATGCTACTGTTGAGTTTGTGTTCTGAACACGACCGTTTGATGAATACAAGTGGAGATGTTCCCCTCTTGCCACCGCTTTTTTGTGATTACGAATACGGATTGCACGGCGGATGTTACCGATTACAATTCTTTTTACTGATTGTTCAAAGGCAATCATCTTGTCCTCATGCATAAAGCCGTAAACGAGAAGGATTGCTACTGCTAATTCTATTAAAGTTGTGATTGCAAATGTTGTTGTCATAAAATCAACCTCCGATATTTCTGATTGTTCGCTACCGAACAAATTGGAACAAATGTTCTTTACAAGTCATATTATAGACGATTTTTTGCAAAAGTCAATACAAATGTTCGAATATTTTTATATTTTCAGTCCGTTTTTACGGACACAAATTGTGATTTAATAAGCAATTTTTTCTAATTTTTCTGTCTGTATTTGAATAATAGCACAATATATTGTGGTTGTCAAGATGTTTATGTACATTATATGCGATTTTCGGTGTAAAATTATTGAATTTTTAAAAATATAGATTATTTTTCCATTTTGTTCTGCAAATTTGAGATTGTAGAACAGATTGCGTAGGTCATTCTGAGCGTTAGCGAAGAATCTCTACCAAAGTAATGTATCAACCAACAGAGATTCTTCGTCACTTCGTTTCTCAGAATGACACAGAACAAATTATAATTTGTAAAAAATTTAAATTAGGTATTTATTATTTTATAAAAATAGTGTACAATATTAAAGATAATGGGTTTTTATATATAATTGTATGCAAGTCGAGGTAAAATTATGTTTGTTGATATTGCTAAAATCAAAATTAAAGCGGGTGACGGCGGTAACGGTGCTGTTGCTTTTCACAGAGAAAAATATATTAACGCAGGTGGTCCTGACGGTGGTGACGGTGGCAAAGGCGGTAACATTGTTTTTCAGGTTGATGACAACCTTTCTACTCTTGCCGATTTCCGTTACAAGAGAAAGTACAAGGCTGAAAACGGTGCTGACGGTAGTGGTAGCAGATGCACAGGCAAAAAAGGTAAGGATTTAATTATCAAAGTCCCACGCGGTACTGTTATCCGTGAAGTTGAAAGTGGCGTTATTATGGCTGATATGTCAACTGACGACCAGTTTATCGGTGCAAAAGGCGGTCGTGGTGGCTGGGGTAACTCTCACTTTGCAACATCAACTCGTCAGACTCCAAAATTCGCAAAAAACGGTGCTCCCGGTGAGGAATGGGAAGTAAGCCTTGAATTAAAGCTTATTGCAGATGTTGGTCTTTTAGGCTTCCCTAATGTTGGTAAATCTTCACTTATTTCTGTCGTGAGTCAGGCAAAGCCGATTGTAGGTGACTATCATTTCACAACAATTATCCCTGTACTTGGTGTTGTTTCAATGGGACCTGAAAAAAGCTTTGTTATGGCGGATATCCCCGGACTTATTGAGGGTGCTGCCGAGGGTATCGGTCTTGGTCACGAGTTCCTTCGTCATGTTGAAAGATGCAGAATGCTTGTTCACATTGTTGACGTTGCGGGTAGCGAAGGCAGAAATCCTATTGAAGATTTTGAAGCAATCAATGCAGAATTAGAGAAGTTTAACCCTGAACTTGCAAAGTGTCCGCAGATTGTTGCAGGTAATAAAATCGACCTTGCAGAAGACGAACAGCTTGAGAATTTCAGAAAGTATATTGAGGACAAGGGCTACGAATACTATGAAATAGTAGCACCGATTAAACACGGTACACAGGAACTTATTAATGCTGTTGCAAGAAAACTTGATACACTTCCTCCTGTAAAGAGATACGAAACTGAAGAAATTCCAATGGAAGTTATTGCTAAAAAGAGCAAGGACGGATTTACGGTTACTGTGGAAGACGGTGTTTATATTGTTGAGGCTGATTGGATTTACAGAATTCTTTGCAAAACTGACCTTGACGACTATGAATCACTCCAGTATTTCCAGAGAGTTATTCAGGAACGCGGAGTAATTCAGGCACTTATTGATAAAGGTATTCAGGAGGGTGACACAGTCAGCATCTATGATTTAGAGTTTGACTATGTTCCATAAAACATATGAGATTATACGACAAAGAAATTAAGGTGGATACATTAAGTCCCCTGACACTTGCATTTACAGGCGATGCGGTTTTCTCACTTTTTGTTCGTGAGATGCTGGTCTGTGACGCAAACCGACCTGTTGGCAAGTTACATAAACTCTCGGTTAATTGGGTAAAGGCTGAGGCACAAAGCAAGGGTATGCGCGCTATTCTTCCTCTCCTTACAGAAAAAGAAACAGAAGTTTTTAAGCGTGGCAGAAATGCTCACACCTCCCATACTCCGAAAAACCAGAGTGGTTGTGACTATCATTACGCAACAGGTTTTGAGGCACTTGTGGGATACTTGTATCTTAAAGATGAAACTGAACGACTCACTCTTTTGCTTAATGAAGTTATCAAAGCAATCGAGGTTGATGAGTCTGAAAAAACTTCAGTATAGCATTAAGGATTTTTTAATTGATACAGCCGTTTTCGTTACGGCAAGTGGGTTGTTTTCCGTTGGAATCAACTGCTTTATGGCAAAGAACAACATTCTCAACGGTGGCGTTACGGGAATTGCGACAATTCTCAACTATCTGTATGAAATACCAATAGGTACTGCTATTTTCGTGATGAATGTTCCCCTTTTAATCATCGCATTCAAAAAATTAGGTGCACTTTTTGTGTTAAGAACATTCTGGGTTATCGGTATTTCATCAGTAATCATCAATATGGGAACTGTTTTGCCCGTTTATGAAAACGATTTGCTTATTTCGTCAATTTTCGGCGGTGTGCTTTCGGGACTTTCATTGGGAATGATATTTCTTCGAAATGCTACAACGGGCGGAGTTGACATAATTGCAAGGCTTATCAAACTTCGATATCCTCACATCACATTGGGTAAATCGATTTTTTTACTTGATGCTATTGTTATTATTGCAGGCGGTTTTGTCTATGGCAACGCTGAATCGGTGCTTTATGCTGCGGTCACAATTTTTGTGAGTGCACAGGTGCTGGACTTCGTTGTTTTCGGCATAAGTCGCGGTGCAATGATTATGATTTTTTCAGAAAAAAGTGATGAAATTCGTCACATAATTATAAATGACCTTGGGCGTGGTGTTACGGTGCTTAAAGGTCAGGGTGGTTATTCAGGTAATGAAAACAACATTTTACTTTGTGCCTGTTATGACAACCAGATACAAAAAATAATTAAGAAAATAAAATCTGCCGATGAAAACGCTTTTTTCATTATTACACAAGCAAAACAGATTATCGGCGAAGGATTTATGAGGTAATATATGGCTAAGAAAGACAATATCCGAAATTTTTCAATTATCGCTCATATCGACCATGGTAAGAGTACACTTGCTGACCGACTTTTAGAGCTTACTGAAACTGTCGCAAAGCGTGATATGACCGAGCAGTTACTTGACAATATGGACCTAGAGCGTGAACGCGGTATCACAATTAAGGCTCACGCGGTAAAACTTGACTATAAGGCAAAAGACGGTGAAACATACGAACTTAACCTTATCGACACTCCCGGTCATGTTGACTTTAACTATGAGGTTTCCCGTTCACTTGCTGCTTGTGAAGGTGCTGTGCTTATTATCGACGCTTCACAGGGTGTTGAGGCACAGACACTTGCCAATACATATTTAGCACTTGACCACGACCTTGAATTAGTGCCTGTAATCAATAAGATTGACTTGCCTGCTGCCGACCCTGACAGAGTTGCAAACGAGGTTGAGGAAGTTATCGGTCTTCCTTGTGACGAAGCTCCAAGAGTTTCTGCAAAAACAGGTCAGAACATTGAACAGGTGCTTGAAAGCATTGTTTCTCTTGTTCCGCCACCTGAAAATCGTGATAGTGAACCACTTCGTGCACTTGTATTTGACTCGGTTTATGACAGCTATAAGGGTGTTATCGTTTATGTGCGTATTATGGACGGTAAAATCAAGCCCGGTGACACAATGCGAATGATGGCAACAGGTGCTGAATTCAATGTTGTTGAAGTTGGTTATATGCGACCAAATGCTATGGAACCACAGAAAGAACTCACATCAGGTGAGGTTGGATATATTACTGCGTCAATCAAGACTGTTGGCGATGCACGAGTTGGTGACACAGTTACAACTGCTGAAAACCCTGCAAGTGAACCATTGGCAGGATACAGAAAAGTTAATCCTATGGTATTCTGCGGTGTTTATCCTGCTGACGGTGCTGACTATGAAAATCTTCGTGAAGCACTTGAAAAATTACAATTAAACGATGCTGCACTTTCATTCGAGCCTGAAACATCAGGTGCTCTCGGTTTCGGTTTCCGATGCGGTTTCTTAGGGTTATTGCATCTTGAAATCATTCAGGAAAGACTTGAAAGAGAATACAACCTTGACCTTGTAACAACAATTCCAAGTGTTATTTACAAGGTTCACCTTACAAACGGTGATGTAATCGAAATCGACAACCCAAGCCATTATCCTGACCCTGCAAACATTGATTTTTGCGAAGAACCAACGGTTGAGGCACATATTTATGCTCCGCCTGAATATATCGGTGCAATTATGAATCTTTGTCAGGATAGACGAGGTGTTTATGTGAATACCACTCACCTTGCATCTGACCGTGTTGATTTACACTACATTTTGCCACTTAATGAAATCATTTATGACTTTTTTGATGTACTTAAATCCCGTACTCGCGGTTATGCGTCATTCGACTATGAAATGAGTGATTATCAGCGTTCAAGCATCATTAAACTTGATGTGCTTCTCAATGGTGATATTATCGATGCTCTTTCATTTATGATTCATAGTGAAAAGGCATATGCGAAGGCTCGTCGAATCGCAGAAAAACTTAAAGACAATATTCCGCGCCAGATGTTTGAAATTCCTATTCAGATGGCTATCGGTGGTAAGGTTATTGCCCGTGAAACTGTTAAGGCTATGAGAAAAGACGTTCTCGCAAAGTGCTACGGCGGTGACATTACCCGTAAAAAGAAATTGCTTGAAAAGCAGAAGGAAGGTAAAAAGCGTATGCGTCACTTCGGTACGGTTGAAGTACCGCAAGAGGCATTTATGGCTGTGCTTAAACTCGATGATGAATAAAGAAATTTTTGAAAAACTTAAAGAATTAGAAATCGAATACAAACAAGTGGAGCATCCTGCTGCATTCACAATGGAGGAAATCGAAGAATATCACCTTACAGAAAACGGTCATATTCCGAAAAACCTTGTTCTTCGTGATGTTAAGGGTACTCGCAATATGCTTGTTGTGCTTCACGGTGACAAACGAGCAAACTTACAGTTAATCCGTGCTGAAATCGACTCCACAAAGTTGAGCTTTGCTTCTGACGAAAGACTTGACAAATATCTTAAAGTCGAAAAAGGCTCTGTATCCCCTTTTGGTGTGATTTATGACACAGAAAAAGAACTTGAAATTTACTTTGACGCAGACCTTAAAAAGGAAGATATTGTTGGTTGTCACCCTAACGATAACCACGCAACTGTGTTCCTGAAATTCGACGACCTTGTGAAATATGTTAAATCCTGCGGTCATACAATTTCTTACATAAAAGTATGAAAAACATAGGACTTTATCTGCATATTCCATTCTGCAAATCGAAATGTCCATACTGTGATTTCTATTCTTTCAGCGGAAAAGAAACCGAAAAAGATGAATACACCGTTGTTTTAAAAGAGAGAATTTTGTCAAGTATTTCTACTTTACAACGTAAAGGCGATACACTTTACATTGGTGGCGGAACTCCGTCAGTTTTAGGGGCAAAAAACCTTGAAACTCTCGTCAAAGCCTGCAAAACTGACTTTTTGACAAACGATGCAGAAATTACAGTTGAGTGCAATCCATATGGACTTAGTGAAGATTTTATCAAAACTCTTTACAACTGTGGTGTAAACAGAATTTCAATGGGACTTCAATCTGCTGTGGATAGTGAAAGACGAATGCTCGGCAGACTTTCTGACAGAAAACAGGTTGAAAATGCCGTAAAAACAGCACAGAATGTTGGCTTTGAGAATATCACTCTTGATGTTATGCTCGGAATTCCTAATCAAACTGAAAAGAGTTTAAATGAAACTCTTGACTTTTCTATTTCTCTTGGTGTGCCGCACATTAGTGCATATATGCTCAAAATTGAAGAAAACACGCATTTTTACAAAAATCGACATAAATACGATTTTCCTGACGACGATTTGACTGCTGATTTGTATTTGCAGATGTGCGAAACCCTTGAAAATCAAGGTATTATGCAATACGAGATTTCAAATTTCTCGAAGAAAGGCTTTGAAAGTCAACATAATCTTAAATATTGGCATTGTGAAGAATACTTGGGTCTTGGACCGTCTGCACATTCATTTTTGAACAGAAAAAGATTTTATTTTGACAGAGATTTTAATTCTTTTATGAATGGAAATTCACCTATTCAAGACGGACTTGGCGGAGATTTCACAGAATATGCAATGCTTAATTTAAGACTTGTTGATGGTTTAAATGAAAATAAAGTTTCAGAAAGATTCGGTCATAATATTCCAAAAGAATTATACGAAAAATCAAAGATTTTCATTGATAATGGGTATATGATTTCAAATGAAAACGGTATCGCATTAACCCGCAAGGGATTTTTAATGTCAAACACCATTTTGGCAGAAATATTATAATTATGAACAACAAGGAATTACCCAAAAGAAAAAATATAAGGTTACAAGGGTATGATTACAGTTCAAACAGATGTTATTTTGTAACAATTTGTGTCAAGGATAAAAGGCATTTGCTGGCACATTATAAATCAAAAGAAGAAATTGTAGGGGCAGGTCTCCGTGCCTGCCCGCAAGATGCAATCGTCTTAACACCATTAGGAAAAGAAGTAGAAAAAGCAATCGGTTTTATGAACACACATTACAAAGATATAGATGTGGAAAATGCAATTGTAATGCCTAATCATGTTCATCTTCTTATCACAATCGACAATATTGAATCCCGATACACGGGCAGGCACGGAGACCTGCCCCTACAAGATGTCATCAGAAACTTTAAATCATATACAACAAAAAAGTATTGGGAATTATCAGGTGATAAAAACGAGATTTTGTGGCAAAAACGATACTCCGACCACATAATAAGAAACCAGACTGATTTTGAACACCATTGGAACTACATTGAATACAATGCGTTGAAAGAATATCCCGTAAAGGATGTGGAAAAATGAAACTTTTATACAAACTCCTTGCATTTATACTCGCATTGTTCATTTATTCTCCTGTAAATGAAATTGCGACATACACCACTTCAAAAGAAGATGCTGACTTAGTATTTTCTGTTCTTTCTGATGTGCATGTTGAGGGTAATAACAAGGATAAATTTGAACTTTTTGGTGAAGGACTTCGCGATGTAAACTCTGCCGACAAAAATGATGCTCTTATATTCTTAGGCGACAACACAATGAACAGTCAGGTTATTGAATTAAGTTCCTTTTTTGGTCTTTTGAAAAAACATAATCAAATTGATACCGTTCTTATGGTTACCGGTAATCACGACCTTTGTCCAAGCAAATATAATGTCGGTGATTATGAAGATTTAAAAGACAGATTTTTTGATTATAAAAACTCGTTTATAAAAGCAAAGTATGACACACTATATTACAATTACAGCATTGATGGATATAAATTTATCGTGCTTGGTTCAGAATCTGATGCCGGAGTTCAGGAAGATATTTCCGACAAGCAACTCGACTGGCTGGAAAATGAATTAAAGTTAGCAGAAAAAGACGGAAAACCAATTTTCATTTTTAACCATTACCCTCTTAACCACACATGGGAAGATGTTTGGACAGACGGTCATATCGGTGAGGACAGCGAAAAACTTCACGAAATACTTAAAAACTCGAAAAATCAGATTATCTATTTTTCAGGACATCTTCATATGGGACTTTATGATAATCAGGTTTCCTATGCAAACGAAGATAACATTACATATATAAGTGTTCCTGCCTTTGGTGCTGATAATACTATCGGTGATGCTGACATTCAGGACAAAGGAATGGGAATGTATGTTGAAGTTTATGAGAATGAAATTGTTGTTCGTGTAAGAAATTTCACAGAACATAAATGGATGGATGTTGAACATAGCATTTCCCTTTGACAATATAAACATATTGTGATAAAATTAGTTCTTGCATATTGAAGAAAGGAGTGGACGAAATGCCTATTAAAATTGATGACCAGTTACCGGCAAGACATAATCTTGAACTGGAGAATATCTTTGTTATGACAGAGCAGAGAGCGAATATTCAGGATATTCGTCCGCTTAAAATTATTCTTCTTAACTTAATGCCCACAAAAATCGAAACTGAAACACAGATTTTAAGGCTTTTAAGTAACTCACCCTTACAGGTTGAGGTTGAGCTTTTACAGGTTGCAACTCACGAGAGTAAAAACACAAGCAAAGAGCATATGCTCAAATTCTACAAGACCTTTGACGATATCAAGGACCAGAAATTTGACGGTATGATTGTGACGGGTGCTCCTGTTGAAATGATGCCATTTGAAGAGGTTGACTATTGGGATGAGCTTTGCACAATTTTTGATTGGGCAAAGAGTCATGTTTATTCGTCATTCCATATCTGTTGGGGTGCTCAGGCTGCACTTTATTACCATTACGGTATTCCAAAATACAAATTACCCGAAAAGATGTTTGGCATTTTCCCACACAAGCCACTTGATATGTATCATCCTTTACTTCGTGGTTTCAGCGACCTTTTCTATGTTCCACATTCAAGACACACAGAAACAAAAAAAGAGGATATTGCACTTGTTAAAGACTTGCAGATTCTCTCATATTCCGAGATTTCAGGTGTTCACCTTGTGGCTGATATGGAATGCAGAAATTTCTATTGCACAGGTCATAGTGAATACGATAGTGATACACTTGCCCGTGAATACTTCAGGGATTTACATAAGGGGCTGGACATCAAACTCCCATATAACTATTTCCCTAATGACGATACACAACTCACTCCGCCACTTACTTGGCGAGGTGCAGGAAGCCTTTTGTTCCAGAATTGGCTCAACTACTTCGTGTATCAAAGAACACCATATGATGTGAATGAGATTAAATAACCAAAAAGACCGAACAGAAATTAATCTGTTCGGTTTGTTTTTTGAAATGTTGTTTTGGTAAATTGGAATTTGTAGGGATGAATGAATACCATTACGCCCCATCTCCGAGGGGGCTGTCACGAGCTATGCGAGTGACTGGGGGAGTAACTCCCTCCGTCATTTTCTCACGAAAATGCCACCTCCCTCAATGAGGGAGGTGAATTTGATAATCTCCCCGACAAATTATAATTTGTTGCATAGAAAAAGGGCGATTTAAAATCGCCCTTACATTTATTCTTTTATTTCTTCTTGTTTATTTTTTCTTCTCCTTTTACCAAATTGAAAACCGATAAACATTATTACAAATGGAATTAAGCTTGTGAGATAATACCACACAGGTTCAAAATCATAGGAACGATATACTCTATGAGCAAACACTATGTAATTAAGCATAGTGTCAAGTGTAGCAACAGAAAAGTTGACAAAAACATGGTAATTGTGATAACTAGCCATGCCTAAAGAAAAAACTACTGTTAAAAATCTTATCGGCAATAAAGACACAAAGTCTGATATAGCATTTCCTGTTTTATTCATCCAAAAAAATCCCATCAAAAAGGCTGGAACGAGTGCCACAATATAAATAATAGCGTACGGAATCAAGCACTCGTGCAAATCAGGTCCACTGGGCGAAAACTCAAAATCTAATTCACGCGCATATTCTATGGTAATAAAATATGTAATTGCAAAAATGAGATTAAAAAGGCACCAACCATAAATACCCCACCAACTGTTGGAAAAGAACAATTTAAAGGATTCTTTTTTAGTCATATTGTAACACCTCCACTAACTACATAATTACATAAAAGAATAATTTTGTCAAGTGAAGGTGTTTTATTTATATATTAAACAACAACGGCGGGAACCCCTCAGTCACCTTACGATGACAGCTCCATTACTCGCCTGTCGGCTCAGACAGCGCTAATACAGCATCCACCAGATGCTCGCGCCCTTTCAGGGGAGACAAGAATTTGGTTTTTCTATAAAGAGCCCTACAAATTATGATTTGTCACATATAAAAGGGACGCCGAGTCGACGTCCCTTACAAAACCAACTTAGATTTGAATTAATCTATTACTTTATAACCTTGTTCTTCCACGGCTTTTTTGAGAGTTACAGGTGCTGCATCCGCATCAAGAGTTACGATTGCTGTGCCGTCCTTGTGGCTTACAATTGCTTCGCGAACTTCTGCAACTCCTTCAAGTGCTTTTTTAACGTGTGCCTCACAATGCGGACACATCATACCTTCAATTTTCATTGTGATTTCCATAGGTTTTTTCTCCTTATATTTGAATTTGATTTTTTTATCCTTTTTACTGTTGCGAATATCTTTAAAATTCAATCGCAGAGCATTTGACACAACACAGAATGAGGAAAGACTCATCGCAGCTGCACCGAACATAGGGTTTAGTTCCCAACCGAAAATATTTATAAATACTCCTGCTGCAAGGGGTATTCCGATTGCATTATAGAAAAATGCCCAGAAAAGATTTTCGTGAATATTTTTAAGTGTCGCACGACTGAGTCTGATTGCAGAAGCCACATCGGAAAGTCGGCTTTTCATAAGCACAATATCCGCTGAATCAATGGCGATATCAGTACCCGCACCGATTGCCATACCGATATCTGCACGAGTGAGTGCAGGAGCGTCGTTAATTCCGTCACCAACCATAATGACCTTGCCTTTGTCACGAAGTCGACGGATAACCTTTTCTTTACCGTCAGGCATAACACCCGAAATAATTTCATCAACTCCTGCCTGTGCACCGATTGCATTGGCAGTTTTTTCATTGTCCCCTGTGAGCATAACGACCTTTATGCCCATATTCTGCAGTTCTTTTATGGCTTTTGGACTATCTTCTTTGATAATATCGGCAACTGCGATTATACCAAGAAGTTTTTCTTCACTTGCAAAAAACAACGGTGTTTTGCCACTTTCGGCAAGTGTTTCAGCCTTTTTAACGGTTTCATCATCAACAGTCACTTTTGAACTTATAAATGTAAGATTTCCGCCATAAAAAGATTGATTTTCGATTTTACCCTGAACTCCGTTACCTGCAAGGGACATAAAATTTTCAACATTTACTGCTGAAACTTTCATTTCGTCAGCCTTTTTCACTATTGCCTTTGCAAGTGGATGTTCACTTTTTATTTCAAGGGAGTATGCCACATTCAACAGTTCATTTTCCGTTGAATTGATTGGTAAAATATCCGTAACTGTTGGCTGTCCCGTTGTTATTGTACCCGTTTTATCGAGAACTACTATATTCGCCTTGCCTGTTTCTTCAAGTGAAACTGCATTTTTGAAAAGAATTCCGTTTTTAGCACCCACTCCGTTACCAACCATAATGGCAACAGGCGTTGCAAGTCCCAATGCACAAGGGCAACTAATCACGAGAACTGAAATTCCGCGAGCAAGTGCATAACCAAAACTTTGACCTGCAATTAGCCAGACGATTGTGGCAATAACTGCGATTGTGATTACAACAGGAACAAAAATTCCTGAAACCTTATCGGCAATTTTCGCAACAGGTGCTTTTGTTGCAGCGGCATCACTAACCATCTTAATAATCTGTGAAAGAGTGGTGTCTTCGCCTACTCGCAAAGCCTCGCATTTAATAAAGCCCGACTGATTAATTGTACCGCCTGAAACCTTGTCACCGACAGATTTGTCGACAGGGATACTCTCCCCTGTAAGTGCTGACTCGTCAACAGCAGAATGACCGTCAAGAATTATTCCGTCAACGGAAATTGACTCTCCGGGTCTTACTACAAAGATGTCACCTTTTTGCACCTGTTCAATAGGTATTTCTACTTCAATTCCGTCTTTAAGAATTGTTGCGGTTTTTGGTGCTAAATTCATAAGAGATTTTAATGCATTTGTGGTTTTGCCCTTTGACCGTGCTTCAAGCATCTTGCCAACGGTAATAAGCGTTAAAATCATTGCAGCGGACTCGAAATAAAACTCGTGAAGATAGTGATGTGCCATCTCGCCGCTGACCGCTGTCATTTTAAAAAGTGCATAGGTGCTATATACAAAAGACGCACCTGAACCCAAGGCAACAAGAGTGTCCATATTAGGAGATTTATGGACAAGTCCCTTGAAGCCGTTTATGAAAAATTTTTGATTGATTACCATTACGATTGCTGTTAAAAGCAACTGTAAAAGTCCGATTGCAAGTGGGTTTGATGATAATATTTCCGGCAAGTACCAACCCCACATAACCTGTCCCATTGAAATGTACATAAGCACAAGCATAAAGACCAAGGACGCAATCAATCTTTTTTTGAGTTTTGGAGTTTCTGTGTCTTCAAGGGCGTTTTCGTCTTTTGCTGATTTAGGTTCAGAGTCTTTAAGACTTGCACCATAACCTGCATCTTTTACTGCAGAAATAATCTTCTGTGGGTCAGCAGTTCCCTCCACACCCATTGAATTTGTGAGAAGACTGACGGAGCAGGAATTTACACCGTCAACAGAATTGACAGCCTTTTCAACCCTTGCAACACAGGCAGCACAACTCATACCTGTTATATTAAATTGTGTCATTTTCTCACCTTCATTCATAAAAGGGCGATTCTCAAATCGCCCCTTATAATAAACTATTTTGACATGTCATTCTGAGCGTAGCGAAGAATCTATACCAAAGCAAACAATAAAACCAACAGAGATTCTTCGTCATTTCATTCCTCAGAATGACCTGATTTTCAATTCGGAATTACAAATTTAGAATATAATTCTGTAAAGTTCAACAAGGATTACCCAGAGTCTTGAACTCTTGAGAGTGAAAATCACCTTTTTGATAAATGGGATAAGTCCCTTGTCCTTTTCAAATTCTTCAGTTGGCTCGTCGTCAATAACAAGTGCCTGTGTAAGACACATACCACCTTCACCGAAAAGTTCCGCTCTTACATACTGGAAGTCCTCTGCACCGTTAATTGTATCAAGGTCAAGAGTCACTTCGCCAGAAGTGATTGCACCACTGTAAATTACTTCACCGTTTGCGATAAACTGAACTGTATCTGCATTTTCTGCATTTACTGTGATTTTATGCCCGTCAACTGCTACTTTTGTGAAAACAGGATATGGAAGACCTGAATTTTTCACATCAAAGCCTTCTGCAGGTCCAATAATATCATTACCGCAAGGAAGTTCTCTTGTCACCATAAATGATGCACCTGTCTGCATTGTTTCCTTGATGTTTTCAACATTATTTTCTTCCATCATATAGATGTTGAAGGAGCTGTCGATGTTTCCTACTGTATGAGCATCAGTATTGCTGAAGCCGATAACATTTTTACCGTAAGGTAATGTGTACATGAGAAGATTATCCCACAAAATTCTGTCGAAAGGAGTAACGCTGTTAGTTTCGTTGAAAACCTCTATACCAAGACAAGAATCGTATTTAAGGATGATGTCGCCAAAGTATTTGATGTTCTTCGGGTCACTTACTGTTGAAATATCGCTACGACTTTCAAGCCAGTCACCGGGATGATTGATAATTGAAAGTCCGCCGTGTTTCTGTGTGAATTTCACAGCATCTTCGTATCCGTTTTCCCATCCGCCGTAACCGTTACCTACATTTTCAGGTATAAAGAAAGCGTTAACATGGCTCTTTGTAAGAGTCATATTGTTAAGCTCATTAGCACCTGTAACGCAAGTCATCTTTTTGTTTCTGATTGTACCGTCAGCAGTAGGATATGTGCCTGTAATAATGCCTTCGTATTCCTCGTCAGTAAGATGTGCAACATCATAGCCTAAAAGCTTCTGATATGAATAAAGCAAAACCTTTTTAGGTGCTCTGTTCCATGCAACACCTGTTACACCGTGGTCAGAATTTGCAAGGAAATCGTAGTCACGGTTATAATATTCCTTTACCATAGTTGCAAGGTCAACATTTCCGTCACTGTATGTTGTGTGTGAATGAAGTGAGCCTTTGTAAGCACCCCACGCACCGTCACCTTCCCAGACAACATCAGCATAAGGTGAAACGATTGTATAGTCGCTGTTTACATCCTCGATTTCAGCCGCAAAGCCCGCAAGACCTAAACAAGGAGTAAAGCACAGAACCATAACAAGAATAAGTGAAATAATTTTTTTCATAATAATCCCTCCGTAATTTATGGAATTATTATACAACGATTTTTTCAAAAAAACAATATAAAAAAATAAGATAAATTGAAGTTTGTCGGGCAGAACAACCAATTAAATAGGTCATTCTGAGGAGTGTAACGACGAAGAATCTCTGTTGGTTTTATTGTACACTTCAAAGGAGATTCTTCGCTACGCTCAGAATGACAAACCAAATTGGTTACCCCGATAAATTATG
>JAFQEE010000060.1 GCA_017399175.1 Clostridia bacterium | reverse complement strand
TCCACTGTTGCCGGATTGTTGCTTGAAATTACATTCTTAGAATTTAACGGACGTGTAATGGCTCGCCTTGTTGACCTTATGATTCTTGCAATGGCTGTAATCGGAACGCTCACATTAACGGATTTAATCGATGTTAATGAGTGCCCGATGAAAGGATTTATGAATCGTTCGGGAGAAGAAAGGTTTTCAAAGACTTGGCAGTTTATAATTACCTGTGCAGCAGTTTTGCTTGTTATTGCAGGTGTTTCAAATATGCAGAGTGACCTTGATGATAAATCGACTGTCCTCAGAGAGACTATCAATCCCAGACTTGAAGCGTTGAACAAATATGCACAGAATTACCCTGATAAATTTTTCTTTTATGATACGAATGATTTTATTTCCTGCACAAATTATGTGTTTTTAACATATGATGAGGGAACTGTTTTGAATACCGAATCTGCTGGCTCATGGAATGTACGCTCACCAAGCTATTATGAGAGAAACAGTAAATTTGGTTTTTCAACCTCTATCGAAGGATTAACGAGCCGTGACAGCGAAGTTTACTTCGTTACACGAACTGATCCTAAAATGGGGATAAGCAAAACTCTCAAAGATTTGTATAACAAAAAGCTTGTTGAGGTGGATAAAATTCAATCGGCAAAGGACGTACTATATGTATATATGGTGGTAGATGATGAATAAAAAGAAAATTTCAGTAGTAATTCCGTGTTATTATTCGGAAAAGTCTATTGCAGATGTTGTAATTCAGACAGCAGCCGAATTTGACAAAACAGATAGATTTGACTATGAGTTTATTCTTGTAAATGATGGCTCACAGGATAATACTTATAACGTGATTAAACGACTTGCCAACGAATATTCGTGTGTGACAGGAATAGACCTTGCAAAAAACTGCGGACAGCATAATGCAATTTTAGCAGCTATGAAATATGCAGACGGTGATTACATTCTCGGTATGGATGATGACTTTCAGACGCATCCCTCGCAAATTTATAAGCTGATTGACAAGCTTGAAGAAGGCTATGATATGGTTTATGGCAGATTTCCACAGAGACATCATAGCTTACTTCGTAATATCGAAAGCAAGTTACATAATATGACGGTACGGTATTTGATTGACAAACCGAAAGATTTGAAAGCGTGTCCTATGTATATTATCCGCCGTTTCGTCCGTGATGAAATTGTAAAAAGCGAAAGTACATATACAAATTTGCAGGGATTATTTTTAAGAACGACAGCAAAAGTGGCTAATGCTGATATTGAACACTTTGACCGTAAGTTTGGAAAGTCCGGTTACAATTTTAAAAAGCTGATGAAATTATGGTCAGCATTTTTGAACTACTCAGCAAAGCCAATAAGACTTGTTGGAAAAATCGGTGTTTTGATTGCTGTAATCAGCATAATCATACTTTTACATGGAATTATACTTAAAAACGAAAGCGTTCTTTTGTGTTCTGCTGTTTTTTTCTGCACAGGGCTTATAATAACGGCACTTGGCGTAATCGGAGAGTATATTGTACGAATGTTTATGATTATTACGCACGAACCGCAATATATCATACGGACAGATACAAGGGATGCAAACGAGGTGGTCGAAGTTGAAAAAGAAATTGCTTATTCTGGGCGCAGGTAATGCACAGATTGATTTAATAAAATATGCAAAAGACAAAGGCTTTGAAGTACATGGTGTC
>JAFQEE010000059.1 GCA_017399175.1 Clostridia bacterium | reverse complement strand
CATAATTTATCGGGGTAACCAATTTGGTTTGTCATTCTGAGCGTAGCGAAGAATCTCCTTTGAAGTGTACAATAAAACCAACAGAGATTCTTCGTCGTTACACTCCTCAGAATGACCTATTTAATTGGTTGTTCTGCCCGATAAACTCCAATTTGTTGTGTTTTAATTAAAAAATAAAAGAGCAGAAAACTGCTCTTAATCTCTGAAGTCAAATAATTTATGTGGTTTTATTTCCAAAACATTACAGATATTAAAAACGACATCTAAAGAAACAGCACAATCAGCAGTTTCAATTCGACTCATATGTGTACGACTGATGTTGATTTTTTCTGCGAGTTGGATTTGAGAAAAACCCTTTGCTTTTCGGTAATAAGCAATATTAAGTCCTAATTGTTTATAGTTATCTAATTGTTGCTTTTCCATAATGTCACCTCAACAATAGTATAACCTTGTTTTTGTTTTCTTGCGACAACGCACTACGATATAAATATAACTTTACAAGTTACAAAAGTTGTGTTATGATTAATTTACTATAATTGAATCTGGAGTGAATATTGAAATGAAAATGTTTTTACAAAAGTTGATTTCATGGTGTTGCGAACAGGGGAAAGAATACGAAGAAATAATAAATAACGACGATTTCTTTGTTATGAGCGTTATCATAACAATAGAAGGTCAAAAAAAGAAGATTATCGTGCGAAACATAGGGGAATCAATTTTTATCGGCTGTGATGTGTGTAAGATTAATAGACACAAATTAAATAGTGCTGTAAATATATGTGCAGAAATGAATGAAAATAATCTGGTAAACTGTAGTATAAAAAGAAATGAAAATGGTGTGATTTTAGAGATTATGCGATTTGTTTCTCTAAAATCCCTTGATATGAGTATCCTTGTTATTCAGGAAATTGAAGAAAGAATAAAGAAATATTATGACGGGATAAAGACTTTGAGCTAAATTCGATATTGATGTGAAAAACCGACAAGATTTTTCTTGTCGGTTTTTTAGTCGAATTATTTAAATATACTCAAATCAAAATTATTTGCAACGACCTGACCGCCGTCAAAGTTCGGGTGGAGTTTATCTCTGCCTAAAAGTTCTTTTCGTGAGCAATTCGGTTTGTTCTTATCAATACAATAACTTGCCTGGTCATATACCATGTCGAAGCAATCTTTATTGTCCATAAGCATTTTGTTATATTCTTGTACCATTTTGTCTTTTTCAGGACGGGAATCAACAGCGTGACCGAAATGCAGTACATTCATAACAATAAACTTTTTACCACATTCGTGTGCCTTATCCGATAAGCCCTTGACCGCATTGAACATCTCTTTAGGAGTTGGCTTTTCGCTCTTTGGTGCTGAAATTGTACCGTATTGTAAGAAATCGTTTGTACCGAGTGCAAAAACAACATATTCAGCATCCTGAAACCTCAAAACATCATTCTCGTAACGCTTAATTCCGCTTATACCGAAAAGACCGGGGCAGGGGAATCGTTTGCTGAAATCATGTAGTGTTCTGTTACCCATAATTGAACGGTTGATTACAGCATATCTTCCTTTATATTCTTCACGAATTCGCTTTTCAAAAGCATTTGTCCAGAATCCCTGTTGAGTAATTGAATCGCCAAACATAACAATTGATGTAGCGTCTTCATTATTCAAAAGCTCAATGGTATTGATAAGCGGAATAGGCTTGTGAAAACCCATACCAAGCACTACTGTTGCAACTTTTCGCACAGTATCTCGTGGTCTTGGATGATTTTCTGCGTGAGGAATTTTTGTGTAATCACCTTTGACCGTAATAAGATTTACATTATTGAGAAGATTACCGCTGCAAAGTTTACCTTTTACAACATAAATGCTCACACAGAAATACTCGTCAACGCCGATTTCCAAATCAACAGGGTCAGTTGTAATCATTTCGTTCTTGTCGATTACAAATGACTCTTTTGAATTAACTGTAACAGTTTTATACAAACCACCAATAAATGTTCCGTATTTATCGCATTTTGCAACTGTTATACCACCGATTTCAACGGGAGTTTTACCGGGATTGTTGCGAAGTTCAATTCGTATTTTGCTACCGCTAATGGCAGAGCAAACAACCATTCTGTAAGTCTTTTTACAAGACGGATAATAGAAATGTGAAAGTGCAGAGTGAGCCTGACCCCATACCTGTATCCATTTTTCAGACATAATACAACCCCATTTTTAACCTAATTCGTGTTTGTCAAGAATACTGATTTCAGGTTTCTTCATACCCATTGTTTCAAGAACAACAATTTCGTTTTCTTCTTTGAGAAGACAACCAGGCAGATAAAGTGATTTCTGTGGACCAACCTTCCAGTATCGTCCAAGGTTAAATCCGTTTACCCATACATAACCCTTGTCAAAGTTATCAAGATGAACGAAACAATCAGCCTGTGAATCAGCCTTGAATGTGCCTTTATAGAATATAGCACCCTTGTCCTTGTTGAAGCTTTCAGCAGGCTTGTATGTGAGCTTGTCAATGTTATCAAGAGGAAGAGTCCATACATCGTAACCCATCTGACGCTGATTTGCAATATAGATGTCGGAGAAGCCCTTACGGTCAATCATATTTTCACCGTAGTTAACGCGTCCCATTGTGTCAACAAGAAGACCGATTTTCTTTTCACCGTCAACAGCACCCACCATAACAACTTCTGTATCCTGAGCACTCTTTGTGAACTTTTTAAAGATTGAACCGATTGAGAATTTACCCGGTTTTGTATAAACTGTTCGGTCAATGAATTTTTTGTACTTGTCATCAACATAAACAAAACCGAAATCGTGAACATTTCTAATCATCAATGGAATTGGGTCATAGTGACCTTTGATTACTGTTTCATAGTAAATCATACCGAAATTTTGACCGAAAAATTCCATACTTTCAGGAACAGGAACACGATGCTTTTCACCGATAACATCGAGATTTTCAAAAAGACTTGCAGATTCTGTAAGCTTTACTGTACCAATGCTCTGAAGTTTTGGTGATGGTAAAAGTTCTTTCTTCTCGAGTCCTTGATGCTTATGTAAAAGGTCACGAACAGCGTGGTATGCAGGAGTATAATCGCCCCATTCGTTGAGAAGTGCACAGTAGTCGTAGCTTGTAACAGTAGGCTCATAAGCACTACCTGGGTTATGGTTTGCACCTGCGTTAAAACCAAAGTTTGTGCCACCGTGGAACATATAGAAGTTGAAACTTGCACCACAATCTAAAAATTCCTGAACTTCCTTAACAACTGATTCAGGTTTTCTTGTATGATGTTTATCTCGCCAATGGTCAAACCAACCGCACCAGAACTCACCGCACATATTTGGTCCGTCATTCTCAAAGTCCTTTAAGCAGTTAAATGCAGTTTTAGCACGAGAACCAAAGTTGAGAACTTTATAAATATGTGGTAATGAACCACCTGAAAGCATATTCTTCCAATTACCGTCAGATGTGAAAAGTGGAACATCAACACCACAATCTTTTGTAAGCTTTTCAACAAAACGAAGATAATCCTTGTCATTACCGTAAGAACCGTATTCGTTTTCGACCTGCATTGCGATAATGTTACCACCGTTAGTCATTAACAATGGTTTTAATCTGCCTAAAAGTTCCTTGTAATAACGCTCAATGCAAGTAAGGAAGTCAGGGTACATGCAACGAATCTGCATATTCTTGTCCTTGAGTAACCATGCAGGAAGTCCGCCGAAATCCCATTCAGCACATATGTATGGACCAGGTCTTACAATACAATAAAGACCAACTTTCTGTGCAGTTTTAACGAATCTTTCAATATCAAGAATACCGTCAAAATGAAATTCACCGGGACGAGGCTCGTGAAGATTCCAACAAGTGTATGTTTCAACAGTATTGAAACCTGCAAGCTTTAACTTTGTGAGTCTGTCCTCCCAGTATTCAGGTACAGTACGGAAATAGTGCATAGCACCTGAATAAATTTTAATGGGTTTACCATCCATATAAAATTCTTTGTTTTTAATTTCAAACATATGGTTATACCTCCAATGTATCAGCATATTCCTGAATCATATCAAGAAGTAACTGTTCGTTTTCATCAAAGAATGTGTCACATTCACGAATTTTCTGTTCTGTTTCTTCGTTTTCCTCGTTAACAAGAACAACATAATGTGAATACGCTGTTTTCAAATTTTCACAAAGAATAGGTGGCAATAAATCACCGATTTTATTGACTGCTTTTTCCACTTCACCGCAGAATGCGATGTTAAGGAAAAATCTTGTGTGACCTTCCTTCTTTATTTCTTTGTAATATGTCATCAATGTGTTGTATGGTTCAGGCACTTCTTCAAGTCGCCATTTTTCCCATAAATACTCCAATTTCAACTGTTCATCAGTCATAGGCTCTTTTTTCTTGAATAAATCAAATAATACCATAATTTACTTCCTTTCGATTAAACATACACATTCGACTGTTGTTTCACTGTCCCAACGGATATGTGTCACATTCTCATCCCCGTCATAAAAGACGGGGAATTTGAAATTGATACATTTTAACAGTCTACCGTCAGGCTGTTCTTCTTTGAATATTTCAATGCTTTCAATAAAGGTGTTAAGAAACCTCTTTTTCTCAGCATCGGTAAACTCTTTGTACATTGTACCATAATAATGCAGAAAAAGATAGACATTTTCGCCTGATATTTTTTCTTCTTTGATATTTGCTATACGGGACTGTAATTCCATTATTTGTTCCTCTACGACCTCTATCTCATCATAAAAATCATAAAGTCTGTTTTGCATATCCTGATATTTTTTATCATAATGCTTGTCGGTGACATCAAGGGTATCCATTTGAGATGCGAGCTTTCTTTTAGACATTACAAGTTGGTTGAGTTGCTTTTTGAATACTGAGAGTTCTTCTTCAAGACCTTCTGTACTTACTCTTGTGTTTATCTTTTCACACAAAGCTTTTTCAAATTGAGGATTAGATACAAGCCTTTCAATAACTTCTTCAACTGCTCCGTTAACAACAGTCTGATTCCATTGTCTGTGATAATCGCATTTGTGTCCGTCAACCTTCATTCGATGCTTACAAGCATAATAAAAGTGGTCTTTATAGATTGTGCCGTCGGGCTTTTTCTTACGGTTAATGTTTCCGTACATTG
>JAFQEE010000058.1 GCA_017399175.1 Clostridia bacterium | reverse complement strand
TGCGACGCGATTATAACGCCTCCCTCTGACGAGGGAGGTGGCAAAATCTTTGATTTTGACGGAGGGAGAGATAGTTTTTCTGCACACTAAATCTCTCCCTCAGTCTGCTTCGCAGACAGCTCCCTCGTCAGAGGGAGCCAAGAACACAAAATCAGTTTATCTCGATAAACTCCGATTTATTTACATATTAATTATAAAGAGATTCTTCGTCGTTACACTCCTCAGAATGACATAAAACTTCAGTTTTCATATCAACAAAAATCCCACCGAGGGAATATCCTTCGGTGGGAAAATTTTATATTTGATTTAATTAGTCAGCATTTTCTTCTTCGATTTTATCAACAATTTCCTGTGGGATTGCTTCACCGTGTTTAACGAAGATGATGCAAAGGATACTGAGGATAAACATAATCGGGCTGTAAACGAAGAGTGAGAGGTATGTGCCTGAGAACATTCTTACAACACCGTAAACGATTGGAGATGCAATCTGTGCTGAGAATGTTGCTGTGTAGTAGTAGCCTGTGAATGTACCAACCTTATCAATACCGCCGATTTCAAGAACAAGTGGCAATGTATTAACTGTGATAAGCATATTTGCAAAACCACCGAAAATAAGAGCAAGCCAGATAACAGCCATACTGCCTGTTACAACATAGAGAAGGAACACAGCCATAAATACTACAAGACCGATAAGAATTGTCTTTTTACGACCGAGCTTTTTACCCATTTTACCTGCAGGAATAGCAGCAACAGCAGAACAAACTGCAAAGAGTGTTGTCATAATTGTTGCTTCACTTGTTGTCTTGCCGAGAACTTCAGCAGCGAAAAGCGCGAAGAATGTTGTAATAGCATTTGTACCGCAGAAAAGGAAGAACAAACCGCCAAGCATAAAGATAAGACTCTTTCTTTCGCCCTTTGAAAGCTTGTCTGCTTTTCTTGCTGCCTTTTCAGCCTTTTTAGCAGCCTTTTCGTCTGCATACTGATTTTTTGCAGCAGTTTCTCCAAGGCTTGAAGGCTCGTGAACTTTAAAACGAACAACAAGCATACCGATAACCATAACGATTGCACCAAGAAGGAACACATATGGGAAGCTTGTGAACTGTTCGTTACTTGCATCAACTGCAGTACCTGTAACTGCTGTATAAATTGCAACAACGATTGTACCTGCAACCATACCGATAACTGAACCTACACCACCCATAAGGTTGATGATAGCGTTACCCTCTGAACGAAGTGCAGGAGGAGTAAGAGCAGGCATAAGTGCAACTGCAGGAGCACGCCAGAGTGACATTGAGAATACGAAAAGAATAATGCAAATCATTGTTGCAGGAAGAGATGCCTTAATTGCAACCCAAGGAATAAGTGCAAAAAGAATTGCAGAAACAGGAGCACCGTAAACAATGAAAGGACGACGCTTACCAATCTTTGAACGGCAACGGTCAGAAAGTTTACCGAATGTTGGCTGGAAAATAACACCGAAGATGTTATCGAATGTCATGATAATACCGATAAACAACGGAACAAGTGTGATTCCGCCACCTGCAACATTAACGTCCTGTCCCTGTGTTTCAGCAAATTTTGCAAGAATAGGGAATGCTTCGTTAAGTTTTGCACTAAGGTTTGTTATCCATTCTGATTCTGTAAGCAATCTGTTAAGAATCTTTGTGATGTATGGGTCATAAATTGCCCACGCGATTGATGATGCGAGGAAAGCGAAGCCTGTAAGGATAGTATGCCATGTATGAAGCTTACCGTTTTTCTCGCAAAAAAGTTCATTTTTACTCATAATGTACCTCCGTAATAATTTTACAAAATTATACAAATGTATTATACAGCAATTTTTCCAAAAGATAAAGATAAAAATGTACTAAAAAGCAATTTTTTTTTTGTACACTGTGCAAAAAGACAGAATGATATAAAATTGGTGTTTGTAGGGATAATTCGTAATGCGTAATTCGGAATTCGTAATTAAGGGTCTGCGACGCGATTATAAAGGATGGGTCATTCTGAGGAGCGTAACGACGAAGAATCTCCGTTGGTTGATATGTTAACTGTTGGAGAGATTCTTCGCTACGCTCAGAATGACAAACCAAATTGGTTACCCCGATAAATTATGATTTATCTGTCACCAATGATTTTCTACATACTCACAAAATGCATGAAGGTCTTTTATTTCTATTTCTCGTCCGTCATCTAAAATTACGGTGCCGTTCCATACACCGTTCACCTGATGACAATGTGTTCCTGCAACTCCCACATCGAACTGTGATTCATAGTCAAAATAAGGTGTCATGGTCATATTGAATCTTCCGTCTTCAGATATAATCTTCCACTCTTCCATATATCTGTCTTTAGGGAATTTTTCCACATCTACCGCACCGATTTTGTGGGCTTTTCCGTCCCAGAAAAGGCAGGTTTCGGTTGCATAACTCTCATCACCGATTGCCCAAGTGATTTCAAAACCGAAAACGTGTTTTTCACCATTTTCGTCATACACATATTGTGAGCCATTTCCCCAATACCATACAAGTTTGTACGGAGTATTTACACGACCCCAGTCCATATAGCAGAATGTGTCTTCCTTTGAAAATTCATAGACATCATTTCCATACTTGTATGTACCGCTTACAGGCATACCATTCTGTTTTGTTGTCATAAAGTATCTTGTAGGATTATCCTTAAACGGAAGAACTGTTGTAATATTTTCGTGATTTGGCAAAATATCCATATGGAAATTACATTCCACCATTTTACCGTTACAAGGTGCTTTGAACCAGAGCGTTCTGTATGTTTCGTGAGTGTCAAATTCCACCTGTGCCTGACGCACATTTGCCCTGAAATAATTAGGCACATCACCTTTTGGCGGCAAAATATACTTACTTTCACCGCCAACATACATATAGTTTGCCTCTGCAATAACCTTTTGATTCTGAAGGTCAACAAGCTTGGCACACACATATCCGCCAATTGAAATATTGGCAAAACTCAATTCAACAATCATATTTTTATTACGGATAATATAAAAATCCCATTCTTTTTTTCTGTATTTAGGTGAAGACAAGTTTCTGTCATAAGTGAAAACATTTCTCCTTGCCCAACCTTTTGCAAGAAGTGTTCCGTCTTTGTCTAAAAGCGGTGTTTCTTCTGTATATTCAATCTGTTTTGATTTTTCTGCCCATTCAGTAAAGCTTTTATATGTTCTCGGTAATTCCTTTGACATAATTCCATCTCCTTTTAAAGCAATTATAACAAGAAGCAAATAATAATTCAATAAGAATATAATTGTATATATAAATTGGAGTTTATCGGGATAATTCGTAATGCGTAATTCGAAATTCGTAATTAAGGGTCTGCGACGCGATTATAAAGGATGGGTCATTCTGAGGAGTGTAACGACGAAGAATCTCTGTTGGTTTTATTGTACACTTCATAGGAGATTCTTCGCTACGCTCAGAATGACAAACCAAATTGGTTATCCCGACAAATTATAATTTGTATATTAAAACAACAATGGCAGAGTCCTGACTCTGCCATACCATTACTGTAATTTTTCAATTTTTTCTTCAAGCTCGACTATTTTGCTTTCAAGGGTGTCGAGTTTTGCCTCAAGAAACTTATATTCTTCTTCCCAAAGAGCAAATTCCTTTTTATCATCCTCATCAGGCATAAAATCCTCAAGGTCAAAAAGTTGGTCCTCGATTTCTTCATATTCCTCGATAAGTTGATTTTTTAGTTTTTTGAGTGCCGATAAATCATCAGTTTTGAATTCCAATATTTCCGCCATTTTAATACTCCTCTGTTTCGGCAAATAATTGATAAGCATATTTTGCTTTTTCAAAAATGTTTCCGTTTTCGTCCATATAAATAGGATATCCATTTAAACTATAATACTTGTTTCCTTGCTCATCGTAGTAATAATTACACCAACATTCCTCACAAGGAATAAGTTTTTCATTATACACCAGATATCCGTCACTATCTATATAGCAGTAGTCACCATCAAGTCGTTTACCGTCCTGACCTATATAATCTCCCATAACAAACCATTCTGACTCATAACTGTATGTATTTCCGTCACGGTCATAAAGTGGCACATCAAAAAAATCGCTATACTGTTTTCCGTTCACATCATAACAAGTAAATTCAAACAAGTATTCATCATCGACTATGCTTTTAATGACAGAAACACCCATTGTTGAAATTGAAATAACCGAAAGCACACCTGCCACAGCACTTAACATCAGCGAGAGAATACACGTTATTGCACCTTTTCGGTTGTCAGTTGTGTTCTGTTCAAAAAGATATTGGTTTTCCTTTTTACGAATAAATCTGTGATAAATACAATAAGCAAATCGTCCCAATACCGGAAAGCCAAAAGCGACAAGTGTCCACATTCCTTTACGGTCGATTTTATTGCATTTTGCGTGTCGATATACGGAAAATGACATCAATACACTTGCTAGAATTTTTAACGCAGGTAAATATCTGTAAAGAATAAAACTTGTAACAAACATTCCCTGTGAAGCATTTTCAAACATTACTGAGTCCTTTCATTTATACAAAAGTCATTCTGAGCGTTAGCGAAGAATCTCTCTTAATTAACAAGTCACCCTGAACAAAGTGAAGGGTCTGTTAAAATGCTATAGAGATTCTTCGTCACTTCGTTCCTCAGAATGACATTTTGAATTTATTCGTTATTGTCAGTTCTGTTCTGTTCGAATTCGTTGTACTGATAATCAGGGAATGGTCTGCGTGGCATTACAAATGAGAGAATTGCATAAACAACTATTCCGCCGATACCTGCTGAAAAAAGTGTAATAAGAGCATAAATCACACGAACAATTGTCGGGTCGATTTCGAAAAATTCAGCAATACCTGCACAAACACCGTCAATCTTTTTATCTGTACTCTTATATAATTTCTTTTCCTTAAACATAATTTTACCTCCAAATATTTTTTATTATTATACCATTATTAATTGTATTCTTCAATATTTTTACGCCATTTCAATCATATCGTTTATATTATTCGTTTCAAGTTGCTCTGCTTTATACTCTCTGTACTGTTCCACACCGTATTCAATGCCTGTTTTTATAAGTTCACCGCCACAGACTGCAAAACTGACAATAGTGGTAAAGAGTGAAATACAGAAAAGTATCACGAATGTAATTATTGCTTTTTTCATTCTATTTTCCCTCCACTATTTATTCATCATTTTAATACATTCTTTGATTTCTATCATTGTCCACAACAAAGTTATGATTCCAAGGCACAGCACCGTGCTTGTTGACGCGATTGCGAACACGAGAAATGCTATTGAGCCGATTGCAGGTACAATAAAACAGTATGCCACAATCATTATTGCTGCCACAACGAACAATCCGAATGTAATCGGAATTGAGAAAAACGCCTGAACAATGTTCCAGAAAAATGCAACTGTCCAGAATGTTTTATTTGGCTTTTTCTTTTCCTGCGGTTTAATTCTGTTATCGTCTATCGCATCACCAACATACTGTTTTGCACATTCAAACGGTGAACCAAGCTCACTACAAATCTGTTCTTCAGTTTTTCCTGCCAATTCGCCCTCACGGAAATGCTCACGGAAATCGTTGAGAATTTCATTCCGTTCAGCTTTCGGCAACGGTGACAAATAGTTATATAATTCATTTAAAAAGTCGATTTTTTTCATTTCTCTACCCCCTCAAAAAACGAATTTACTTGTTCTGTAAATTCAAACCATTGTTCCTGCAAAATCCTTTGCCTGTCAACACCTTTGACAGTTATTCTGTAATATTTACGAGCAGGACCGTTAGGCGATTCTTTTAAATATGAGTCAAAATACCCCTCGCTCTGAAGTCTTTTAAGCATGGGATAAACTGAACCCTCGGCAACTGTCATCTTTTTGCCAAGCATATCTGCAAGTTCATATCCGTATTTATCCCCTGACAACAAGGATGTCAACGCACAAAGCTCCAGAACACCTTTTTTGAACTGTGTATTCATATCCTGCCTCCTTTTCTCAATTTTTATAATTCATATCACTATTATAATATCACACACTACTATACAATGCAAGATAGTTTATAAAAATTAATAGTTTGTTAATAATTTGGAGGTTATCGGGCAGAAAAACCGATTAAATAGGTCATTCTGAGGAGTGTAACGACGAAGAATCTCAAGTTTCGGTCACCCTGAACGCAGTGAAGGGTCTATTGAAATAGGACAGAGATTCTTCGCTTCGCTCAGAATGACATATTTAATTTGTCACATAAAACAACAGCGGGAACCCCTCAGTCACCTTACGGTGACAGCTCCCCTTTCAGGGGAGCCGAGAGACCCCGCTGTACCATATCATATTTAATTGCCGAATGGGAAATAGAATCCATTATCTGTTGGTTCATCCTCTTGAACCGATGTCATTGAGTCCTCAACAAGTTTTACCGTTACATCAAATGTGGAGATGTTGTAATTTGCATCTACTCTGCAGATTGTCAATGTAAGAGCATCACCGACTTTGCCGTTTTCAATAACCTCAAGTAAAACCTCATAGGTGTCAAGGTCTTTTCCGTTAACAGCAATAATCATATCGCCTTCCTTAACATCTGTGTTAAGAAGGTCACTGCCGTTCATAATACTGTCAATAACGATTGCACCGGCAGGGAGTTTGTTTGCTTTTACGATAATTGAATATGTCTGATTCTGTGTTGCAGGAACAAATGTTACACCAAGAACAGGACGGTTTGAAACATATCCGTTCTTAATGAGTTCATCAACAATCTCTTTAACCGTTGATGTTGGTACAGAGAATCCCATACCTTCATAATCTTCCGAGGCAATTTTTGATGAGTTGATACCAACAACCTGACCGTATTCGTTTAAAAGCGCACCGCCTGAATTACCGGGATTAATTGCTGCTGTATGCTGAATGCAAGCAACCTCATAACCGACAGGACTATCAATAGGGCGACCGATTGCCGAAACCATACCGTTTGTGAATGAACCGAAGAACTGTGTTCCGCCGGGATTACCGATTGCATAAACATTATCGCCGACTTCCAGTTCATCAGAAACTGCAAATTCTGCAGGCTGAAGTTCCGTTGTGTTGACTCTTAAAAGACCGATATCAGTTTTTGCATCAGTACCGACAACAACTGCATCATACTGTGTTCCGTCAGCACTTTGTACAATAATCCGTGCATTTCTTGCATCAATAACATGAGCACAGGTTATGATATACGTCGCGTTTTTATCACCGTTAAGTCCCATTACAACGCCTGTACCCTCAGAATAAAGTGACTGCTGATTTCTCGTGTAAACAAGAATACCAACTGAACTGTCCTTTACCTTTTTATATACATCACCTGATGTTTTAACATCTTCAGCATTGATTGTTTCTTCCTTTTTTGGTGATTCCACAAGATTCATCTGTGTATCGTCAGCATTACCCTTATTTGTCTGCGGATTATTGTCGCCTTTAAGAGTCTGAACAATCACACCAAGAGAAAAAACAACAACAAGAACGATTATAGCTGCAGCAATAATTCCGCCTTTTTTCTTGCCTTTTGACTTTTTCTTCTGTGGTTGCCCACTCATATTGCCATAGTTATAACTGCCATAAGGCATATACTGATTTGCCTGATTGTTATATGTGTACTGCGGATTATAGTTTTGTGAATATCCTGTTGGCGGAGTTACAGGTCTTTCATTATATGGTGGAGTTACAGGTCTTTCGTTGTAACCCGAATTTCCTGAATTGTCCTGAGCCTTTGGTTCGCTATATTCTGAATTACTTTCAACCTTTGGCTCGTTGTTTTCTTCATTACCGCCAATGCCATAATCTTTGTTCATATTTTCATCCATAAATTATCCTCCGGACTTGCTGTTATTGTTTGGAAGAATAAAAGTAAATCGTGTGAATTTGCCTTTCTGACTTTCAGCGAAAATTCTTCCCTGATGCATTTCTACAATAGTTTTACAAAGATACAAGCCAAGACCTGCACTTTTCACATCATAGCTTCTTGATTTATCTACCTTATAGAAACGTTCAAAAATTCTTCCTGTTTCTTCAGGCGAAATACCCTCACCTGTATTTTCAATAGAAACATAATTTTTTCCGTCAGTTGTTTCACCTGCAAAAACTGTGATTGTACCGTTTTCATTGGTAAATTTAACTGCGTTATCAATAAGATTATACACAACCTGATAAATCATATCACGGTCAGCGAAAATAAATGTCTGTCCCATTTCTTCAAAACCGTTGATTGTGATATTTTTCTTTTCAATTTCCTGCTCAAATGTAAGCATACAGTTTATAAGATGTTGTGAAATATCAAATTTTACAGGCTTAATTTCAAGCTCACCTGCTTCAATTTTTGAAAGATTGAGCATTGAAGTTACAAGCCTTGAAAGTCGTTTAACCTCAACTGACACAACACCTAAATATTCCTCGTGCTTTTCAGGAGGAATTGTACCGTCAAGCATACCGTCAATAAAACCACCTATGGTAGTCATTGGGGTTTTAAGCTCGTGTGACACATTTGCAACGAAACTTCGTCGTGATGATTCAAGCACCGACAATGCAGTCGCCATCTGATTAAATGATTTACAAAGCTCTGCCAATTCGTCAGAACCACGCACGCTGACTCGTTTACTGAAATCCCCTTGTGCATAAGATTTTGTAGCATTTGACATCTGTCGCAAAGGATTGGTCAGCTTTGCCGTAAACGCATATATGACAAGGAATGAAAGGGCAGCCGCAAATATTGCCGACCAGAAATACATTCCCACCATATTCGAAGCATATTCCTTAAGTTTTGCTTCAACAGGTGTACTTGCAAAAAATGCACCTACAAAAGTATCGTTCATATATACGGGATATCCTGCGAAAAATGTGTCTTCAGTAAACAATCCTTCTATTTCTTTACTGCTGAAATATTCACCCTGTGAAACCTTTTCCACAATTTCCTTTGGAATTGTATATCCGCTGTGAACAAGGCATCCGTCACTGTTCGGCGAATAGTTGTACAAAAAATCTTCACGACAGATGATAACTTTACCCTCGTGATTTACAAAGAAAATGTCAGTATCAATAGCCGTTGCAGTAACACCCACATTATTACACATAATCACAAGTGCATTTTCAGCATCCTCACGCGTATGACATTTTGAAAGAAGATTTTCAGTATATTCGGCACTCTGTTTTACATTTACCTGTAAAAGTTCCTGCGTTTCCCGTGCCCAACGGTTTGAAAGAAATACCGTAAGTGAAGATGCAAGAACAAGATAACTCACAAGCATCAAGGCTGTCATAATTGTAAGGTATTTGGCAAACAAAGGCAGATGGGTAAAAAATCTTCGTATCCTTTGAATTCGTCGCTTAAAAAAATTATTTTTTGCCATGTGTTTCAAATTTATATCCGACGCTCCAGATTGTTCTTAATTCCCATTCGTCGGAAACACCCTTAAGTTTATCACGAAGTCGTTTGATATGCACATCAACTGTACGACTGTCACCATAGTAATCAAAGCCCCAAACATCATCAAGAAGTTGGTCGCGAGTAAACACTCGGTCAGGGTTACTTGCAAGATAATATATAAGTTCAAGTTCTTTTGGCGGTGTATCAACAACAACACCATTAACCTTTAACTCATAATTTGTAAGGTTTACTGAAAGTTTATCGTATTTTACTTCTTTAATATCTGCCTCTTTAACCGCTGATGTACGGCGAAGAACAGCCTTTATTCTTGCCACAATTTCCTTTGTGTCAAAAGGTTTTGTGACATAGTCGTCAGCACCAAGTTCAAGACCTAAAACCTTATCAAAAACTTCGTCCTTGGCAGTAAGCATAATAATCGGTTTTTCGCTTGTCTTTCGAATTTCACGACAAACCTGCCAACCGTCAAGTTGAGGAAGCATAATATCAAGAAGAACAAGGTCAGGATTTTCCGTTGAAAACATTTTAACAGCATCAAGACCGTTATGTGCCATTACAACAGCATAGCCCTCTTTTTCAAGGTACATTCTCAACAAATCGCAAATATTTTTTTCGTCATCGACAACAAGAATTTTTTCTTTTTGCATAACCGCAACCTCCTCAAAGTAAAAATTTGCTTATAGCAATCATATATCATAAATTTTAACAAATTAAAAACAAACTTTTGTATTTTTATAAATTATTTGTGGTATTTTCCGTTGTTAGTAATGGAAAAAGCCCTGTAAACCTGTTCAGTGAGCATTATTCTTGCAAGTTTATGCGGGAATGTCATTTTTGACATTGAAAATCTAAAATCCGACATTCTCTTGATTTCATCGGAAAGACCAAACGAACTGCCGATTATAAAAACAACACTACTTTTTCCCGAAAGAGCAATATCATCCATTTTCTGTGACAATTCTTCACTTGACATCTGTTTACCCTCAATGCACATTGAAAATACATAAGAGTTTTTCGGTATTTTCCCCATTATCATCTGTGTTTCTTTCATAAGTGCATTGTCGATTTCACTTTGTGAAGGATTGTCGGAAAGCTTAACGGGTTCAAGTTCCGTCACCGTCAATTTACAGTATGCAGAAAGCCTTTTTTCATATTCCGATGAAAAATCTTTCATATATTTTTCTTTTAGTTTTCCCAAAACTATAAGATGAACATTCATCATAATATCATCGCCTTTTCATCCCATACAGGCTTTGCAATCCTTATAAGATAATCGTCACCCTCGTTTGCACCTTCCATTGAAAGAGCACATACACTTGTCTGGTATGCAAGTTGAGGAAGATTATTCTCACGGCTTAAATGCCCTAAAAAGAATCGTGTTGTTCCTGTCTTTATAAGCTTTGCAACAGTTTCTGCACAAGCATCATTAGAGAGGTGACCTTTTACACCTAAAATTCTTCTTTTAAGCACATAAGGATATCCGCCACATTGAAGCATATTAACATCGTGATTTGATTCAAGCATCACAAGGTCAGCACCTTTTATTGCATCAAAAACCGTGTCCGTCATAATGCCAAGGTCAGTTGCGACTGCAATTTTTCTTCCATTTGCCATTTCAACTGTATAACCGCAAGGCTCTTTTGAGTCATGTGAAGTGGAAAATGATTTTATGAGCATACATCCTACATCAACACCGTCAGGTGTAATAATTGCACATTCACTGACATTTTCCAAAGCACCTGCTTCTGAAAGTGCCTCGTATGTACCCTGTGTCATAACTGCTCTCACCTTATGCTTTTTCGAAAAAACTTTTAAGCCTTTTACATGGTCATTATGCTCGTGAGTGATGAAAATGTTGCTGATACTGTCAGCATCCACACCGATGTTCCAGAGTGACTGCTCAAGCTGTTTTGCAGTCATACCCGCATCAATGAGAAGTGAGTCATCACCGCCACCGATATATATGGAATTCCCTGTTGATGAAGAAAACAGGGGACAAAATTTCGCCATTTTATTTCTCCTAATTGCTAATGATTTTGTCATTCTGAGGAACGGAGTGACGAAGAATCTCTGTTAATTATTATGTTGCCTTGAAAGAGATTCTTCGCTTACGCTCAGAATGACTTACTATTTTAATTTAATATTAACCTGATAATTTGTATCAAAAAAGGACGGTAAAGACCGTCCCTTAATAATCTTAGCCTACGCTCAATACGGTTTTTTCGTCATCAGGACTGTTTTTTAATTCAATATCCGCACCTAAGCTACGTAATTTTTCAATTATGTTATCATATCCACGCTGAATATGATGGATTTCTTCGATTTCAGTTGTACCCTTTGCCACAAGACCTGCAATAACCATTGCAGCACCTGCACGAAGGTCATTTGCCACAACAGGAGCACCTTTAAGCCCGTCAACACCCTCGATAAATGCTGATTTACCGTCAACAGTAATCTTTGCACCCATACGAAGCAACTGCTCAACATAACGGAAACGGTTGTCCCATACGCTTTCGGAAACCATACTGTTTCCACCTGCGATTGAAAGAAGAACAGAGAACTGCGGTTGCATATCGGTAGGGAAACCGGGATGAGGCATTGTCTTTACACTACAATGATTTGGTCGGCAATCAGAGAAAATTCTGATTGAATCGTCATATTCCTCAACCACAACACCACATTCAATAAGCTTTGCAGTAATTGATTCAAGGTGCTTTGGAATAACATTTTTAATAAGCACATCACCCTGTGTTGCAGCAGCAGCAACCATATATGTTCCTGCTTCAATCTGGTCAGGGATAATTGCGTATTCGCAACCGTGAAGCTTGTCCACACCACGAATTTTAATAACATCAGTACCTGCACCGCGAACATCAGCACCCATAGAGTTCAAGAAGTTCGCAAGGTCAACGATATGCGGTTCTTTCGCAGCATTTTCAATAACTGTAAGGCCCTTTGCCTTAACAGCAGCCAACATAAGGTTGATTGTAGCACCAACTGACACAACATCAAAATAAACTGATGCACCGAGAAGGTTCTTTGCCTTAACATCAACCATGGCATTTTCTTCCATTGAAACATCAGCACCAATGGCCTCAAAAGCCTTGATATGCTGGTCAATAGGACGAACACCAAACTGACAACCACCCGGCATTGCAACCTTTGCGTGGTTAAATCGACCTAAAAGAACACCAATGAAATAATAAGAAGCACGCATAAGCTTTGACAAATCGTGTTCAACCACATTTGTACGGATATGAGATGTATCAATCTCAATAGTGCTTTTGTTTATCATTTTTATTTCAGCGCCAAGATGGCGTAAAATTTTAATCATTCCGGAAACGTCGCTGATATTGGGAATATTTTCAATTCTGCAAACGCCTTCGGCGAGAATGGTCGCTGGGATTATCGCTACAACGGCATTTTTGGCACCACTAATTTCCACTTCACCGGTCAATCTTTTGCCACCGTTAACTATGATTTTTTCCAAGGACTCTTCCCTCCCTAAATAAAATCTATCACACAATATATAGTAAAAATTCGATAAAAATCAACATTTTGACCACAATTACGCAAAAGTGCTCAAAATCCTTTAATAGTATACCACGATTCTTTTAAAATTAAAAGGGGGTTTTGCAATTTTTAATAAAAATTTTAAAAGATTTTTAACGAACAAATGTTCATAAATTTTGTTGACGAAATAAGAAATATATTGTATAATAGATGAAATTATACGCGTAGTGGCAGGCTTCCACGCCTGCGGTGTCATTCTGAGCGTAGCGAAGAATCTCTTTCAGGTCAACATAACAATTAACAGAGATTCTTCGTCATTTCATTCCTTAGAATGACAGTTAAAATGAATAAAGGTGTTATTATGTTACATTATCTTGAAAACGATATTTTAAAAATCTCCGTTGATACTCACGGTGCTGAACTTTCTTCAATTTTTAATAAAAAGGGAAATAAAGAACTGCTCTGGCACGGTGACCCTGAATTCTGGGGAAGAAGAAGTCCTGTGCTTTTCCCTGTTGTGGGCAAATACAAAAATGGAAAAACTACATACGGCGGAAAAGAATATGCACTTGGTCAGCACGGTTTTGCAAGAGATAGCGAATTCACACTCGTTGAGCAGAATGAAACAAAGCTCGTTTTTGCGTTGGAAAGTAGCGAAAAAACTCTCACAAAATATCCTTTCAAGTTCCGTCTTGTATGTTCATTTGAACTTAAAAACGATACAATCATTGTTGGTTGGAAAGTAGAAAACATTGACGACAAGACAATTTATTTCTCAATCGGTGCACACCCTGCTTTTTACTGTGAAAAGAGTAAAACAGTTCTCACAATGAACGCCGATAATCTTAAATACAGCCTTGTCAATGCTGACGGACTTTATACACCTGAAAAATACGATGTGGAAAACAGTTTTGTTCTTCACGATAACATTTTTGACAAGGACGCACTTATAATTGAAAACAGTAATGTTACAGAAGTAAGTCTTGTTGACGATAACAAAAAATACATCACAGTTAAATTCGATGCACCGCTTTTCGGCATCTGGTCTCCAACAAAGAAAAATGCTCCTTTCGTATGCATTGAGCCTTGGTACGGCAGATGTGACGGAGCAGACTTTAGCGGCGACATTACAGAAAGAGAATGGGGCAACGCACTCCCAATCGGCGAAACTTGGTACAAGGAGTATGAAATTATAATCCATGAGTAATTACAAATATATTTTATTCGATTTTGACGGCACTCTCACCGATTCATCAGAGGGAATTTTCAAAAGCCTTACTTATGCTTTTGAGAGTTATGGGCACGGTACTCCACCTGCTGATTTGCTCAAAAAGTTCATTGGTCCGCCACTTTATCACAGCTTTACAGTTTATTGTGGCTTTGACGACAAACACGCATGGGAAATGACCGACAAATACCGTGAAAGATACAGAAAAATCGGCTATCTTGAAAGCAAACTTTATGACGGTGTTGCTGAAACTCTTAAAAAATTAAAAGAACAAGGCTATATCCTTGCAACAGCATCTTCAAAGCCTTTGCATTTCATTGACCAGATTTGCGAAAACCTTGATATCAAAAAATACTTTGATTTCCTTGGCGGTACTGAGTTCGACAACACAAGCGAAAGCAAGGCAACAGTTATAGAAAATGCTATGAAAAACATCGGCGCAAGTCTTGATGATACCCTTATGGTCGGTGATACAAAATTCGACATTGATGGTGCTCATCAGGTTGGTATTCCTTGTTGTGCGGTGACTTACGGTTTCGGCACTATGGAAGATTTCAAGGAGTATAATGCCGAATATATTGTAGACACAGCAGAAGAAATTTTAGATTTAGTGAAGTGAAATTATGTCAACACCTTTAGCAGACAGACTTCGTCCGCAGACCATTGACGATATGGTTGGACAACGCCATCTTTTAGGCGAAAATATGCCTTTACGCAACATTGTTGAGTCAGGCTATTTACCAAATTTAATATTTTACGGTCCGTCAGGTACAGGCAAAACAACACTTGCAAGGATTATTGCGAAAAATACAAACCGCAAACTCCACCACATAAACGGAACAAATGCAAGTACTGCCGACATCAAGGCAATCGTAAGCGAGCTTGACACCTTTGCAGCACCAAACGGAATACTTTTATATCTTGACGAGATTCAGTATTTCAATAAAAAACAGCAACAGTCTTTGCTTGAATATATTGAAAGTGGTAAAATAACACTTATAGCATCAACCACAGAAAATCCGTATTTTTACATTTACTCCGCCGTACTTTCCCGTTGTACAGTATTTGAGTTCAAGTCAGTTACCCCTGAAGATGTTGTTCCTGCAGTAAAACGCGGATTTGATTTTCTTGAAAAGGAAACAGGAATTCCACTTGAAATTGAAGACGGTGTTTGTGAGCATATTGCAACAGCCTGTGGCGGTGATGTGCGAAAGTCCTTGAATTTTGTTGAACTTTGTGTTCTTTCAGCAAGTATTGTCGACAACAAAAGAGTGATTACACTTGAAAATACAGGCAGTCTTACAATGAAAAACACTTTCCGTTACGACAAATTTGGTGACGAACATTACGACATTCTTTCTGCTTATCAGAAGAGTATGCGTGGAAGCGACCCTGATGCAGCACTTCATTATCTTGCTCGACTTTTAGAGGCAGGAGATATGGTTTCTGCAATCCGCAGACTTCTCGTTTGTGCAAGTGAAGATGTGGGACTTGCCTATCCGCAAATTTTACCTATTGTAAAATCTGCTTGTGATATTGCTATGCAGGTCGGAATGCCTGAGGCTGCAATTCCACTTGGTGATGCAGTTGTGCTTGTGGCAACAAGTCCTAAATCAAATACAGGTCACGACGGAATTTTTGCAGCACTTGAAGATGTACGCAAAGGCAATTACGGTAAAATTCCAAGGCAGTTACAGAATAAGCATTATGACGGTGAAGATGCTGTTGTGAAAGGTCAACATTACCTGTACCCACACGATTATCCAAACCGTTGGGTTAAGCAACAATACTTACCTGATGCTTTGAAAAATAAAAAATATTATGAATTCGGTGACAATAAAACTGAACAAACAGCGAAATTATATTGGGATAAAGTAAAAGGAGAAAAAGGAAATGGCTAAAAGAGAAGATTACATCAGTTGGGACGAATATTTTATGGGTATTGCTTTGCTTTCTTCATACAGAAGCAAAGACCCAAGCACACAGGTTGGTGCTTGTATCGTTGACGACAACAACAAGATTATGTCAGTAGGCTACAACGGATTTCCTCACGGTTGTAATGATGACGAATTCCCTTGGGACAGAAGCGGTGACGAATTTGACACAAAGTATCCTTATGTTTGCCATGCTGAACTCAATGCGATTCTCAACAACGGTGGCAGAAACTTAAACGGATGCAAAATCTATGTTGCTCTATTTCCTTGCAACGAATGTGCAAAGGCAATTATTCAGAGCGGTATCAAGGAAGTTCTTTACATTTCTGACAAATACAAGGACACAGTCGGCAATCGTGTATCACGCAGAATGTTTGACGCAGCAGGTGTTAAATACACAAAAATTAAGCTTAGTCGTGACGAACTTAAAGTAAGTTTCAGAGAAGAGGATATCTGATGGGTAAAAATGACTTTTTTGCTTTCACATCTCGCACCAAATACATAAATCGTTGGGCATTGATGAGAAATACAAGATATGAAACTTTAAGTGAGCACTCTGCCGAGGTTGCTCAACTCTGCTATGCCTTGGCTTGCATAGGAAATCAGCGTTTAGGCAAGGACTACAACTGTGAAAGAGCATCACTTTTGGGACTTTATCACGATACACCTGAAATCATCACAGGTGACTTGCCAACACCTGTAAAGTATTACAGCAAGGAAACAAAAGAAGCATATAAATCAGTTGAAAAAAATGCAACAAAACAACTTCTTTCTATGTTGCCTGAAGACTTACTCCCCTCTTATGACTCACTTTTCAAGAAAAAGGCAGAGGACAAAGAATTGTGGAAACTTGTAAAGGCTGCCGACAAAATAAGTGGCTACTTAAAATGTGTGGAAGAAAGAAAAGCAGGTAACAGTGAATTCTGTGAAGCCGAAGAAAAACTTCTTAAATCAATCAAAAAGAACGAATTAGAAGAAGTCCAGATTTTCGCAAATGAATTCTTACCATCCTTCCACAAAACTCTCGACCAGATGAAGAAATAGCAAAATCTTTGATTTTGCATCGATATAAATCCTTGTAGGATTTTCGATATACGCTAACGCGTTCGATATATGTTATCACACCCGATATATTCACTTCGTGAACGATGATTTGTATCATATCGAGTTTGAGCAAAGCGAAAACATATCGATTTTGTGAAACAAAAATATCGAGCAATCTCAGATTGCATATCGACATAAACATAGTGATAGGCTTTAACGCCTGCAAAAAGCAAAATATAGGGACGATTATATGAGAAGTTTCTGGGGTTATACCGAAAACGAAAATTTCAAAGTTGGTTGCACAGGTCAAACCACCTATGTCTATGACAAAAACGATAACGAACTTGCAAGATTTAAGAAGGATATCTTATATGGTTACTTGCCAATGTTCAAACCAAACTCGAACATTTTGGTTGTAAAATCAACTGAAGGCAGATTAGCCATATATAATCTCGACACCTTAAGTCTTGTTAAAAAGGTTCGTACCGTTCCAACTGCTGTTGCATATGCTCAAGACGGAAATATGTGCTTTTCAAAAGACGGAAAACTATTTTATAATATTGAAAGCCATATCGATTGTTATACTCGGTTGTCTATTTACAATGCTGATACCTTTGAACCTGTAAAAAGACTTTTCGAAGGAACAGAAGATGAGCAAATTCTTGACCACATCGAATGTGACAAAAAAACTGGTAATATTTATATACTTGGCTTTATGCGTGGAAGTGATAGAGAGTTTCACAGGCATTTTGTTGCACAATTAGAAAATGATATTCTAATAAACAAGACCTATATTTCCGAAAGTGAATACGAATTTCTTTACGGCTATAAAGAACTTGAAAATTATGGCTTTACCAAAAAGAAAAAAGAATGGTGTTCACTAAAATATGATGATTACGACTTAACCGACATTGAAACTAAAAACTTCCGTTTAGCAGATTATATAAAATAAAAATTAAAATGATAGGTCATTCTGAGGAACGAAGTGACGAAGAATCTCTAACCAAAATAATATCAAAATACAGAGATTCTTCGCTATGCTCAGAATGACATCTCAAAATTCACTATCAAAGCACGCAAACAAAAAGAGCAGGTTTTTACACCTGCTCTGATTTTTATATACTTTTTAGAATTAAAGTTCTGCGAAGTATTTGATTGTTCTAACCATCTGTGATGTGTAGCTGTTTTCGTTGTCATACCAAGAAACAACCTGAACTTCATAGAGGTCGTCAGCAATCTTAGCAACCATTGTCTGTGTTGCATCGAAGAGTGAACCATACTTCATACCGATAACGTCTGAAGAAACGATTTCGTCTTCATTGTAGCCAAAGCTTTCTGATGCAGCAGCCTTCATAGCAGCGTTGATGCCTTCTTTTGTAACTTCACCCTTAACAACAGCTGTAAGGATTGTTGTTGAACCTGTTGGAACAGGAACTCTCTGTGCAGAACCGATGAGTTTGCCGTTGAGTTCAGGAATAACAAGACCGATAGCCTTTGCAGCACCTGTTGAGTTAGGAACGATGTTAGCAGCACCAGCACGAGCTCTTCTCATGTCGCCCTTTCTGTGAGGACCGTCGAGAATCATCTGGTCGCCTGTGTAAGCGTGAATTGTAGCCATGATACCGCTCTGGATTGGAGCATAATCATTGAGAGCCTTTGCCATAGGAGCAAGGCAGTTTGTTGTACAAGAAGCTGCTGAAATGATTGTGTCATCAGCTGTAAGTGTATCTTCGTTAACTGAGAATACGATTGTCTTAAGGTCGTTGCCTGCAGGAGCAGAAATAACAACTTTCTTAGCACCAGCATCGATGTGAGCCTGGCTCTTTGCCTTTGAGCAATAGAAACCTGTACATTCGAGAACTACGTCAACACCGATTTCGCCCCATGGGAGTTCAGCAGCGTTAGCCATAGCATAGATTTTAAGAGTTTTGCCGTCAACTGTGATTGTACCTGCTTCATCATCAGCTTCAACTGTGTGAAGGTTTTCACCGATTTTACCACAGTAGCCACCCTGTGCTGTGTCATACTTAAGAAGCTGAGCAAGCATTGATGGTTTTGTAAGGTCGTTGATAGCTACTACGTCGTAGCCTTCTGCGCCGAACATCTGTCTGAAAGCAAGACGTCCGATACGGCCAAAGCCGTTAATTGCAACTTTAACTGACATTTTGAATTCCTCCAAATAAATTAATACTAATATTATTTCGCATTAGTGCAGTATTATTTTATATCTTTTTAATCAAATATGCAAGAGTATTTTTGAAAATTTTGCCATTATGTGAAATTTTTGTCAAGTGGCATAAAAAAACGGGAATATTAAGGCAAAAAGGGTATAAAATTTATAGTATGGGAGGTCGTTTTATATGAATTATAAGCATTTTTCCGACATCTATACAGGAGAAAGAGAATTTCAGCGTGAAAAAATGCAGTTCTTTTTTGATAAATCCTTTCGTGATAAAGACGAAAACCTTCTTCGTAATCAATATGTTTCACTTCGTCAGTTGGAGTTCCTTGACGATTTGACCTTTGAGCCTGAATGTGTTGATTTGTCTTCACTTACCGAAAATATAACCGTAGCTTGCGACATTCTCTCAAGCGAATCAGGTGTAAGCTTTATATACTGCGGTGACTCCCCGTGCTATGTTATAGGCAATTCAAGACTTATCACAAAAGCTCTTCTCAATCTCCTTTCAAACGCATATCTTTACGGCAGAGAAAACCTTGTTACCGTAAAAACAGTTGAACAAGGTAATTGCTGTGGCATTGAGGTTTTGAGTGGCGGAAGCTTTTCCGAAGACAACAAGACAGGAAACGGACTTTCCTTCGTACGAAATATCTGTAACAAAATGCACGGTAATTTTTTCATTGAACAGACACTTTCCCACACAAAGGCAATTATGCTTTTTCCAAAATCCAACTTAAGAGAAAATAGCACAAGAGAAAATGCCGATATTCTCTCGTTAGTATATAACAGACTCTCCCCCGTTTGCGTTGAGATGTTTGGTATGGAATATCATTGAAATGCAAAACACAACGACAAATTGGAGTTTATAAGGATAATTCGTAATGCGTAATTCGTAATTCGGAATTAAGGGGTGCGGGTGTCCGGTGGACACCTCTGCGAAGCAGAAGCACTGTCTGAGCCGGTAGGCGAGTGTCTGCGACGCGATTATAAAGGATGGGTCATTCTGAGGAGTGTAACGACGAAGAATCTCCGTTAGTTGATATGTTAACTGTTGGAGAGATTCTTCGCTACGCTCAGAATGACATACCAAATTAGTTACCCCGACAAATTATAATTTATCTACATCTTTCTCGACACACAAAAATGACGGAGCCTTTTTGACTCCGTCTTGATTTTTATTCAAAAACAACTGTTGTAATACTCTTTGCAGGGATTACAATTTTCTTAACACTACCTGAATATGTTTCTTCGAGTTGTTTTTCCTGAGTTGTTGTATATACGGTCATATCATCACGGTCTACCTTGAATTTCACTTCACGGTCCTCGCCTTCATTTGTGATTACTGTTACAACTTTACCGTCAGGAGTAAGGAAAGAAACAACATTTGTGATATAGTTTGCTTCTATAATATTGCCTTCGTTATCTCTTTCTTCAATATAATCGTAAATATTTTTTTCGGTTTCAACCACTTTACTGCCAACAGGAATAAACTTTGAGAAATGCGCAACAGCATAATATCTCATTGGAATTTTAATGTCGCTGATGTTACCGTCAGTAGCAACTAAAAGCCCGTCTGAATATTCCTTGCCGTCAGCACCGATGCCGATACCGTTTACACCAACCCACGCTGTCCACGAATCAACGTGAGTGAAGTTGATGTCGTTTGCCATAACTCTTGCCTGAAGAATAGCACCGTCGATTGAATCAATTGGTGACTCGCAAGGAAGATGACACCATTCTGACATTTCAACGGGAAGGTCAGTAATCTTTTCTTCAATCCAGTTACCTAAACCGATTTTATTCTGAACATTATTGTCTGACCAATAGCTGTGGTATGAAAGATTACCTAAATACGGACGGATTTCAGGGTCATTGTACATATATTCAAACCATTCGTAAGTTCTGTGGCCGATTTCACCTGATTCAGGGCCTGAAAGAAGAACACCTTCCATATTTCGTTCTGCCATTTCTTTTGCAAAAGCCCTGTAAACTCCGTAAATTTCCTCCGAGCTGTAGAAACAGCCCTCCTGACCCTGATTAACACTTGCCTGTCCCCAAGACCAGTTTGGCTCGTTAATCGGACTAATATATTTTACAGGAACACCTTTTTCAATGAAATACTCTGTGATTGTAAGGAAATATTCTGCATATGCCTCATAATTCTCTTCAGCAATATTGCATGTCCACCAATTTTCATTACCATATGTTTTGTTGTTAACCGTCATTGAATAATGTGGGGAGTTTGCAAAAAGGACAACTGTATCAATACATCCATATGAAAGACAAAGGTCTAAAAATGCCTGAGCATTCGCATCTCTTGTAAAATCATAATATCCCGTTTCAGTTTCGTAATCGTATACATAGAAACTTTCGCTTCTTCTCCAAGGGTCCCAAATTGTATCCTTGAAGTTATCTGCCGAACCTGCGCCGATATTATAACGATAGATGTTAAGTCCAAGTCCTTCTTCGCTGTAAAGAAGCTTCGCGATTTCTTCGGCATTTTCTCCGTTACCGGCAATCTGTGACCACCAACAGGATGAACAACCAAAGCCGTCAAACTCGTCACCTTGTTCGCTGAGGTTAATTGTAAGTTTCATATCGTGGTCATAGGACTTTTCAGCATACCAACTCATAATCTTTGTTTCCATAAAAGGAAGTACAAATAAAAGAATTGATACGATTACGGAAAGCGGTACAATTCCTCTTAATTTCACACTTTTTGTTTCTGTTCTTTTCATATTCTTTCTCCTGAAAAAAATCGGTGACGAGTTTCCCCGTCACCGTAAAGTTTTATACGTTATTCAAAATCGGGTTCTATAAGACCATAGCCACCGTCGTTTCTTCTGTAAACAACACAAACATTATCAGTTTCTGCATTACGGAACATATAGAACATATGGCCGATAAGATTCATTTGTAAAATTGCTTCTTCAACCGTTTCAGGCTTCAAAACAACTGTCTTTGTTCTTACAACCTCTATATCTTCTTCCTCATCAACATCCAATGTAGCAAGGATGTCGTCAAAAGAAACATCACGAAGTTTTTTCTCAATTCTTGTTTTGTTTTTTCTGATTTGGCGAACAAGAGAATCAACGCACATATCAAGTGCATCTTCCAAATCATCACTGCGTTCCTGTGCACGGAAAATCATACTTTTCTTTGAAAGAGTTATTTCACAGATTTTCTGATTTTTCTCAACAGTAGCTGTGATTTTAGCCGTTGCGTCCGGTCCGAAGAATTTTTCAACCTTACGAAGTTTTTCTTCAGCCCTTTCCTTGAAATTCTCTCTTGGTGTACATTTGCGTCCAACGATAGTAATGTTCACAACGACATCTCCTTTACGATAGAATAAGATAAACCATTATATGGCTTTATCTATCATTATAGTAGCATAAATGCACATAAATTGTAAAGTAGTTTTAAAAATTTTATTCATTTTTTACAAAATTTTCTTACCATGTCGTGTTACATGGCAGCCAACATTAACTGCAACAGGAAGCCCTGCAATATGAGTTGGTGCTGTTTCAATATTCACAGCAAGTGCAGTTGTCAAACCACCGAATCCTTGCGGACCAACACCTGTTTCATTGACTTTTTTAAGCATTTCTTCTTCTAAAAGCGCATAAAATTCTTTTTCATTACGCTGACTCACATTTCTGCAAAGAGCCTTTTTAGAGAGTAAAGCACATTGTTCAAAATCGCCACCGATACCAACGCCAAGGACAATGGGAGGACAAGGATTTCCACCTGCAACCTTAACTGTATCAACAACAAAACCCACAATATCATCCTTTGTGGCAGATGGTGTAAACATCTTAATGCGACTCATATTTTCACTGCCAAAGCCTTTCGGTGCAACAGTAAGCGTTACTTTATCACCCGGTACTATTCTTGTATGAATAATTGCAGGTGTGTTGTCGTTTGTATTCACTCTCTCCAAAGGGTCAGCCACAACAGATTTTCTCAAAAGACCCTCACAGTATCCTTGTCGCACACCTTCATTGACAGCATCTTCAAAATCACCATCAACAATGTGAACATCCTGACCAATTTCAGCGAATACGACAGCCATTCCCGTATCCTGACAAATAGGAATATCAAGTTCCTTTGCCCACTGAAGATTATTGAGCAAGTCACTCATAACAGCCTTTGGCAAATCCTTTTGCTCCCTGTCATAGCCACAGGAAATACAATCCACCAAGTCGTCAGGCAGTATTTTATTTGTACTTATACACAGTTCCTTTATTGCTCTCGTTATCTGTGAACAACTGATTTCTCTCATAAACTCACCTGATATATTTTACTACAAATAAAGGGCAGTATGCCTGCCCCCTAATCATTTATTGTTTTGGACCTCTGCGATAACCTGTATTTCCGCCACGCTTGTCAGAACTTCTTTTAAGGTCACTCATTTTATCTTCACTCTGTGCCTTAAACTTTGCCATCATATCCTCAAAGGACATAGGAGCAGAAGCTTCCTGCTGTGGAGCACCCTTCCAACCACGGTCCTTGTTTTCACGTTTTGGTTTAGACGGTTTTTGTGGTTTCGGTTTTTCCTCTTTAGGTAATGCCTTTTTGATTGAAAGGCTCACCTTACCCTTTTCGTTGATTTCAAGAACTTTTACCTTGACTTTATCACCCTCTGAAAGATGCTCTGAAATGTCATTGACATATTCATTAGAAACCTCAGAAATATGTACCATACCTGATACACCGTTTTCAAGCTTTACAAAAGCTCCGAACTTTGTTAACCCCGTGACTGTTCCGTCATAGACTGAACCAATGTCAATTTGCATAGACTTGCATATCCTCCTAATCACACACCGGGTGTAACGTCATAGAACACCTTTTCGCCGGGCATAATAAACCCCAACTTTTCACGGGCAATCTGTTCCATATAATCACTCTTGTCCTCACTATCCACAATAGCCTGAAGACGGTCATTCTGCTCAAGCTGTTGCTCATAAGCAGATTGTTTTTGTTCCAGAACACCCTGACGTTCCTTGATAGAAAGCTGAAGTCCGATAATAGTGATAACAAAATAGCCCACGAGTAACACAAGTCCCAATGTAAGAATAAAGCTTCTTGTCTGTTTACGCTTAGGTGTTTTTTTATTAGCCATTGGTATCAAACTTCCTTTCTTTCAGATATCGTCGTTCACCTGATTTTGCTTATTAACATTATGATTATACAACAAGTGTTTGTTTACTTTCAAGAGTATTTTTGATTTATTTTTAAGTTTTTTACCACTTTTTCGACCAAATTGAAAAATTTTGTTGAAAACAACTTTCAGTCTTCCAAAAATCCATCGAAACGGAAAGAAAATAATCTTAAAAATCTTTTTAAAACAACTCTTGATAACCCCTACAGATTTTTCACCAAAGGTAAAAACAACCACTCCCAATGAAAAATAGTAAACAGCAAAACCAATGGCCTCACCAAGCAAAAGATAAAGCCGAAATTGCCCCTCATTAACTGTCATACAGAAAACAAATGACACAAAGCAAAGAAAAATGCAGTAAAGTAAATCAAATATAATTATAAAAACTTTCTTTTTGGAAATTGCAAGTCGGATTATTCTGAATAAATCATAGAAAAATCCCATAACAAATCCAAGTCCCATTGATAAAAGAAAGCCTTTTGTCTGGGTAGCAAGGCTCAACCCGTACAGATAATCGGTCATCGTAGCACCTTTGCAAAAAAGCCTTTTGCCTGTGGTCGCACATCAGTATATGTTAGTGACGAGATTTCTCCGTCAACAAGCAATTCACCCTGTTCAAGATTTAATCGTGTTATATGCAGGTTCCAACCGCGAATAGTCAATTCGCCTAAATCAGTTATAGCAATAATCGTCTGTTCATCAAAGGAATCAATATCCGTAACACCTGAAACAGACAATTTTTTCCTGTCCTCCATAATAATGCTGTGTGGTAACTTTACCATCTTTTTGTCGTCTGTCATAAGAAAACCTCCCTTTACATATATGGTATGAAATGAATAATGAATATAGAATAATGGAAAATGAAAAATTGAGGGTCTGCGACGCGATTATAAAGGATAGGTCATTCTGAGGAGTGTAACGACGAAAAATCTCAACAAATTGGAGTTTGGCGAACAGATTTTGTACGGAGACAAGAAATTAGTTTTACCCTGACAAATTATGATTTGAACAGAGATTCTTCACTGCGTTCAGAATGACAGACCAAATTGAACATCTTGTAGGGGACGACGACCCGGCGTCCTGCATCAAATATACAAATAAGCCAACAAAAAAGCCACTCTTTCGAGTGGCTTTAGTTTTATTAGTCGTTTGTGTAAGGCATGAGAGCAATCTGACGAGCTCTTTTGATAGCTGTTGTAAGCTCTCTCTGGTGATATGCACAAGTACCTGTTACACGGCGAGGAAGAATCTTCGCTCTGTCTGATGTGTAACGACGAAGCTTTGCTGTATCTTTATAGTCAATCTTTTCGATTTTTTCTACACAAAATGCACAAACTTTTTTACGACCTTTTCTGTTAGGTCTTGCATTCTTATCGTATGCCATTATAGTTTCCTCCTGTATCAGATTAGTTAAATCTTTTAGAATGGGAGTCCCTCGTCATCATCTGCGCCGAATGGGAATCCTGTGTTGTCATCGGGTAAAACTGAGAAACTGCCTGCATCTGCACTCTGATAAGAAACAGCAGGTGCTGATTCCTGTCTTGGTGCGCCGAAGCTGTTACTTTCGCTCTTGCTGCCGCAGAATGATACATTATCAGCAACAACATCATAAGCTGTACGCTTGTTTCCGTTCTTATCTTCATAGTTACGAACCTGAAGTGAACCCTGAACAGCAATCATTTGTCCCTTTTTGAAAAATCTTGTGACAAAATCTGCTGTGCCACGCCATGCTACAACGCTGATAAAGTCAGTCTGTCTTTCGTCACCGCTTTTATAGTTACGGTCAACAGCAACAGTAAATGAAGTAACGGATAAACCGTTAGTTGTTGTACGAAGCTCGGGGTCTGCAGTAAGTCTGCCCATAATAATTACGCTGTTTAACATAATTCCAACCTCCGATTACTTCTTAACAATTAATGTACGAAGTACACCGTCTGTGATTTTCGCAATACGGTCAAGCTCTGCTGGGAAGTTAGCTTCTGCTTCATAGTTGAAGAGAACATAGTAACCTTCAGCCTCGTCATTGATAAGGTAAGCAAGTCTTCTCTTACCCCACTCATCAACGCTTTCAAGAGTGCCGTTTGATTCCATAAGAGCCTTGAATTTTTCCATGAGCTCTTTTGCAGCTTCCTCACCCTTTGAAAGTGAGTAAACCATAATTGTTTCATACTTTGACATTCTTTACACCTCCTTGTGGACTTTGCCCCCCAAACTCTCCTTGGGAGGAAGGATATGGATTTAGAAATATTTATCCATAGCAAATATGAATTTTAACAAAAAAAGGCTTGTTTGTCAAGCCTTTTCTTCTTTTATTTGTTTTTTCTTTCTTACAATGATTTTTTCCTGGAATTCTCCGTCACATTTCTCGACGAGTACCATAAAGAGTGTTACATATAAAAGATACGGCATCGGACAGAAAACACCGGGGTTTACAAGTGACATCATTTCAAGGCTTATATATGACAGGAAAATTGTCATATTGAAAAGAGTTGCCTTTCTCCAGATAAGCATATTTCGTTTGATAAACTGATAAGCGAAAGTGATAATTCCCACTATACCAAAACTTGCACAAACCTGAATAGGTGCACAATGATAGAAACAAAGAGCAAAGTCAACAGATGCGTGAACATCCCTGTTGCCCATATATCCGAGACCTGTACCGAAAATCGGATGAGTAAGGAAATCGTTGATACCTCGTGCATAATGTGCCGCACGTACTTCCGTTGACTCGCCCATAAGGAAACCGTTTATTGCATTGAATAGTCGGTCAATGGTGTATCCCAAAAACTCCGTAATCTGCGGTGCAAATGCCAGAAATCCGAAAAGAATACAAGCGCAGATAATGGCATAAGCAAGTCTTCTTCGTTTGTCATAAAGCATATACATAACAATGCACATTACAATTTCAACAGAACCGAAAACCATTCCGCCACGAGAACCTGTGAGAAGCATTGCGAAATAGAAGAAGAAACCGAATACTGTTGCATATGATTTTTTGTTTGCCATAAAGAAGGCAAACGGAATCGTAATCATAAGAATTGTGGAGCAGTTGTTTCGCCATTGAAGATACAAAAGTCCCTGACGGTCAATCACATCATTTATGTTGATAATATAATATGAAATCACCATAAATGTAGCAAAGCACCCTGTAAGCACCATTACCTTTGTCACATGGTCAATAAGTGAGTAATTTCTCTTGACCTCTATATGCGCAAAGAAATAGGCATACACAAACAGCATTGCAAATCCAAGACCGAACATATGATAAAGTGATGTTGGTGCAAAATACTCTTTGGTAGAAATAAATCCCAGACCGCCAAGCAGAATTGCAATAGAAACAAACAACATAGGCTTGAACTGTGTGCCCTTTGTGGTCAGTTTTTTGCGATATGCAATCAAATGGAACAGCACAAATCCCGCAAGCGGAATAAGATACCATATATATCCCATAAAAATATCAAAAGAGTCATAACATTTTATAGCCACAAGAGATGTGAGAGAAAACGGCGCAAGACCCGCCATAATATCGTCACTTAAACAAATGCAGAAGCCAAGAATATAACAAAAAACGATTGTGCCGATAACCTCAACATTTTTGTCAGGGAAAAACGCACCGACAGATGTAAACACTCCTGCAAGGCAGAACAATATAGCCATCCATTCATTACTTAAAAGGAAAGCTCTTATTTTCTCTATTCTTTTTAAAGATTGTTCTGATTTAAAAATCTTTTCCATAGAATATACCTCTTGCATTTTACCATCTTAATTATACCGAAAAACAGACTTTTTTCAATAGTTGTTACAACACTTTAATAATTATTACAAAATTCTTACAAACTTAAATTAACAATTTTTTAATCTTTTATCAATTTTTATTACACATTTTAATGTTATATTACATACAGTGGTTCACATAAGAAACGAAACACCATTCCTTATGGTTGAATCCCCCTTTCATTTTCATTCTCCTTTTAAAAAGAAACGAGCCTCCTCACAGAAGCTCGTTTTCTTTTTTTTGTAGAATTTCAATAAATTGGAGTTTGTATGGATAATTCATAATGCGTAATTCGGAATTCGTAATTAAGGGTCTGCGACGCGATTATAAAGGATGGGTCATTCTGAGGAGTGTAACGACGAAGAATCTCTGTTGGTTTTATTGTACACTTCAAAGGAGATTCTTCGCTACGCTCAGAATGACATACCAAATTAGTTACCCCGATAAATTATGATTTGAAGGTTAAAATACCATTGTCATTTTGTTTTACACACGGTTTTTGCTTGCCACACATTTTACATACAGAGTCTTTGAACTCCACATCATTTTCGGTGAGATTCAGTCTTTTTGTCAAGTTGTAACAATCAAGGCACAGACTTTTTTCCAAATCGGCAATAAGAACATCACGGTATTTATCTATAAGATACATTATATATTCATCAGTAAATTCCTTCATAAAACCAACTCCAATTATTCATATCATTTTATAATATTTTATATCATAATCAAGTATTTTACAATATTTTTTATATAATAATTTATAAAGATTGGGAGTGATTTATTATGAAACCTTTGAAAGAACAAATCAGCATTACAGTTGACGGTGATATTCTTGAAAAAGCAAGAGAATTGGCAGAAATGGATGACCGTTCACTTTCTCAATTCATAAATATCGCTCTTAAAGAGTATGTAAAAAAATTAGAAAATAAGAACTGAAAGTTTACAAGGGACATCAAACCGATGCCCCTTGTTTTTTTATTGTTTGTCATTCAGATGAATGAAATGACGAAGAATCTCAACAAATTGGAGTTTGTCGGGATAAACGAACACCCATTACGCCCCATCTCCGAGGGGGCTGTCACGAGCTGTGCGAGTGACTGGGGGAGTAACTCCCTCAGTCTCACTTTGTTCGACAGCTCCCTCACGGAGGGAGCGGAGGCAGGAGTGGAAGCCTGCCATTACGCATAAAAAAACGGAGTCCGAAGACTCCGTTAAAAATTGTTTTTTTATTATGCCTGAGCGTCTGTGTTAGGAATTGCTGGGTTTGTGATTGGATTTGAAGGAAGCTTAGCAATCTTTGCTCTCTGAAGAACTTCACCACAAATCTTACATTCCTGAACCTTTTCGCCTTCAGCTGTTGTTGTAGCAGCCTTAACTACTTTCCAAGCACCTGGTTCACACTTGCCATTTTTAGCAATTGCTTCTTTTTCAATATTACCGCAAACTTTACAAGTTCTCTGCTTTTCACCAGCCTGGTTTGCACAAGCCTTTTTAGTTACAATGTACTCACTGTAGTTGTGACCGTCTTTACATGGGTCTTCAGGTTCTGTTGGGTCAGTTGGGTCTGTTGGGTCAACAGGGTTTGTTGGTTCTGTTGGGTCAACAGGAGCTTCAACGAATCCCTTGATAGCAACCTTGTTTGATGTAACTGTTACATCATTATATTCGTTGTCAGTAGCTTCACTAACTACAATTGAAATTTCACTATCAGTAGCCTTGAGAGCTTCAAGTTCAACTGTGAACAAAACGCCACCCTTTGTTGGAGGTGTTGAAGCTGCTGATGTGTAGAAGCCTGTGCTTGCATTTACTTCTTCAAATCCATAAAGTCCGCCAGGTGTAGCACCCTTAACCTTAAATGCTTCTGCATCGTATTTAAGAGCTACCTGAAGAGTAGCGAGACCTGCATTTTCAGGAATGCTAACTGTAACCTTAACTGTGTCGCCTGCATTAACAGTTGTCTTGTCTGCATTTACTGTAAAAGTTACGCCTGCAGCAGAAACTACGAATGAGAACATGCTGAAAGCTACAAGAACTGCTAAAAGAACGCTTGCAAATTTTTTCATTTTGAATTACCTTCCTTTTCAGGGCACCGGGCCCAAAATAATTTTATTTGTTGCACACGCAACAGCAATTTTGTACATAATTGTACCAATTGTTAGTTTGATTATATCACGATATGTGACAGATGTCAATAAACTAATTCTTTAAATTTTTGTTAATTTTTAACTGTTTTTATGCCTTTTCAAGCCCTGCCACCATACGCAAAATGCGACGCGCATCAACTGCCGTGATTTTAAGGTCACCGTTAACATCAGCATTTGCCATCTGTGATAATGTAAGAGTTTCCACACGAGCAACATGACGGAGAATCATTCTCGCGTCAACTGCTGAAAGCTCACCGTCACCGTTTACATCACCTTTAACAGCACCCGGCTCTTTTACAGGAATTTCTGCTTCCTCCACAACTGCACCGCAAACAGTACATTTTTTCACTTTCATGCCCTTTTCTGTTTCAGTTGCCTCGATTACAACTTCCCAGTCACCTGCTTTGTGACCTGCTTTAAGCACAACGGATTCAGATTTCCATCCGCACTCTTTACATTGTAAGTATGTTTCACCATCTGTATCACAAGTTGCAGGAACAGTAATTGTTTCTGTATCGTGTGGCTTTGTCTTGATTGCTTGTGGTTCGGATTTCCAACCGCAAACCTTACATTCCTCATACTTTTTGCCTTCGTTTGCACATGTTGAGTCAACGACAACTGTTTGGGTATCATGCCCCTTTGCTTTCAACACTTTTTCTGCCGATTTCCAATTACAAACAGTACATTCATCGTACTGTTTACCCGCTTTATCGCAAGTCGGCTCAACTGTAACCGTGTTAAGAGTATGACCTTTTGCCTCGATAACAGTTGAATCTTTTGTAAAATCGCAAATTTTACACACCTGTGCCTTTTCGCCTGTTCTGACACAAGTTGCCTGCTTGATAATTTTTTCCATAAAGTCGTGACGACATGTAAGCACAGCTTCAAGTGTTGATTTTGCCTTAACTTTTGCAGTAACAACCTCTGTTTTATCTTTTTCTCCAACAGCAACTTCTTCAATATCGAGTGACAGCTTACCATTTGGTTTTCTAACATCTAACTCAACAGTAAAGAGAGCCCCGCCTTTTGTAATTCCGTCAACAATGGCTGCAACATATCTTACTTTTTTTGTGCTCTTGTAGTCTTCGTTAAGCTGTTCACCGCTGATAAGTCCGTTTGCAGTTGCCTCTTTCAAGGTATAACAATCAGTATCATAAACAAAGTTGATTGTTGCCGCACAGATTTTTGAGTTTTTGGGAATTTCAACCGTTACTGTAACAGTTTCGCCCTTACGCACTTCCTGTTTATCAACCTTAAGTGATACTTCAGGTGCATCTGCTGCATACGCAAGAACCGATAATGCACCAAACGCGATAATTACCGATAAAATCAAACATAACGCTTTTTTCATTTTACCACTCTCCTCGTTTAACAACATAAGAAATTAAAGCATATTTTATAACCACAGTCAATACTTTCGACAAGATGTTCACTAAAATTTTACAATGTGATTTAATTTGTATTTTTTCATACAAAGTTTAAGGACGAAGCTTGCGTTTCTCTGCATTTCGTAAAGTGTGATTCCGTCTTTTTGACCATAGGTTTTAAGGAGTGTGCCGTCAGGCTTACCATTAGTCACTCTGTCACCGCCCGGCATAAGAACATTGACACCTGCTCTTACTCTGTATGCCTGGTCACGCATCATAGGGAATTCAGGGCTCTTTGAAGGACGCATCCACCAGTCAGTCATAACAACTCCGTCAAATCCCCATTCCTCACGAAGGACTCTTTCGCAGAGTTCGTAGTTATAATGTCCCCATACACCGTTTATTTTGTTGTATGATGTCATAATTGTGTTTGGCTTTGCTGTCTTTACGCAGATTTCAAAGCCCTTAAGGTAAATTTCACGCAAAGCTCTTTCAGAAACACGAGAATCGTTCTTCGTACGGTTAACTTCCTGATTATTACAAGCATAATGTTTAGGACAAGCACTACCGCCACAGGTCTGAATACCCTTTACTGCAGCAGCACCCATAAGGCCTGTTACAACAGGGTCTTCTGAATAATATTCAAAATTTCGACCACAAAGGTGGCTACGGTGAATATTCATACCGGGTGCTAAAAGGATATCGCTACCCTTTGCCTTTAATTCTTCGCTGATTTTTGCATAAACCTTTTCCACAAGTTCTGTATTGAATGTGCTTGCGAGTGCTGTTCCGTTAGGAATCAATGAACAATATGAAAGGAGTCGGATACCCGATGGTCCGTCAGTTGTAATCATTGGTGGAATGCCCTTATCGCGAAGACTCTGAAGAATACCACCCATAGCACCTGCATTACCCTTTGCACCGAGAGGACTGTCCATCTTATAGTCACCGCGGGAGATTGCTTCAAGCTCGTCAAGGCTTAACTGTGCAATAAAATCTTCCATTGAAACTTTTCCTGCTTCAACATCAGATAACTTATATCCCTTGTCGCCTGTAATAGCAACACCTTCACCGATATTTTCAAGTATAACTTGTTTCAAATCATAGTGACGAGTTCTTACAGCTCTTTTTTCAAGTCCGTTTTCTGTATTTACAAATCTGTTGAATGATATCTGTGGTGCAGAAACCTGTTTGAGTTTAAGCATTTCTTTTGTTTCGTCCTGATAATAACTCCACACCTTTTCTGCTTCGCGGACATTTTTACCTACGCAGAGTGCATATTCACCCTTTTCCATTACATAAGCGAATGCATATCCGCTTGCACCATTATCGTCATATGACCAGAATCTTTCAACAGGTACTGCGATTTCAAGAGTTTCACTCTCATCAGGTGCTAACACCTTTGTCTTGCCGAATGCAACAAGTTCTTTTGCAGGGTTACCAAGTCTTCCGCAAGGCTTTGAAACATAAACCTCTACAACCTCTTTACCTGCAAGCTCACCTGTATTCTTAACAGTACATTTAACTGTCACACCTTCTTCATTCTGTTCTGCTGAATCAAATGTAATATCAAAATCAGTATATGAAAGACCGTAACCAAAAGGATAAACAACTGCATCCTTATTAAATGTTTCGAAATAACGGTAACCTACATAAATATCTTCTTCGTAATAGTTGTATTCAAGTTTACCAAAATTTTCTGATGACGGATAATCTTCATATTTCCTTGCGATAGTGTCAGTAAGTCGTCCGCAAGGATTAACTTTACCGCAAAGCAAGTCAGCAACTGCGTTACCGCTTTCCATACCGCCCTGCCATACTATCATAACAGCACCGATTTTACTGCCGAATTCACGAAGCCAGCTCATATCAATAACAGAACCGATATTGAGAAGAATTGTAACATTGTCGAACTGTTCGCAAATTCTGTGAAGTGCTGTTCTTTCATCGTCAGTTATGTAAAAACTACCTTTTTCAAGTGCATTTTCTCTATCTTCACCTGATGAACGACCAATCACGAAAACCGCATTGTCACTTTCCGCCTTTGCCTCTTTTACGATTTCAGCCGTAAGTGGCATTTCAGGATAAAATCTCGGCCAATGTCCCCACACACCATGGTCAACGGGATTTTCCTTGCACCATTTTTCATATGTATCAGCAAGCTTTGTATTAAGAACCAAATCTTCACAGTTTTTAAATCCGTCAATAAGATTTACACCGTAAGGCTTTTTAACATCACCGCCTGAACCGTAACCTGTGAAGAACCAGTCATTCTGTACTCGACCGAAAAGTGAAACCCTGCTACCTTTTTTAAATGGTAAAACTCCGTTGTTTTCAAGAAGAACTGCAGTTTCACCTGCTGCTTCTCTTAAAACCTCAGGCATACCGTCAGTTACAGTTACTTCGCCAAGCGCCTGTACGGCTTCTTCCTGTGAAACATCAGAGCCTATTATTTTCATCCCTAATTTCATTGCTGCTACAACTATTTTTTCCGTAATTTTTGGCATAGTTATTTATCCCCTTATACTTTAATAAGTTGATTTTAACATATAAATATATTGTTTTCAATAGAAAAAACCTTGCAGAATCAATTACTGCAAGGCTTTCATCAATTATTTCTTTTTACGAAGAAGAACGAGATATGCGATAAGGAAACCAACAATCAGAACTGTAAGTCCTGTTACTGCAACAAGTGCCACATTACTACCCTTGGTGTTATCACCGAAAAGCTTATCTAAAATACCATTGTTTTCTGTTGTAGGCTCTGTTTCGATTTCATAATAATTATTGTAATCAGGCTCTGTTGTCGGAGCAGTCGGCTCGTCAATTACGGGTTCATCAGTAGGCATTTCGTCACTTGTAGGCTCATCCTGAATATCACCTGTAGGGGAAATCATCTGTGTTTCCTTTTCCTTACAAACCTTACAAGTTCTTTCCTTGATACCTAATGTTGTATCAGTAGGCTCTTTTGTAACCGTCCAATCGGAAAAACTGTGTCCCAATGCAGGGATTACAGATTTTGCACCCTCTTGATTACAAACTGAACAAGTACCTATTTTAACACCTGTTTTTGTACAAGTAGGTTCAGTTATAACTGTTGAGTCAGTGAATGTGTGATTATCATTTGGCTTAATTTCGCGTTTTTCTGTATGTCCGCAAGAGCAAACGCCTTCCTCTTTACCATAAAGCATACAAGTAGGCTCCTGTGTAACAGTCCATTTCATAAGACCGTGACCGCAATTAAGCTTAACACTTGATTTTGTTACTGAAACGGGATTCCCTTCTGCATCAGTTGCACCATTAACTGTAAGAGAAATTACACCACCTGTTTTAAGTGCTTTCAACTTGAAAGATACAACGCTACCACCCGCCGTGGCAGATTCAGTTGCAACTCCATTGAATGTAATATATCCCGAGTTTGAAGGTGTAATTGTTTCACTTGTAGCAAATATTCCTGAACCCTTTGCTGTATTAGCAACATATTCAAATTCTGAAGGATTGAAATTTACTGAAAACTCAAGTGTACCCAAACAAGAACCACCTGAAAGGTTAACATTTACAGTTATTGTTTTACCCGGGTCAACATAATAATCGCTTACTCCGACTGACAAAGTAGGGTTAGCCGCAAAGCATGGTACAGCATTTATAAACAGAATGAAAAGAACTAAAAAACAACTTAATAGCTTTTTCACGCATATCACCTCATTATTCTTTATAAGTATAATTATACCTATAAAAAAACATTTGTCAATTCAAAGTATGATGATGATACAACTTTTTGTTGGACTTATTGTCATAATATCCCACAAGGCTTTGACCTATGAGTCTTGTGTCACGCTCCATTTCACGAAGAATTGTCAGTTTGCTGTTGATTTCGTACAATTCAATACCGCAAACTCCCTTTTTAAGGGCAGAAACACGCTCAATCACACCTTTGATTTCCTCTGCCTGCCTTAAATATTCCTTGCCCATTTGTTCCAGAGTCATTTCTGCCTCCTTTCTATACCGAACATTTGTTCTGTACGAAAAGTATCATATCACCTTAAATATGATTTTTCAACAGAAATAAAGAAAAACAGACCGTTTTAGCGGACTGTTTTCAAAATTTTTTATAACAAAATGGTAAAATTGTTGTAGGGGTCGGCGTCCTCGACGACCCGAACCAAGATATCAGTAAATCAACAATGGGTCGTCGAGGACGCCGACCCCTACGAATCATCTTATGTTTTCTTAACAACTTTTGCTCTGCATTTCGGACAGGTAATTTCAATTTTACCTCTGTTTTTCGGCACTCGCAAAACGGTTTTACATTCCTTGCATTTAAAATACTTATGTGTATTTCTGTCGCGGAGTTTATTACCAAAAAGTTTTAATTCTGCTTTTGGCTTTTCAGACCATCTTAAATACCAATTCAATTCTTTTCTTCTTGCTTCGTAATTTTTCGACAATGTTCTGAACAAACCATAAAAAATTATGGCAACACCAATAAAATATAAAAATCGCATTGGTCGAAAATTCCCTAAAAATGTAAACACCATTGAGAATATTATTAAAAACAATGTAAACTGGTCTGTACCATATCGTCCTACCATAAATTGTTGCACTTTAAAACTCAATCTTTGCAACATTTCTCTTAATCGTTGTGAAAAACTCATTTCAATCTTCCTTTTAATTATTTCCAAATATATTATATCACATTTATTTGGAAATAATTACCTTTATATTAACAAAATGTAAAAAATGCCCTCAGGAAAATTCCCGAGAGCATTTTAATAAGCATATTTTTATTCTGCTTTTGCTGAAGCATTTACACCTGCTGCGAGTTCTGCTTCTTCCTTCTTACCGATATTATATATAAATGCCATTGAAAGGAATGCGATAAGTGAACCTGCTGCAAGAACAATGAAATAAAGATTTTTAACCTTATCACCAAAGTCAGGTGCCTGAACTGCATTCTCGCCTTCAACAAAGTTGATTGCGATAAGTCCCCATGAAACTACTGCCTGACCGATACCCTGCGCAAGTTTACGGAAGAATGAATAAAGAGCATAAAGTGAACCTTCTTCGCTCTTACCTGTTTTTCTGTAACTCACTTCAATACAGTCAGCAACAATAGCCCATACTGAAATCTGGAATACAGCGTTACCAACATTAAGACCCATAAGACAAACAATATAAACAAGCATACCTGTCATATCTGCTGAAATAGGTACAAAGAGTGAAACAAGACCTGAAATTGCACCGATAAGCATACAAGTTACAATAACATTCTTCTTGCCGAATTTAGCAGTAAGCTTTCCTAAAAGAACCATAAACACAATCATTGGAGCATAAGAGCCAATCATCGCAATACCAACTTTACCTGTATCCTGGAAGAAATACTGGAAAACCATATTGTTAAGAGCCATTGTTGAGTTGAAAAGTGCAACTGAAGCAACTGATGCGATTGTAGCACCAACCATAGCTCTGTTTGTGAAGAATGATTTGAATGCAGAGAAGAAAGCTGTAATACCTGTTGTATTCTTAACCTCGTCTTCACGCTGAACTCTTTCTTTAACAAGCTTTGTTGTTCCCCAGAGAGTTGCAAAAGCAACAACTGACATTACAAGAGCAACAGGAAGAAGTGTTTCACCTTTAAGGATTTCTTCTTCAATACCTGTTACAGGGTTTTTAACCTTATTGTAAACGATACCGGGAAGGATAATCATAATTACGATTGCCGGTAATGCAGCACCAACACTACGGAATGTTGAAAGAGAAACTCTTTCCTGCGGGTCACTTGTAATAACACTATGTAATGAACCATAAGGAACATTTACCATTGTGTAAGCAATTGACCACAAACAATAAGCAATAAGACACCAAGCATATTTTCCTGCATATGGTAATGATGTAATAGGTGCAAACAACATTACATTGAAGATAACGAGGATTAAACCACCTGCTATAATCCAAGGCATATACTTACTCTTTTTACCAAGTCTTTTTGTATCGACAAGATTACCGATAAGAACATCGTTAACTGCGTCAAAAATTTTTGAGATAAGAATAATTACCGCATAGTCCGCTGCCTTGATACCGATATACTGTAAATAAAACAACTGCATAAAGGTTGAAACAAGCTGGAATGAAAATCCGCAACCCATATCACCCATTGCATAACCCAGTTTATCGCGCCAACCAAAAGGTCTGATTTCGTTATTTCCCATTTTTATACCACTCTTTCCTGAAAAAATAATGTAAGCTTATTATACTAAACATATTATATTTTTGCAACTGTTAAATTTTTGACAAATTGAAATTTATCGGGGAGATAGGAAATTAAAACAGGAATAAAACCCTTATAGGGTCGCTTCACGAAGCGACCGTTCCAAAGTGTGCTGAAAACCTCATTCGGACGCTTCTTGAAGCGTCCCTACAAAGCAACCAATTAAATTATGTTGTAGGGGAGGGTAAGTCTCACCTGCCGGTTCGGTCGGTGTTTCTGCTTCGCAGAGGTGTCCACCGGACACCCGCACCCGTGCCCTCCCGAACTTTTAATATACACTTGCGGGCGAGCACGGAGACTCGCCCCTACATTCCAACCATATTGGTTTTATTTTATAATTGCAACGCAGTTCCTTAATTCTGCATTTTGCATTCAGCATTCTGCATTAATAAAGCACCTCGAATGAGGTGCTTCAAGTTATTTATTGTTCTTATTTTGTAGCCTGAGCCTCTGCTTCTTCTGATTCACGTTTTTCGCGAATGAATTTGTAGATAGGAGCAAGACGTTTTCTGTCAAGCGGATAACCAAACTTCATAAGAAGCCATACACCTGTATAAACGAACGCAGGAATTACTGTACAGATAAGCATAATCTTTCGGCTTGTGTCGTTTGCCTCGATAAATCCATTACCTGCTGTTTCACTATCATACTGTGCCCACTGAAGAAGGAAAAGACCACTTGCGTCAGCGAGAGTTTGACCGAATTTCCTTGAGAATGTGTAAACAGCATAAACTGCACTTTCGTTACGGATACCTGTTGTGTATTCCTGATAATCGATAACATCCATAACGACTGCCCAGCAAGTAAGGCTTACAAATGTATAACCGAAACCGATAATTAAAAGGCTGAGCATAAACATCCACCAAGGAAGACGACCGTACTGCGGGTCAATCCAATAAAGGAATTTTTCATTGTTTGCAAGAACTGCAATAAGAACTGATGCGAGTGCAGAGATAACTGACATATTACCGCAGAGCTCTTTTTTACCGAATTTTTCAACAAGCTTAGGTGTAAAGAGAATGAGAATAACCATCGGAAGATAGTTACAAACAGTACCTAAAATGCTGAGGTTTGTATCTGAAAAATAGTTTTTATAAAGATATGTATTGAATGAGTTGAACTGCAACTGTCCGCTGATAAGAACACCTGCAAGAGCAACTGTAACGAACGGTCTTGATTTTAGAAGACCTAAATAAGTCTTTTTAAGGTCAACCTTCGGTTCTGCCTCTGACGGAACTCGTTCTTTAGTGGTCTTGAAGCCCCAAAGATAGAAGATAATTGAAAGAATACCCATTGCAAGAGCAAAGATAAACATCTTGCTACCGTCAGCAGCCTTAACAACTGTGTTTGTAGCAGGGTCAATCATTGGTGAGCCGTCAGCATTTGTAACCGCTGTGAAAATAACCATCGGTGCAATAAGAGAAACAACAGCACCGCCAACACCTGAACCGATTGAACGGAATGTTGAAAGAAGTGTTCTGCCCTTAGGGTCATCCGTAATAACAGATGCCAACGAGCCGAACGGAATATTCATACCTGTGTACATCATACCGTAGAAAATGTACATTATGTAACAGATTGTAAGCAGAATTGCAGGATTCTGTGTAAAGCTGTTATACGGTACGAAGCAAGCAATAGTTGCTATACCGAGAGGGATTGCAACCCATTTGAGATACGGTCTGAACTTACCGTCCTTTGTAGGTGCTTTTTTCGCTACCATAGCACCCCAGATAGGGTCGTTGATACAGTCCCACAAACGTGTAATAATGAACATAAAGCCTGCATTTGCCGGAGAAATCTTCAAAACGTCAGTCATAAACATTTTGAGATAACTTGAAATATATGTCAGATTAAACATATTACCTGCCTCAGCAATAGTATAGCCGGCAGCTTCTTTAATACCTATTCGGTTAGGATGATTGTTAACCTCTTTAGGTGTTTTTTCTTTTTTTGCCATAAAGGTTATTCCCCTTTCACATTAGATAAGGAAATAATAACATCTTTTTAAACATTTTTCAATACATAAAACTCATAATACTTTATTGACATAAATTTTTTATAGTACTATAATTGTATAAATAGATTTAAAATTCCCTTTTCAAGGAGGATATAATATGGCACAGATTGCTGATATACTTAAATACGAGGGTGACAACACCACCTTTATATGGAAACACCCTATTGAAGATTTTAACAGCCTTACACAGTTGATTGTTCACGAAAATCAGGAGGCAATTTTTTATCTTAACGGTCAGGCACTTGACCTTTTCGGACCTGGTCGTTACACACTTGAAACACAGAATGTTCCTGAACTCAGCAAAGCACTTAACAGAACAACAGGTGACGAAACACCTTTCCATTGTGAGGTATACTTTATCAATAAAGTTGAACAAATGGCTATTAAATGGGGTACTGACTCAAAGGTTCAGTACATTGAACCAACATACAAGTTCCCTATTTCAATCGGTGCAAGCGGTGAAATGAGCCTTCGTGCCGATAATTCACGAAAACTTCTTCTCAAACTCGTTGGAACAGAAAGTTACCTTACACAGTCAAAGCTTGTAATGTTCTTCCGTTCATTCCTTATGACAAGAGTGAAGACATATATTGCACAGACAATGAAGTCAAACAGCATCAATATTTTTGAGATTGACGAAAATCTTGCAATTTTTTCTGATGCGATTAAAGGACTTCTTTTAAATGACTTTGCCGATTACGGTATTGCACTTGAACAGTTCTTTGTAACAACAATCGTGAAACCTGACGGTGACAAGCAATACGAGCAGTTCAAGGAACTCCATTTCCGTCAGTACGCTGATATTGCAGAGGCAAAACTCCGTCAGCAGAGAGAAATTATTGACGCTGAAACAGAGGCACAAAAAGTAGTTATCGATTCAAAAGCACAGGCTGCAAAGCGTGCTCACGAAGGCTATACATACAGTCAGGAACGCGGATTTGATGTTGCTGAAAAAATTGCTGAAAATGAAGCAGTTGGCGAATTCACCAATATGGGTGTTGGACTTGGCACAATGGCAGGCGTTGGCGGTGCTGTCGGTGGTATGGTCGGCGGTATGATGGGTGATGTTGTAAATGCAACCGCTAACCCAAAATGCGCTGATTGTGGTGCAACACTTCCACAGAATGCTAAATTCTGTCTTCAGTGTGGCAAAAAGGTTGAAGTTTCAAACCTTGTAACTTGTCCACAATGCGGTAAAAATGTACAGAAAGGCAAATTCTGTCTTGAATGTGGATACAGATTCGCAAACACTTGCCCTAAATGTGGTGCAGAGGTAACAAATGGTAATTTCTGTCCACAATGCGGTGAAAAGCTTTAATAGGAGGACCCTGAAAATGAAAATCAGTAAAAACTTTAAATTATATGCAGTTGTATGGGCTATTTTAGCCGTAGTTTTCAATGTGATTGTGTTTGTTTCTCCTTCAGAAATCAACGGTGAATCAAAATACACAGACACATTCTGGATTGGTTATGCCCTTGTAATGATTGGTTTTGTAGGTCAGCTTGCTTGTTCATATATAGGACTTAAAGACGATAACCTTACAAAGGTTTTCTATAACATTCCATTACTTCGTGTAAGCATAATCGGTGTTGTTGTAAGTGCGGTTGCAGGTTCAATTTTTATGGCAATTCCGACTGCTGAAGTCTGGATTGCTGCTATTGTCAGCGTAATCGTACTCGCTTTTGTTGCTATTGCTACTATCAAAGCAAAGGCAGCAGGCGATATCGCACAATCTGTTGAAAACAAAATCAAGGAACAGACTTTCTTTATCAAAACTTTGACAGTTGATGCACAAAATCTTATGGCAAGAGCAAACACACCTGAAGCAAAAGATTTGGTTAAGAAGGTTTATGAAGCAGTCCGTTATTCTGACCCAATGAGCAACGAAAATCTTTCTGAAATCGAAGGCAGAATCGGTTATGAATTCAGAATTTTTGAAACTGCTGTTAAGAGCGGTGATGCTGTTGCAATAGAGAATCAGGCACAGGAATTGCTCGTTCTTATCGACAACAGAAACAACAAATGCAAAGCACTTAAATAATTGAGGTAACACAATGTCAGTTTTGAAATGTGAAATGTGCGGAGGTACGCTTGAAATAGAAGGAAACGGTCAATATGCCGTTTGTGCGTACTGTGGTACAAGAAAAGCACTTCCGCAAAGCAACACAGCAAATAAAACCACTTCTCCTGTGGATGTTAATTCAGGTAAAACAGCACAGGATGAAACATCTCGTCTTGAAAACGAAAGAAAACGCGAAGAAGCGAGAGCAAGAGCAGAAGAAGCAAAAGTCCGTGCTGAAGAGAACAGACTTAAAGCAGAGTCACAGCGTCTGGAAAGAGAAAGACTTGCCGAGAAAAATCGCACCGAAAAAGCAAAAAAATCCAAGGCAAGAGGTAAAACATTCCTTAAAGTTCTTATTTCATTCATTCTTGTTGTTGCAATCGGCACTCTTACTGTCACAGTAATTATTCCGTCAGTAAGATACAGTGGTGCTGTTAAGAATGTAGAAGAAAAGAACTATGAAGAAGCATATCTCACTTTTAAATCATTGAGAAGGTTCAAAGATAGCAAGTCACAGGCAAGCACTCTTTTAAAAGAACATCCCGAAGTTGCACAGGTTGGTGACATCATCACTTTCGGTAACTACGAACAGGACAACAAAACTGCAAACGGCAAGGAAGAAATCGAATGGAAAGTCCTTGAAAAGGACGAAAACGGCAAAATGTTTCTTATAAGCCGTTATGCACTTGATTGCCGTCATTATCACTCAAGTGTTGAACAGGTAACATGGGAAACAAGTGATATTCGCAGTTGGCTTAATAATGATTTTTACAAAACTGCTTTCGATAATACAGAAAGAGCAAAAATCAAAACAACTACTCTTGAAAACCGCGATAATGCTGACTATAACACAGACGGCGGTAATGATACAAAGGATAAGGTTTTCCTTCTTTCAATCGACGAGGCAAAAGCATACTTGCCATCAACTGTTGAAAGAGTTTGTATTGCTACAAAGTACGCTGAATCACAAGGTTCACAACTTGAAGGTCTTACCCGCAGTTGCCGTTGGTGGCTTCGTTCACCGGGTTCAACTCTTTACAACGCATCTTTCGTAAAAATTGACGGTTTTATTCTTCAACTTGGAACTCCTGTTTCCGTTGAAAAGCGTTCAGTCCGTCCTGCTATCTGGGTAGAACTTTAATCATCCTCATTCAACTTAATCTTTATGACAGCCACGGTGATATCGTCACTGTGGCTTATATTTTTTGTTTTGGCAACAGCACAAAGTTTTTCAGGCAAATCATAGGAAAAACCGTTTTCAGTAATGTACCTTTTGATTTCTTCAATACTGTTATCAACTGCACCGTCGGACATCATAATCATTACATCACCAGTTTTAAGTCCGCCATTTATTGTGGCAAATTCAGCCTGACGAAGAATACCTATTGGCATGGCTGATTTCTTGATTTCGCTGATTTTTCCGTTGCGATAAAGAAGCGATACCGTAGCACCTGCTTTATATATCACCGATTTTCCGTTATACAAATTAACCTTTAAGATGTCGAGAGTTGCAAGGGACTCCTCGTGACTTTTTACAAGCATTGCAGAGTTGACAAGTCGCAAGGCACAAGGAAACGAAAAGCCTGAAATAATAAGCCTTGAAAACAGCGTTGATGCCATAGCACCGTCAATGGCTGCTTTTTCACCTTTGCCCATACCGTCACTTAAAATTGCAATAAAATTTCCTTTTCCGTCAAGGAATGAATCAAAACAGTCCCCGCAAACGGTTGTTCCGTCTGCCGATACCTGATGATAAAAGCACTCTGCAGTAAGAGGTGTTTTTTCCCAAAAGAGAAGCATTTTTTCCTTTTCACCCGAAATAATTGCAGGTGGAGGAAAGTCCTTTTCCGTTGCCATTTTTATGCAATCGCGAATTTCATTTGATGTGGCATCGCACTCCGCATCAACACTTATATTTATTACCATATTCATATTTTCATCTTCGTAACAATTCACAAAGGCATTAACACCAATATCTTCAAGGCTGTTTTTAAGTGCTACGGACTTACTTGCAAGTGGCTTTGTTTCATGCTCAAAGCTCAACAGCAAATCGTCAAGCATTTCCCCTACCGTATCAAACTGGTCCGTGGTAATTTTTCGCATTTCGTTGATTCTCCCCTCTGCACCTAACCGTGCCGAGTATAAAACATAATTCTTATTAAAACTGTCACAAAGTGACATTATTCTTATGCATCTGCTTTGTAATGACATTGGCGAGCAAGACGGTGTTACACTCCCCGTTCTTCGTATTTCATCAAGAATTTCGTCAAATTCAGCCAAGGTTGACGGCAGCATATTTCTCCAACATTTGTTATAACTTGCACATTTTTCGCATACGCTGTCCCTTACACGAAGATACACCGAGGTTGTGTCGGGTAATGACCTTTCACGCAAGGCATCGGACACCCGCACAACTGTTTCTGACATATCTCCTACTGCATCTCTTGCTGATTTGATTCGCGAAATTATCATATTGCGAAACTCTGTGCCTTCGCCGGACAAGGACAAAAACGACATTTTCATTTTCACCTGAAACAACCATTTCTGCGGTGTGACAACAAAAAGCACCGATGCCAATGCTGTTTCAATGAGTGGTCCGAAGTTTTTATAATCGTCACCTAAAAAGATATATAATGCTCCGTAACAGAAAATGTATGCACATGCACAAAGAACTCGTCCTGAATATGAAAAAAGACCTGAAAAGAGTCCTGCTCCCGCATAACAGAACACAATGGGACTGCTGTTTCCAGTCATAGTAAATCCCAATGATGTACCCGAGCCAATTACTGCACCTCCTGATTCCTTGAAAAGATATGCAGAAAGCATAACTATATAGGAGCAAGCAATTCCCGAAAGGGAAATATTCATAAATGATATTCCCGATACGCATAATATGAGGGACAATAGAGAAATCACCAATGAAACTACTTCTTTTGATGTCAGTCTTTCGTTTTCCTGAATTTTTTCGAGAGTTCTTACACTTACAGAAAAGAAATATGCTCCGCCAAATGCTACAACAGCCTCTGCCACACGAAGAAATACAATTTCTTCACCAAAAGGCTCTGTTATAGTCACAACTATACCTGTTGAGATAGTAGCGAAAAGTGATATAAACGAAGAAACTGAATTTTTTCTTCGAAGTTTTGGAAATGTGTTGGTATAAACCTTTAAAATATAAACGAGGATTAATGCCATGACATATCGAAAGGCGTTCACATAATCGTTTGCGATTATATATCCTGCCATAGCACCAAAGCAGGAAAACAATGTATTTTGTCGGTGTACTCCACAGGCAAACGCTATTCCCAAGGGAGAAAAATATTGTTGTGATGATGCAGATGCAGTTAAAAATGCCAAACCAAAATACAAGGTCTGCATAATGGCTGATTTTCCTAATTCTGTCAGTTGTATTCTGCCTGCGTCTTGCTCCGTTCCGAATTCACGATTTGTCATTTTTCTCACCTGCCCTGTTTCTTTATATCGATTATATGCTTGTCCCGAATATTTTTTTGACACTTTGTGTCCGCAAAAACAGGTGATTTTTACACCAATTAAAAGAAAAATAAAACATTGTGTAATATATTGATAAATTTCAAATTTTACCTTTAAATATCTTTTTATTTGTGTTAAAATGTATTATGGAAATGAGGCGACATTATGGCACAGATTTATACAGTTTTATCGGGAAAAGGCGGAGTAGGGAAATCCACATTCTGCGCAAATACCGCCCTCGCTCTTTCGGGTGAAGGTAAAAAAGTTCTTCTTATAGACGGCGATATTACGCTCCGTAGTCTTGACCTGCTTTTGGGTGTTGACTCAATGGTGCTTTATGATTGGTCAGATGTTATGGAAAACCGTTGCGACAGCGAAAAGGCACGACTTTTTTATGATGATAATCTTCAGCTTTTACCTGCACCGCTGGGGACACCTGAAAACTTAACAACCGAATCGTTCAAGGAATTAATTTCACAGTATTCAAACAAATACGATTACATTATTATCGACAGTCCTGCCGGTATTGGTGAATTGCCGTTAATTTATGCAGAATGTGCGAATTTCTGTATTCTTGTGGCAACACCTGATAATGTGAGTGCAAGAAGTGCCTGTGTTGCAGGAACAAAACTTTCAGAAGCAGGAATAAAGGACGAAAATATGTACCTTGTAATTAACCGATTTGACCCGTGGGCTGTTAAAAACGGACGACTTTTAAACATTGACGAGGTTATGGATATTACATATCTTCGGCTCCTTGGTGTAGTACCGGAGGACAAGCGTATAACACATACATCTGTCAGCGAAAAGGAAATTCCGTCACACAGTAAAGTCAGAATTGCCTTTGGCAATATTTCAGGCAGAATTATGGGAAAAGAAATCCCGCTAAATTTGTAAAAAAATATTGAAAAACCAATGTTTTTTTGTTATGATAAATAATAATCGGCAAAATCTCGTATATCGTTTGATATACATTGGGGAAAATATTATGAAAGAAGGGGTTAAGTATGAACATAGCACTTATGGCACACGACTCAAAAAAAGAACTTATGACACAATTCTGTATCGCTTATTGCGGTATTCTTTCCCGTCATAATCTTTGTGCGACAGGAACAACAGGAAAAATGGTTGCTGAGGCAACAGGACTTAAAATCACACAGTTCCTTAGTGGTTCTCAGGGCGGTGACCAACAAATCAGTTCACGAATTGCGTGTAACGAAATCGACTTGCTCCTTATTTTCCGTGACCCTCTTAATCCAAAACCACATGAGCCAAAGGATGCTACATTACTTCGTCTTTGTGATGTTCACAATGTTCCGGTTGCTACAAATATTGCAACTGCTGAGGCTCTTATCCACGCACTTGAGCGTGGCGACCTTGATTGGCGAGATATTGTCAATCCAAAATAATCACATAAAACACAACGCCTCCTCTTATTTTTGAGGAGGCAAAGCATATTATTAAGGAATATTTAAGGAAGATTTTTATGGCTTTAATTACTAATGCAATTAAGGGAACACAAGACACTCTCCCTAAAGAAAGTTACAAAATTCAATATGTGGAATCTGCGGTAAGAGAAACTGCAGAAAACTTTGGTTTCCACGAAATGAGAACTCCTGTTTTTGAACATACTGAACTTTTCCAGCGTGGTGTTGGTGAAACAACAGACGTTGTTCAGAAGGAAATGTACACTTTTGAAGATAAGGGTGGTCGTTCAATCACTCTTCGTCCTGAAGGCACAGCAGGTGCAGTAAGAGCATTCCTCGAGCATGGTCTTTTCAACGAAGGACTCCCACAGAAGATTTACTATCTCACATCCTGTTACAGATATGAAAAGCCTCAGGCAGGCCGTCTTCGTGAATTCCATCAGTTTGGTGTTGAATGCTTTGGCGCAGGTGCTCCGAGTGCTGATGCAGAGGTTATCTCACTTGCAAATGAAGTATTCAATTATCTTGGAGTAAACAATCTTGCTCTTGAAATCAACTCAATCGGTTGTCCTGAATGCAGAAAGCATTATCACAAGGCACTTAAAGAATATTTCGAACAATACAAAGGTGACCTTTGCGAAACATGTTTAGGCCGTCTTGACAGAAATCCAATGAGAATTCTTGACTGTAAGAGTCCTGTTTGCTCTGGTATCGCAGAAAAAGCACCTACTGTAATCGAATTCCTTTGTGACGATTGTAAAGAGCATTTTGAAAGCGTTAAGAAATACCTTGATGCTATGAATATTGAATACACAGTTAATCCACAGATTGTTCGCGGTCTTGACTATTACACAAGAACAGTTTTCGAGTTTGTATCAAAGGAAATCGGTGCACAGGGTACAGTTTGCGGTGGTGGTCGTTATGACGGTCTTATCGCAGAAATGGGTGGAAATCCACTCCCTGCTTGCGGTTTCGGTTTAGGTCTTGAAAGACTTCTTCTTTTAATGGAAGCACAGAAAACACCATTCCCTGAACCAAAGAAATGCGACCTTTATATCGTAAGTATGGGTGAAAATGCAAACATTAAAGCCGCTGAAATTGCAACTGAACTTCGTAATGAAGGAATGTGTGTTCAGTTTGATACAGTTGGTCGTGGTCTTAAACCACAGATGAAATATGCTAACAAAATCGGTGCATTATACACTCTTGTTTTAGGTGACAGCGAGCTTGAAACAGGAAATATCAAACTTAAAAATATGGAAACAGGTAACGAAACCGAAATGACACTTAATGATTTCGTTGACAATTTCCAATCAGTAGTTATAAAAGATGCTATGTCAGGATTTGAATCTCTTGGTGTTGAGGGAATTGACCTTGCTGACATTTTAGGAGGCACAAACTAATGGATACAATGAACGGATTAAAAAGAACTGATTACTGTGGCACCCTTAATGCTGAATTTGTTGGCAAAGAGGTTACAGTTGCAGGTTGGGTACAGCGTCGTCGTGACCTTGGTGCATTGATTTTTATTGACCTTCGTGACAGAACAGGCGTTGTTCAGTTGGCTTTTGACGACAATACAGACAGAGAAATTTTTGACAAGGCGTTCACAGTAAGAAGTGAATATGTACTTATGGCAAAGGGTGTTGTCCGTGAGCGTTCTTCAAAAAACAAAGATATTCCAACAGGCGACATTGAAATCGAAGTTAAGGATTTAAGAGTTGTTGGTGCAAGCGAAACACCGCCTTTTGAAATCGTTGAGAATTGTCAGACATCAGAGGTAACTCGTCTTAAATACCGTTATCTTGACCTTCGTCGTCCTGATTTACAGAAAAACATTCTTCTCCGTCACAAGATTACAAAAATTACTCGTGACTATTTTGACGAAAACGGATTTATTGAAATTGAAACTCCAATGCTTATCCGTTCAACTCCAGAGGGTGCTCGTGACTTCCTTGTGCCGTCAAGAATTCACAACGGTAGTTTCTATGCACTTCCACAGTCACCACAGCTTTACAAACAGCTTTCAATGGTAGCAGGTTTTGACAGATATATGCAGATTGCCCGTTGTTTCCGTGACGAGGATTTGCGTGCTGACCGTCAGCCTGAATTCACACAGATTGACCTTGAAATGTCATTCGTTGATGTTGATGATGTTATGAATATGGGTGAAGGCTACATTCAGCGAGTATTTAAAGAGGCAATGGGTGTTGACATTCAGTTACCACTTCCAAGACTCACTTTCAAAGATGCTATGGAGCGTTACGGTTCTGACAAGCCTGATACTCGTTACGAAATGGAACTTTGTGACTTAGGTGATGTCGTTAAGGGTTGTGGCTTTGGTGTGTTTACATCTGCTCTCGAAGCAGGCGGTGCAGTTTACTGTATCACAGCAAAAAATGCAGTCAATACTCTTACAAGAAAAGAAATTGATAAACTCACAGAATTTGTTCGCGGTATCGGTGCAAAGGGACTTGCATTTGCTCGTCTTATGCCTGACTCAACAGCATCTTCATTTGCAAAATTCCTTACAGAAGACGAAATGACTGCACTTCTTAACAAAGCAGGAGCAGAAACAGGTGACGTTGTTCTTATCGTTGCTGATACAAAGAAAAACAGCGTTCTTTCAGTTCTTGGTGCACTTCGCCAGGAGGTTGCAAAGAAGCTCGATATTATCCCGACAGATAAGTTCAATCTTCTTTGGATTACAGAATTCCCATTCTTTGAGTGGGATGAAGATGCACAGACTTTTGTTGCTATGCACCATCCATTCACATCTCCTATGGACGAATGTTTGGAATATCTTGAAACAGACAAAGCACAGGTTCGTGCAAAGGCATATGACCTTGTTCTCAACGGTGTTGAATTGTCAAGTGGTTCAATCCGTATTACTGACCCTGCACTCCAGAAGAGAATGTTCACTCTCCTTGGTCTTTCTGACGAAGAAGCATATGAGAAATTCGGTTTCTTAACAGATGCATTCCGTTTTGGCCCTCCTCCGCACGGTGGTATGGGTATCGGTCTTGACAGACTTGTAATGCAGATGATTGGTGCTGACTCACTCCGTGATGTTATCGCATTCCCTAAGCTTCAGAACGCAAGTGAGCCAATGACAGAATGTCCGTCACCTGTTGATACACTTCAGCTTGACGAGCTTGGAATCGCAGTTAAGGAAACTGCAGAGGAAGAATAAACTATGAAAAAAATCACAAGACAACTGAATACTTTACTTGTTTCGGCTGTTTTGTGCTTTAGTTTTTCCATAACTACATTCGCTGAAAATACAGTCAAGTATTCAAACGAATTAACAATTACTCCAATCCGCGTTTTCTTCGCAATTCTCATAATTCCCGCGTTTATCGTAACGGAAATTGCATTTGAAAAAATTCGTGAAAAACGAGTTGAAAAGCGGAATAAGAAATACGGAAAAGATAAAGAATAATAAAATTTTACTCCCGATAAAAAATTCTCATCGGGAGTTTTGTTTGTTCTTCACATCATAATTTGTAGAGATATTGGCTTCCCCTTGAGGGGAAGCTGTCACGAAGTGACTGATGAGGTGTAGGTTGCGTAAGCAACCGTTGCTTATCATAGCATTTTAGTTTTCCACCTCATCCGTCTTTGCCTTACGGCAAATCCACCTTCCCCTCAAGGGGAAGGCTCTACAACCTCCAAATACATACAAAAACTGCCCGATAAATTTACCAAGCAGTTTCTTTTTTTACTTTTTTATTTTATCAAGTTATAAAGTGCAGGGATAAACCAGCCTAAAATCACAGGAACAAGGAATGCAAATCCTACGGATGTAAGAAGTGTAAGTCCCCATTTTTCAAGTCTTGCACCAACGAAGAATATTCCGTACCAAGGTGTTACGAGTGCTTTATTCAACTTTTTGTCATTATTCACAAGATAATTATCTTTAAGCATCATAACATCCTCAATCTGCGGAAACAGATTTGTAAGAAGTGAAATGCCGAAATAAAGACAAATCCAAGCAAAAACATCTTCATATTTCGCAAAGTAAATGATTGCTGTTGAACCGTAAGAAAGTGTTAAGAATCCAAGAATGAAATTCATAAAGAACGGAATAAAACAGATATCAAAGCTTGGTCCTTTTCTCTTTATTAACTGATGGTCAACATGAGAAAGCATTTCATTGAACTGTACAACTCTTTCGTCTTCAACAATGATTTTCGCACTGCGACAAACCATATGCTCAAAGAATGCGTGAAGAATAGCACCGGGAAGGGTTAATACTTTTACTATTACATATATAATACTCATATTATGTCATACCTCCCGCTTTCCGCAAGCTCTTTAAGAGTTACTTTTCCTGCCTTGAAGTCAGTTACATCACTTGAAAATCCGATTGATGCATCACCATAAGATTCGATTTCAAGTTCAAGTGCTTCAAATGTTTCCTTATCCCCTGTTGCCCAAGCAAGAAGTGCATACAAATCACGGGTAGGAATTGTAAGACCGCCTGTCATTGAAAGATTATCATAAACCTGTTTTGCTGTTTCATAAGCACTGTCAAGGTCATCCTGCATTATGGAGCTGAGTGTCTGCTGAACCTGAAGAATGTAGCCATACTGCATAACATAGCTTTCACCGTCAGGAAGTCCTTCCAACACTTTAAGTCCCATATCACAGGTCTGTTGTGCCTTTGCGTAATCCTTGTCACGCAAGCGGTAAATTGTAGCCATCGCAGCATACCAATCAGGAGCTTCACAGTTGATTTCCTTAAGCTCCGTTGCAAGCTTTTCAGCCTTGTCAAACTCACCCATTTTTGAATAGGTGCTTGAAAGCAACGAGCCTACAAGAGTTTTCATATACAATGATGAATCAGCAGTCGCCTGAAGATACTTCGCAATAGTTGCCTCGTCTTTTCCTGCCTCCTGTGCCATTGCATACTTATACATATTTATCCACGCATCGTCACAGATAAACTCAATGTCAGTATCTTCAGGAGTGAAATCCTTTTCAGTTTCGTCGTGGTATTCTGTTCCTCTTACATAAATCTTTTTACCCTTAAGATTGTCAAGCTCTGCGATAATCTTGTCATAGTTTTCGTCATTTATTTCTGAATACTTATTGGTGTAATTCTGAATAACCATAGCAGATGCCTGCATTCTCTCGGTTTCTTGGAGGACATCATTTAAATCCTTGAATGTAAGAAGTCGAAGAACTGCATCAGGGATATTTTCATCTGTTTCAATAATTGCTGAATTCATATTAACAAGGCTGTAATATGTCAATGCTTCTTTCTTATAAATATTGAAATATGTTTTATCAGCACTGATGTTTTCTGCATATTCAATAGCATTGATATATTTGTTTACCGCTGTATAAAGCTTGTTTTCCTTTACTGCCTTGTCACCTTGTTTCATAGACGCAAACACAGGAACATTGACCGAGAAGAAGAACAAAGCAGCAATAGTTATGCAAACAGAAAGAACTGCAACGATAATTCCTCTGTAATCATAAGGATATTTTTCCAAAACTGACTCACAATCTTCACAATAAGGACTGTCAGGGTCTTTTTCTGTTCCTCTTGGCTTTTCGCCACAGTATTCGCAGAGTTCAACTTCCCTAACAGGCATTTTATTTGCACGGGAAACAGTTTGTGGATTGTATCCTTCAATTTCTAAATTTTCCAGACCGTCACTAAAGTTTTCTGCTTCACTTTTTGCTTTGTCAAGTTCTGCTTTGAAAACTTTTGCAAGTTCTTCCATTTCATCCTTGATGGATTCTTCATCAGGAGATGAACCGGAAAGTTTTTCTTTATTTTCGTCCAAGGTTATTCCTCCTTTGGGTTAATCTTGTCAATTACTCATTTGCACCGCAGCACTTTTTGTATTTCTTACCGCTACCGCAAGGACATGGGTCATTTCTGCCGACTTTTTCGCCCTTTTTGATTGGTCGTTTTTTATCGCTGCCGTCTGTTTCACCATTTGTTGCAGTAATCTTTGCTGCTTGCTCACGCTTAACATCTTCCTCACTTCTTATACGGAAAAGAGTAAGTGTTGTAACTGTACCCTCACGGATAAGTGAGTTCATTTCGTCAAACATATCGTAGCTTTCCATTCTGAATGCAACAACAGGGTCCTGCTGTGCATAAGAACGAAGATAAATACCGCGTTTGAGTTCATCCATAGCGTCAAGGTGGTCCATCCATCTCTGGTCAACATTATGAAGAAGAACCTTTCTTTCAAGTTCTGACATAAGGTCTTCACCGTATTCTTCATATTTTGCTATGTAGATGTCCATAGCCTTGTTGTAAAAATAATCCTTGTATTCTGCATTTGTATCAAACTTTGTTTCAAGTCCTTCTTCTGCGAGATATTTGAGTTTGTTTACAAGACCTGCTCTGTTCCAGTCGTCTGGTGACTGTGAATCAGGACAATAGAAATCAACCTGTTCAGTAAAGTATCCGTCAAACATTTTAAGGATTGCTGAATGGATATCATATCCGTCAAGCACCTGATTACGCTGTTCGTAAATTTTCTTTCTCTGTTCATTCATAACATCGTCAAATTTAAGGACATTACGACGAGCAGCAAAGTGGTTGCCTTCAACCTTTTTCTGTGCATTTTCGATTGTGCTTGAGAAAATCTTTGCCTCAATAGGAAGGTCAGCAGCACTTGGGAACGCGTCAATGATGTTATAGAAACGGTCACCTGCGAAAAGACGGAGCAATTCGTCTTCTGCTGAAAGATAGAACTTACTGCGACCTGGGTCACCCTGACGACCTGCACGACCACGCAACTGATTGTCAATTCTTCGTGATTCGTGGCGTTCTGTACCGATGATGAAAAGACCACCAGCCTGGCGAACCTTGTCTGCTTCATCCTTTAACTGATTCTTATATTTCTGTTCAAGTTCACGATAAACTTTTCTTGCCTCGATAATATCTGTGTTATCTGTTTCTGCAAAACCTGTTGCCTCTGCAATAAGCTCATCAGAATAATCCATTCTTCTCATTTCTGAACGAGCCATATAGTCGGGGTTACCGCCAAGGATAATGTCAGTACCACGACCTGCCATATTTGTAGCAATTGTAACAGCACCAAGGGCACCTGCCTGTGCGATAATCTCTGCTTCCTTATCGTGGAATTTAGCATTCAAAACATTGTGCTGAATACCTGCCTTGCGAAGTGCTTTACTTAAAAGCTCACTCTTTTCGATATTGGTTGTACCCACAAGGACAGGCTGACCGATTTTGTTACACTCAAGAATCTGTTCAATAATCGCCTTGAATTTCACAGCCTCTGTCTTATAAAGAACATCTTCTTCGTCCTTACGAATCATTGGCTTGTTTGTAGGAATTTCGATAACATCAAGAGTATAAATTTCCTGGAATTCGCCACTTTCAGTCATAGCAGTACCTGTCATACCTGAAAGTTTTGTGTACTGACGGAAATAGTTCTGGAATGTGATAGTAGCAAGAGTTTTTGACTCACGCTCAACCTTAACATTTTCCTTTGCTTCAATAGCCTGATGAAGACCGTCAGAATAACGACGACCAAGCATAATACGGCCTGTGAATTCGTCAACGATAAGCACCTGACCGTCTTTTACAACGTAGTCAACATCACGCTTCATAACACCGATTGCCTTGATTGCAAGGTCAATATGGTGCTGAAGTGTAAGGTTTTCAACATCAGCAAGGTTTTCTACACCAAAAGCTTTTTCAGCCTTTTTGATACCACCCTTTGTAAGAGATGCTGTTTTACCTTTTTCGTCAACAACAAAGTCATATTCTTCAGGAACCATATTTTCAATTCCCTGCTTTGAATCGACTTCTTTTACCTTATACATTTTAAGGCGTTTTGCAAATTCATTTGCCACCTTGTAAAGCTCGTTTGACTTATCTCCCATACCTGAAATGATAAGCGGAGTTCTTGCCTCGTCAATAAGGATTGAGTCAACTTCGTCAACGATTGCGAAGTTGTGACCACGCTGAACTCTCTGTTCAGCATAAATAACCATATTGTCACGAAGATAGTCAAAGCCCATTTCGTTATTTGTACCGTAAGTGATGTCACAAGCGTAAGCCTGACGCCTTTGTTCACCGTCAAGGTCGTGAACGATAAGACCTACTGAAAGTCCCATAAAACGATATAATTTACCCATCCATTCAGAGTCACGACGAGCAAGATAATCGTTGACAGTAACAATGTGAACACCTTTACCTGCAAGTGCGTTAAGGTATGCAGGAAGTGTAGCAACAAGAGTTTTACCTTCACCTGTTCTCATTTCAGCAATTCGTCCTTGATGAAGAACGATACCACCGATAATCTGTACAGGGAAATGACGCATATTAAGAACACGAGCAGATGCCTCACGACAAGCAGCAAATGCTTCGGGAAGAATCTGGTCAAGTGTTTCACCATTTTTAAGTCTTTCCTTGAATTCAGGAGTTTTTGCCTGAAGTCCTGCGTCAGTAAGTTTTTTGTATTCTTCTTCAAGAGCGAGAACTTGTTTTTGAATAGGAATAATTCTCTTGATTTCTCGCGAAGAATAGTCACCGAAAAGTTTTTTGAATAAAGACATTTTTATATCTATCCTTTCAGAAAATTGCAGTTTTTACGGGTATTTTATATCATTTTGGCATTTGCCTAAACCAACCCATTATATATTGGTAACATTATAACATATATTTCAGAAAAAATCATTAACTTTTTGTGAAAAATTTAGGTTTTTTCCTTGATTTAACAAGGATTTTTTGATATCCTTTAATGTGTATATAAATTTCTTAATTTAGTTATACTGAAAAATGATTAAGGAGGCGTTCAAAATGACTGACGCAAGAACAATGGCATACATAAATATGTATGCTGTTCTCGGCACTTTGGAAAATCTTTGCGAACTTGACAATAAAGCAAAAGAAATTCTTTCAACTCTTGAAAATCCTGTTTCATTGGCTTTTGATGTTAAAGATGGTCCAAGTGCTACACTTACATTCTCTAAAAACGGATGCCGTATGGAAGATGGCGTCAACAGCAAGTGCGATATCAAGATTCCTGTATCATCTTGCGAAAAATTCAACAAAATTATCGACGGTGTGGTAACACCTATTCCTACAAAGGGTCTTACAAAAGTAGGTTTCCTTTTAAAGACATTTACCGCACTCACAGACAGACTTACAGAGGTTATGAGACCTGACCCTGAAGCACTCAATGACCCTGATTTCTTCCGTCTTAACACAATCTGTACATTCTATACTGTTTCAGTAGCAATTTCACAGATTGGTAATCAGGATGATATCGGTAAGTTCAGTGCTTCAAACATCGTTGACGGTGACATTCAGCTTGGCATTAAGGATGTTGTTTATTCAACAATCCGTGTTAAGAACAATCACCTTATCACAATCAAGCAGGCTTCTCCAAAACCTCGTGCAATTATGGAATTCTGTGACCTTCAGCTTGCAAACGCACTTTTCGCAGGTACAGTAAACTCAATTGACCATGTTGGTAACGGAAACATCGTTATTCGTGGACTTATTTCAATGGTTGACAATGCAAACCGTATTCTTGACAGAGTTGCATTGTATCTTGCATAAGGAGGACAATAAAGATGAGTAAATTTCCAACATTTGATACAACAAAAAGCCGTGAAATGTTCGATAGAGCAACTAAGGTTATTCCATCAGGTATTTACGGTCATTTAGGCCCTGCTGAAGGACAGTGGATTCCTGTTAACAGATGGCCATCTTTCGCAGAAAAAGCACAGGGCTCATATTTCTGGGACGTTGACGGCAACAAGTACATTGACTATATGTGTGCTTACGGTCCTAACGTTCTTGGTTACAACGACCCTGATGTTGATGCTGCTGCTTTGGCACAGCTTAAACTCGGCAACTGTACAACAGCGCCCGGAAAGGTTATGGTTGAATGTGCTGAAACTCTTGTTGATACTGTAGCATGTGCTGACTGGGCATTCTTCTGCAAGAACGGTTCTGACACAACAACTCTTGCAACTATGGCTGCAAGAGCACATACACATAAGAAAAAGATTATTTTCTTAAAATACTACTATCACGGAGATTTCCCATGGGCACAGAAGATTGACTATCCGGGTATCACTCCTGAGGATGTTGCAAACAACATTATCGTTCCTTGGTTTGACCTTGATGCTCTCCAGAAGGCATATGACGATAACAACGGTGATATCGCAGGTCTTATTGCACAGCCTTATGACCACGGTAACTTCAAGGATAACGAAGTTGCTTCAAAGGAATACTGGCAGGCAGTTCGTAAATGGTGTGACGATCACGGTGTTGTTCTTATCATCGACGACGTTCGTGCAGGCTTCCGTCTTGACCTTGCAGGTTCTGACCATTTCTATGGTTTCAAAGCAGACCTTATCTGCTTCTGTAAAGCTCTTGCAAACGGTTATAATATGTCAGCACTTTGCGGTGGTGAACATATGAAAGCAACTGTTTCAGGTATTACATACACAGGTTCTTATTGGATGAGTTCTGTTCCATTCGCAGCTTGTATCGCTTGTATCAACAAGATGAAGGCTCTTGATACACCAACAATGTTCCGTCGTCTTGGTAAAATGGTTACTGACGGCTTTAAGGCAGCAGGTGCAGAACACGGATTTGACCTCAGAGTTTCAGGTGAACCTGCACTTTTCTACTTGAGAATCGCTAACGATGACAACCTTATGCTTCATCAGGAATGGGTTGCAGAATGTGTTAACCGTGGTTTGTTTATTACATCTCACCATAACCATTTCATCAATGCTTCTCTTACAGAAGAAGACATTAAGAAGTCAATTGAAATTGCAGAAGATGCATTCTCAGTTGTAGCAAAGAATCATCCTGAAATCAGAGGATAATTTAACAAATCATAGTGAAGTGGGGACTTCACTTCTAATAAATTTTTCTTGGAGGGAAAATTATGGCTAATTTATCAAAAGCAGAATGGCTCGCACTCGAAAAGAAAGCCCTTGAACTCCGTAAACTCTGCGTACAGACAACTGTATGGGCAGGTAGCGGACATTTCGGCGGCGGTATGAGTGTTATGGACCTTCTCACAGTTCTTTATCACAAGTATCTTAACATCAAGGTTGACGAACCACAATGGGACGACCGTGACAGATTTATTCTTTCAAAAGGTCACGCAGCAATCGCTTATGCTCCTGTTCTTTGCGACAAGGGATTTAACGATGTTGAAATGCTTAAATCATTCAACCTTTCAGGTTCAAAGATGGGTATGCACCTTGACTCAAACAAGGTTGTAGGCGTTGACGCTTCAACAGGTTCTCTCGGTCACGGCCCGTCAATCGCAGCAGGTACAGCACTTGCAGCAAGACTTATGAACAAAGATTTCCTTACATACGTAGTTACTGGTGACGGTGAACTTGGTGAAGGTTCATGTTGGGAAGGCTTTATGACAATGAATCACTACAATCTTTCTAACTGTATCGTATTTATCGACCGTAACCACAATATGATTGACGGTAACACAGAAGATGTTATGAAACTTGAACCACTTGCTGACAAAATGACAGCATTCGGTTTCAACACAATCGTTGTTGACGGTAACAATATCGGTGAGCTTTGTGATGCTATTGATGTTGCAATCGAAAGAGCAAAGACACCTCAGAATCCTACTTGTATTCTTATGGACACAAAGAAGGGTGCCGGTATCAAGTCAATCGAAGGCGACTACACATGGCACTACGGTGCAATCGACGATGCACTCTTTGAAAAGTTCAACAAAGAACTTGACGAGGACTATGCAGCAAGAGTTGCAAGAGCAGAAAAGGAGGGTAAATAATTATGGCAGGCGGATTTGTTTATACAGCAGTTGACCAGACTGCACTTTCTACAGCTGAAATTTACGGTAAGGCACTTGCCGACATTATTTTAAAAGACCCTAAGGTTGTTGCTATCACAGCAGACCTTGCAAAATCAACAAAGCTTGGTGACGTTTTAAAGGTTTGTCCTGAAAGAGTTATCAACGTTGGTATCGCAGAACAGGATATGTTCGGTGTTGCAGCAGGTATGGCAAGAGCAGGTATGATTCCTTTCCTTTCAGGTTTCTCTGCATTCACATCAATGCGTGCTTGTGACCAGCTTCACACAGATATCTGCTATCAGAATGTAAACGCAAAGATTATTGCTACTCATTCAGGTACATCTTTCGGTCAGGCAGGTTCAACTCACCACGCTATTACTGACCTTGCAATCACAAGAGCAATGCCAAATCTTACAGTTATCGTTCCTGCTGACGGTTTTGAAACAGCAAACGCAGTTAACGCAGCTTATGATAACTTCGGACCATATTACATCCGTATCAACCGTGGTTTTGACCGTGTTCTTTATGAAAATCAGGACTATGGCTTTGAGGTTGGTAAGGCTGTTGAAATCTGTGAAGGTACAGATATTACAGTTATTGCTTGCGGTTCTTGCGTATTCCAGGCAAAACAGGCTGCTGACTTCCTTAAGAAAAATGACGGACTCAGTGTTCGCGTTCTTAATATGCACACAATCAGCCCAATTGACGTTGAGGCTATCCAGAAGGCAATTTCCGACACAAGAAGAATCGTAACAGTTGAAGACCATCTTGTAACAGGCGGTCTTGGTTCAGCAGTTGCTGAGGTTATGGCTCAGTACGGTAAGGGCTGTGCATTCAAGATGCTCGGTCATAAGAGTTTTGCTATGATTGGTCTTCAGGAAGACATTATGGCTGATGCAGGCATCGACGCTAACGGTATCATCGCATCCATTCGTGAAATGATGAACGCAGACTTTGAAGAAGACGATAACTGGGACGACGAAGTATAATTTTAAATTAAACTTTACTCGTTCAGAAAGAGAGTTGATAATATGCACGAACAAAATGAAATTTATGCATCAAAAATATTTTTCAATGCTGCATTACCGCTTTTAAAAGTTATCGCTAATGATGTACCATCACTAAAAAAACAGTTTGACGGTATGAATGCGGTACTTCAGGTCAGTGCACTTGATGCTGATGCTCCGGGTGGAAAATATGCTACTCACTTCATCATTACTGACGGTGAATGGGAAACAAAGCTTGACTCTGCACATGAAGCACCTGATGTTGAGCTTGAATTCAAAACAATCGAGGCAATGAACGCATTTTTTAAGGGCAAAATCGGCCCTGCAACACTCCCGAAAATGAAGGGTGTATTCAAGAGCTTTGGTGCATTCAAGGCAATGCTTATGACACTTCTTAAGCTTTCAGCACTTACAGGCGCTACTGCAGCACCAAAGGATGAAGAAACACAAGTGCTTATGGTTAAATGCTTCTTCTATCTTCTTTCAAGCGGTATCAGTCAGCTTAACAAGTTAGGTCATCCTGAAATCAAGGACTGGACTACAAAGAGCCCTGACCGTGTTTATGCTTTCGCAGTTGACGGTCACCCTGAGGTATCTGCTTTCATCCGTATCAAAGCAGGTAAATCAAGAGCAGGTCGTGGCGAATACAAGAGAGCAATGCCTTTCTTCACACTTCGTTTCAACTGCCTTGAATCAGCACTTGGTATCCTTTTAAGCACAGACGATATGCTTGAATCAACAAAATCAGGTAAGCTCATTATGGAGGGCGGCCCTGAATTCGGTGCACAGCTCGGCGGATTTATGCTTGAAGTCGGCGCATTGGCAAAATAAGATAATACACATAACAAAAGCTCGGTGTAAAAACCGAGCTTTTTGTGTTATATATAGTTGTTATCAAGTGTCATTCTGAGGAGTGTAACGACGAAGAATCTCCGTTAGTTGATATGTCACTTCGGTAGAGATTCTTCGCTTCGCTCAGAATGACTTGCAGGCGTGGAAGCCTGCCACTACGCGACACTTAATCCATTATTTTTATATCTTTTTCTCACGAATAATCCCGATTATATGATAAATACTCATCCCTACTGATGCTGTAACTCCTGTGTTCATAAGACTATATAGCCAATCAAACCAATCATCATTAATATACGGCAAAAATGCAGTCAGGAATATACAGCCTATACATATCAACAATACAACCAAACTTAATATCAATAGAGTTTTTCTTTTTTTAATTGTTAAACCTGAAGAATCCTTCATACAAACAATGTTAAGAATTGTCATAACAACTATAAAAATAACATTTACAATGTGTAATATGCTCATTCTAAAGCCTGTACCAAGATATAACTCCATCAATAAATAAATTATCCATGAGCACCAATACCAAGCATATTTTTTCACATTGAAACAAATGACTGTGCAAAGTAATAAAGGAATACACAAATAAAGTGCCATAGGTGCAGTTACCAATAAAATAAGTGCACTTAATAGTGTAATACCCAAAAACACAAAACCTGCCACTTTATTTGGCTTTATTGTTGATTTTTGTGCTTCTACCAACACTATATCCCTTTCAATCTTTTCTCTGCCTGTCAATTCATCAAGTGAAATCTCAAAAACATCACATAATTTAATCAGTTTATCCAAATCGGGTACTGCTGTGTTATTCTCCCATTTTGAAACCGATTGACGGGATACATCAAGTTTATCTGCCAAATCACCTTGGGACAAATTCTTTTTTGTTCGCAATTCATAAATTCTTTCACCGAAATTCATCGTATAACCTCCTTTTCTGATTAAATCTTATCATATTTTCGCTGTAAAATCCACCAACTTGCCTTTAAAATTTAGCAACCGTCAGTTGCAACCGTATTTTCTCATAGTTTTTATCTCTTTTAAAGTTATGTGTTGAATACTTTTTAACGATATGGTAAAATTATCCTTGAGGTGAGTATTATGAACATTGGTTTTTCGGTTAAAGAAACAGTTAATAAAAGATATAGTGTCAGAACTTATGATTCACGACCTGTTGAAGAGGATGTAAAAGCAAAGCTTTTAGAATATGCAAATTCTTTACAAAATCCTTTAGGCCCAAAAATCAGATTTCAATTTATAGAGAAAGAAACCGCACCAAACGGTGAAAAGTTGGGAACTTATGGCATTATAAAAGGTGCAAAACTATATTTAGGTGCTACAATGCCTGATGAAGAATTCGCAAACGAGGCCATGGGCTATGATTATGAACAGTTAGTTCTCTATGCCACAAGTCTTGGACTTGGCACTTGTTGGCTTGGTGGTACTTTTAACAGAAGTGCTTTTGCAGAGGCTATGGAAATCAGAGAAAATGAACTTTTTCCAATCCTCTCACCCGTTGGATACCCCGCAGACAAAAAGAGTGTCACAGAAAAGGTTTTTCGCCGTTTCTTAAAGGCAGACGGACGCAAACCTTGGGAAGAAATCTTCTTTGCAGATAACTTTGACAAACCATTGACAAAAGAAATGGCAGGAGAATATGAATTCCCTCTCGAAATGCTCCGCCTTGCTCCATCGGCTACAAACTCACAGCCTTGGAGAGTTGTTTTTTCTGACAATGCATTTCATTTTATTGAACAACGCACACACGAAAGTCGTGAAGGAAGCAGTGTTGATATGCACCGAATTGATTTGGGAATAGGCATTTGTCATTTCCACCTTGCAGCATTGGAAAAAGGTCTGAACGGTCATTTTGAAAGAAAAATGCCATCAAATTTAACCTTGCCACCCTTTGCAACATATATAACATCCTGGATTATAGACTAATTCAAATAATATTAATCATAACCACCAGTTGAACTGGTGGTTTGCACAGGCCCTATAAGGGCCGCCTACTGGCTTGCCGACTAAAAGTCGGCATAGAAGTTTGACATCGCATTACTATTTCAAGCAACCGCTCTCGTGCGGTTGTTTGTTTTTT
>JAFQEE010000057.1 GCA_017399175.1 Clostridia bacterium | reverse complement strand
CTCCCATGGCACCGCTTTCTGCTACAGATATTGCAACAATATGTTTGGCAAATTCTTTTGTGATTTGTGTCTTATCCATAAATTCAATCATTTTAACTGCACCTCATATTTAATATAGCATTAATTATTCTTCTTTTCAATCGTTTTCAAACTCTGCTTCGCGGGATTTGAAAAACTCATAATACCTTCTTACGTTTTCCAGTTCAGTCCACTTTTCAGTTTTTACAGGTGCTTTATCCAGATTATAAATCAGTGCGTTTTTAAGGCTCAGGAACACCGGTGAATGCGTTGAAATAATAAATTGACAGTTATAAAACCGTGCTGAATCCTCAATATACTTTGCTAAATCAAGCTGAAATTTTATTGAAAGGCTGTTTTCAGGCTCATCAAGCAGGTATAAGGCATCCCTGTCGATATGTTCTGTAAAGTAACGCAATGCGGTTTCTCCGTTAGAAAACATATCGATGTTTCTTGCAAGACGCTCGTTAACAAACTTTGACTGAGTATTATTTTTGTTGAATGCCGACTTCGCCTCTTTCCAACGGTCATAATCGTCAAGTCCGTGCAATTTGCGGTATTCTTCGTCCTCACCCGCACGCTTACGCATTGTTGCATAGCCCTTTATCAGTTGTTCACGGTGGTCATCAATATCCTGATTAAGATATCGCATATTCATTACATAATCGAAAACATCGTCACTTGAAAGGAACTGACTTGTTTCGGGTACATTACCGAATGCTTCACAACACTCAAGGTACCTTCCAAAAAACGCACTGTTGCTGAATTCAGAATGTCTGATTACATTGAGCTCTTCACCGATTATATTAAGCAGCGTTGTTTTGCCCGAACCGTTTGAGCCATAAAAACAGGTTATGTTTGCAAACTCAATCCACTCAAGACCTTTCTGCGAAAAAATCTTCAAAGGATACACACCGTTAAAACAGGTTCTGCGTTCATTCAATATTATTCCCAATTCATCACCATCTGATGCCAGTTTAAACTGTCGTAAATGTACCATAACCATCTTCCTTCTGTTATTAGCTGTCATTATAACAGATTATAGCAAAGAATAAGTCCCATAAAACGGACTTCACACCGGCAAATTTATGATACAATATGGTATGTCCCCAAAACATACCATACCTTCTGTTAACGTCGATTTATCGAAGTAACGGGAGGTGAAAACAAATGCAGAAATGGAAGATTGTCTTTCTTATCAACAACGTTCACTGCGAAGAAACAGTCACAGCAAACGGTGCATACGCCGCACGAATGATGGTTGAAAGCAGGTACAAAGGTCAGAACTTCGTTCTACTCAATGTTTTCGCAGTATAACAGTAAAAAGCTTCCTATTGGATTAAGCAGGAAACCTTTTCATTGTGTCCTGTTTTTAGTCCATCGAATCTTGCATAATAGGCTCATAAGTGATATATTGAAACAAACGGAGGTAATAAGTATGGATTCCATGCAACCGAAAAAGCTTATAATTATAAACATTCTTGATATACTCAAGAAGTACACAGACGAGGACCACAGGCTCAATCAGAAGGAAATTGCAGAAATACTCAAAACTGAATACGATATGAAGGTTGACCGCAAGGCAGTAAAGCGCAACCTTATGAACCTTATTGAATTCGGGTTTGAGATTGAATACAGTGAAGCCATAAGAATGGTTAAAAATCAAAAAAACGGCGAAATGGAAGAAAGCTATATTCTTTCCGATTTTTATCTTGTACGTGATTTTACGGATTCCGAGCTGCGTCTGCTGATTGACAGCCTGCTTTTTTCAAAGCACATCCCCTATTCACAGTGCAAAGAACTGATTGAGAAAATTGAGGGCTTGTCCAACAGATATTTCAAAAACAAAGTAAAGCACATCCGTAATCTGCCCGAAAACCTACCGCAGAACAAAGAGCTGTTTTACACTATTGAAGTGCTTGACGAGGCGATCAGCAAAGGCAGACAGGTCAGCTTTAAGTATAACCGATACGGCACGGACAAAAAACTTCATCCGCGTCAGTCGAGCAGCGGCGAAGACAGAGTTTACATAATAAACCCGTATCAGATGGTGGCTACCAACGGCAGATATTACCTTGTCTGCAACTATGATAAGTATGACAATATCGCCAATTATCGTGTGGATATGATTACGGATATCAAGCTGCTCGACCCCCCTGCCAAACCCAAAAAGCAAGTCAGAGGGCTTGAAGCAGGGCTCGACCTTCCCAAACACATGGCAGAGCATATTTATATGTTCAGCGATGAAACTGTCAGAGTTAAGTTTATCGCAAAGAAATATATCGTTGGTGAAATTATCGACTGGTTCGGCAAGGATGTAAGATTCTCAAACGAAACGGAAGACGAAGTCACCGCAGAAGTCAGAGTCAGCGCAATGGCAATGAAATTCTGGGCATTGCAGTACGCCCCGCACATCACCGTAACCGAACCAAAAACTTTGAGAGAAGAAATAGGAACCGAACTGCACAAAGCCGCAGAGAGATATGGGAAGTGAGGAAATAACTATGTACAACTTTTTAAAAAACTCAAGTGGCGAATATGTTGAAGGCTATTTGGGCTCCAAAGAAAATTTTAACGGAATAGTTTTACTGTTAAGAGAACCTAACAACAAAGATAAAACTGTACAAGACACCAAACAGACTACTGAAGAATTCTGGTTCAAAAAAGTGCTTTGGGATTTTGATTCATATCATAAAGAATTAACGCTAAAAAACGAACCTGACGATAAAATAGCAAAAAGTAAAAGGGCTGCAACAAAATATATAAATCGTTTTAATGAAATGCTTAAAGCCGCAAAATTTGATGAGAGTTCCAAATTTAATGCTGCGTTTTGTAATATACATCCGGAATATGGAAAACCGTATAAGACGGATGTATATAATGACCTTTTGAAGGAACGCTCAAAAGCTATTTTAGATTATTTATCATCTGCACATTCAAATATCACTATATTTACTTGTAGAGATATTTACGCACAATTAAAAGAATATGTACAATCATCACAAGAAGTCGACGGTTTTGTTTATAAAAGAAATACTTTAAAAAAATTTTCAGCAAAATATAACTCTTGTAATATAACCGTTTATGAAATATATCACCCTTCTTTCAGCGGAAAAATTTTAATTGACGCGGAGAACCGTTATGTATAACATTTCACGTTTCTATGAACCTCATAATCAGTTCTTTGATATTGCCTTGGAAGAAATCAAAGCAGGCAGAAAACAGTCGCATTGGATGTGGTATATTTTCCCTCAGCTTAAAACATTAGGTTACAGTTCTACAGCTGTTTATTATGGGCTTGAAAATACCGATGAAGCAAAAGATTTTTATGACGACAGCTATCTCGGAGAAAATCTTAAAGGAATCTGCCGTGCGCTTCTTGATTGCAAGTCAAGTGATCCTCTTGAAGTGTTCG
>JAFQEE010000056.1 GCA_017399175.1 Clostridia bacterium | reverse complement strand
TCTTTCCTGATTGTTTCCACACTTTTACACTCCCACGGCATTTAAAACACTCCTTTTCAGCATTTTATTTGCCTTTATTTTATCATAAATGTGTAAACAATCCTCCCGTACATTCTGTAAACTATCTTACCAGACTATACAGCCCACATCCGCCCGCAACAAATGAACGATGAACTTTGGAACGGGACGATGTGGGGTGCGGGTGTCCGGTGGACACCTCTGCGAAGCAGAAGCACCGACCGAACTAGCAGGTGAGATTTGTCTGTCCCTACGCGAATTTTGTATTTATTTATCCAACTCTACTGTATGGTCATATACGGGATACCATGTTGATGAACCGAAGTTTCTTGCTCTGAAAAGAATCTCGTTTTCATAAACTTCCATCTGGAAGCCCATACCACCCCAAGGCACACCGTAACGGTTTACTATCATATATGTAGGAAGATTTACATAAGTAACACCATTATGCTTTTCAACACAGGAAAAACCAAATACATTTTCTACCAAAGGACCGTTTATACCTGTGTGAACATGACCGCTTATAAAGAATACATTTTTATATTTTTCTAAAATTGCTTTAACTGTATCACTATTTTCATTCAATCCGTTGTCAGGCCATATTGTATCAAGACCATTTACACCATTACAAGGAACATGACAGACAACAAACATCGGCAAGTTTCTGTCAGCAGCCTCTTTAAGCGAATCATCAAGGAACTGAATCTGTTCAGGACTCATATCAGGAGTGTCCCACGTGTCATCACCATCGTCACAAAGCACAACAAATCGATAACCGTTAATATCTGTCTTATAATATGCCTTGTCAATTTTTTTGCCTGACGGATTTAATTTGTTATATAAGTCAACAAATCGCTGTCTTGCACCTTCTTGTGTTGTATCGTCAACATGACCAACATCGTGGTTACCCATTGCTGTAACCCAATTTTCAGCACAATCACTTTCAGCCATAATATTGAAGAAGCTTTCAATTGAAGGACCATCACCATAATTTGTAAGGTCACCTGAAACAATTAAAGCATCGATAGTATCTCTCGAACGTTCAAGGTCGTTAAGTCCGTTTGCCCATACCCATTCTCCAATAGGCCAATCAACATCAATATGTATATCTGAAACAATAGATGCATTCAAAAGACAATTATCATACATTTCTTCAAAAATGGTAAGCTCTTTTGTTGTTTCAATTGCATATTCACAACACTCTTTTTTCGCATCAATAATATCCTGAAATGTCAATCCGGGAAAAATTGTCAATATAATTGCATTAACAACTGAAATAATAGATTTAATAGTAGCTAACATAATGTTTCTCCTTGAATTTTTTTATATTTTAACATAAATATAAAATAAAGCAAGAAAAAACTCTTCCGAAACTAATCGAAAGAGTTTTCTGTTAGTTACATTTCATCATTTGAAACCAAGATTTCGTTGTGACGGAATAAAAGTGACAAGCACCAGATACCTGCAAGAGCAACAAGCGTATAAACAATTCTGCTGATAATAGCATCTTGTCCACCGAAAATCCAGGCAACAAGGTCAAATTGGAAAAGACCGATTGCACCCCAGTTAATTGCTCCGATAACAACGAGTATTAATGAAATTCTGTCAAGCATTATTTTCACTCCTTAAATTGCATCTTTTTTATGTGCAAGATTATTATGAGTAAATTTTAATGCTTTATACAATTTTTGAATTTTAGTTAATTTTTGCTTTTTCTTTTAAAATTTCAACTTTGTCAGTTTTTTCCCACATAACATTACAGTCGGTTCTGCCTACATGACCGTATGCAGCAAGCTGTTTGTAAATAGGATTACGAAGTTTAAGGTTATCGATAATTGCAGCAGGACGAAGGTCAAATACTTCGTTAACAATGTCACCGAGTTCAGAATCTTTAAGAACACCTGTACCAAATGTGTCAACCATAACTGAAACAGGCTTTGCAACACCGATTGCATATGCTAACTGAATTTCACATTTTTTAGCAAGACCGGCAGCAACAATGTTTTTAGCAACATATCTTGCAGCATATGCAGCAGAACGGTCAACTTTTGTAGGGTCTTTTCCTGAGAAAGCACCGCCACCGTGACGAGAGTATCCACCGTATGTATCAACGATAATCTTACGACCTGTAAGACCAGAGTCACCCATAGGACCACCGATAACAAATCTTCCTGTTGGGTTAACAAAAATCTTTGTATTTTCATCAATAAGATTTGCAGGAACGATTGGTTCAATGACATTTTTCTTAATGTCTTCACGAATTTGAGAGAGTTCAACATCGGCACTGTGCTGTGATGATACAACAATCGCATCAATTCTTACAGGATTTCTGTCATCATCATATTCAACAGTAACCTGAGTTTTACCGTCAGCACGAAGATAGGGGAGAGTTCCGTCTTTTCTTACTTTTGTAAGTTGAACAGCAAGCTTGTTTGCAAGTGAAATTGGCATAGGCATAAGTTCAGGTGTTTCATCACAAGCAAAGCCGAACATCATACCTTGGTCGCCGGCACCGTTAAGATTATAGAAATCATCATTTCCTTCTTTGATTTCCATTGAATTGTCAACACCAAGAGCAATATCTGCTGACTGCTTATCAAGTGCTACAAGAACAGCACATGTGTTGCCGTCAAAACCTTTATCACTATGGTCATAACCAATTTCAAGAACTGTATTACGAACAATTTCAGGAATATTAACTTGAGCTTTTGATGTGATTTCGCCCATAACAAGAACTTGTCCTGTTGTTACTGTTGTTTCACAAGCAACTCGTGACATTGGGTCCTGTGCGAGCATTGCATCAAGAATTGAATCAGAAATTTTATCACAAATTTTATCAGGATGACCTTCAGTTACTGATTCTGATGTAAATAAAAATTTAGCCATATTTTTCTCCTCCAAAATTAGATAAGCACCCATAATAAGGGTGCTTTTTAATTACAACCTTATATCTCGGATAATCCGCAGGAATTAGCACCTTGCATAAAAGCAGGTTGCTGGGCTTCACAGGGCCAGACCCTCCACCACTCTGCATAAGGGATATATTAAGTTCTTATATATTTTATCATAATATTGTATAATGTCAACTACATTGTGTATTTTTTTATTGCTTTTTCAAGAACTTTGTATATTGGGAAAAATGGAACAATATTAAAAAGTGCTTTAATTGAGTTTAGTGTTGTTGAACCCCACACACCTGCCCAGTATGTTTCGCTTACAAGCGGGAACCCCATAATTTTATAGAAAATAGGTGTGAAAATCATATTAGCAATCCAACCTACAATTATAGCAATAACAATAGTGATTGCAGATGATAAGAGATATGTCTTAACAGAGATTTTATTTTCATTAAACACTTTTTTAAAGACTTTTACAAATCCCCACATTGATAAAATCATACTACTGCCAAGAATAATATTCATTATTTCACCAATACCGACAGTTGTTGTTCTTGTTAAATGAATAATATTTTTGAATACTTCAACCAATATTCCTTGAACAGGACCTACTATTACACCTGTAAGTATTGCAGGAAAATCTGAAAAATCTACTTTTAAATGACTGACTCCGGGAACAATATTTATTTCAGGAAAAACCATATAAATAACTGTTGCAATCGCAGTCATTAATCCAACTAATGTTAAATTGAAAATTTTCTTGTTTCGATTGTTTGACATAAAAAACATTCCTTTCATTTTTAGTTGTCAAACAGAAAACCCTGCTGATAACAGCAGGGCTTAAATGTAACAAAAATGTTGCATCTTCTTTCATCCGGACTATACCGTCGGTATGGGAATTACACCCATTCAGCTATATGGCTCGTGGACTTTACCACCGGTGGAGAATTTCACTCCGCCCTGAAGACAACTAATATATTATATTTTATGACTTAATTATATCATTGTGACGATTATTGTCAATACCTCTTTTTTTAATATTCAACATTGTTATTGCAAGAATCATCAGAATTGGGAATAATGCTCCAAAACCAAGACCGGTTTTAAGGGATTCGCCTGATGTAACTCCGTTTGACATTTGTATGGTCATAAAACTTATAAACCAAGGACCTAATGTGCATCCTGTATCACCTGAAAGTGCGAGAGCACTATACATTGAACCTCCACCGTTCGGGAAAAGTCTTGCAGCAAGACTGAGTGTTGCAGGCCACATAATACTTACTGTAATTCCTGTTAAAGCACAAGTTAAAAGTGAAATCATAGGAGTTGTTATAAAGCAAGTTCCAAGATAACAAAAAGCACATAAACTTGCAGAGAAATAAAGAGCAACTTTAAGGTTTATTTTTTCACCAACAAAGCCAAAAATCATTCTTCCTGTTCCCATAAGAATTGCAAAAAGACAAGGACCTAATAAATCTCCGGTCATTTTTGTAACTTTAAGACCTGCTTCGGCAAAATAAGATGACCATTGTGACATTCCAATTTCAGATGCACCCGAACAAACCATTATAACGATACAAAGTAGAAATTGTTTTGAGAAAAGCAACTTGAAAAATGGAATTTTTTCTTCTTTTGTAAGGTTTGGTTGGATAGGAACGGATATAAAATTAATTGTATTTACAAGCGGAATCAATGCCCATAAGATTGGTGCGATATACCACAAGTCATTCCCCAACAGTCTTATCATTATTGTTGTCAATAACACAACAAACACTTGTCCCCAACAGTAAAATGAGTGTAATAAGCTCATTTCAGATGTTTTCTTTTCACCAGGTATTGATTCAACAATAGGACTAATTATAACTTCAGTAATCCCACTGCCGATAGCAGAAAGAACAATCGAAATTACAATTCCTAAATATGAATTTGACATTATGTTTGGCAAAATTCCAAGACAGATGAGTCCTAAAAATGCAATTCCTTGTGAAACTATTGCGAGTGGTTTGTATCCAATAATATCAACAAATTTAATTGATAAAGTATCTACAATAAGTTGAGTAGCAAAATTAATTGTAATTAAAAGTGATAGTTTATCAAGTGTAATATTAAACTTATCGCTGAAAATTACAAAAAGCAGGGGAGCAATATTGTTAATAATTCCTTGAACAACATAACCTGTATAACAGGCTGTTTTTGTTCCGGTAAATGTTCTTGTTTTCATTATACTCGTGTAATTATAAGTTCTGTTTTTCCTGTAACAGTGAATTCACCATAATTAGCAGGAATAAACAGACTATCTCCTTTATTGATTTCTAATCCGTCAATGGTTGCATTACCATCTGTAACTAAAACAGAAACAAATGATTTTTCATCAGCAACAGCTGTGTATGTCGTGTCAACAGATACTTTTTCTACATTGAACAAATCACATTTAGTGAGTAGTTGTGTTGAATATCCGTCAGCAACTATTAAGTCGCCTTCAGGATTTGTTGAACGAGTTGGTGGTGTGCATTTAGTTACATCAATTGCTTTTTCAACATGGAGTTCTCTTGGTTTTCCGTCAGCACCAAGTCTTCCATAATCGTAAACACGGTATGTAGTATTTGAATTTTGCTGAATTTCAGCAAGAAGAATACCTTTGCCGATTGCGTGAAGAGTTCCTGCGTCGATAAAGAATAAATCACCCTTATTCACTTTAACCTTGTTAACAGTTTCAAGGAATGTGTTATCAGCAATTTTTTCTTTGAATTCTTCACTTGTGATTGATTTGTTAAAACCATAAATCAGTTCCGCATCTTCGTCACAATCAAGAATGTACCAGCATTCAGTTTTGCCATACTCTTTTTCAACACGCATCGCATATTCATTATCAGGATGCACCTGAACAGAAAGGTCATTTTTAGCATCAATGAGTTTTATGAGAATAGGGAAGTATTCAAATGCTTTTCCATTTTCACCTAAGTAGTCTGGGTTAACGTTAACGACTTCTGTAAGCGATTTGCCTTCAAAATCACCGTTTTCAATTGTATTTTCACCATCTTTATGACAGGATAACATCCAACCTTCTGCAAGTTTTGTAAGGTCAGACTGAAAACCGTATTCGTCACGAAGCTTTGTTCCACCCCAGATGTAGTCTTTAAAAACAGGTTTTAATTTTAAAATATACATAAAACCACTCCTTAAATATTTTCAAAATATTTTAACATAATAATATTTTCATTTCAATAATTGATTATTAAAATGTCCTTTGTTATTATTCAAATTATAATATATCGGACCCTTTTGCCTTCCCCCTGGAGGGGAAGGTGGCACGAGCATAGCGAGTGACGGAAGGGGGGGATATAATCGCAACGCAGTTCCTTTACTTTGCACTTTGCGTTTTGTATTTTGCACTTACCCAGGCAAACTCCAATTTATGATTGTAAATTTCTTAACTTATGATATAATATTTTCATATTATTTACGGAGATTAAATATGAAACAAAACATTATTTTTTATTTTTCTGACCAACAAAGGTATGATACTGTTAATGAAAATATAATGCCCAATCTTATGCAACTTGCTGATGAAGGAACATTTTTCGAGAATTGTTATACTTGTCAGCCTGTTTGTGGACCTGCAAGAGCGTGTTTGCAGACAGGTGTTTATCCTACTGAATGTGGTTGTCATATCAACGGAATTCCACTTCGTGATGATGAAAAGTCACTTGCAGATTATTTTAATGAAAATAGTTATGATACAGCATATTTCGGAAAACTGCATTTGGCTTCCGGAAAAAATGGTGGCGAAAATATTAGATGTGAAAAAACAGCTATTCCTAAAAATCGTTTGTGGGGTTATAAATATTTTCGCGGTGCTGATGTTCTTGAATTCACTTCTCATGGATATGATGGATATGTGTTTGATGAAGACGGTAATAAAATTGAATTTAAGGGCTATCGTGCTGACAGAATAAATGATTTTGCTATTGAATATATTAAAAATCATAATGATGAAAAACCGTTTTTTATGTTTATTTCTCAACTTGAACCTCATCATCAGAATGACAGAAAAACATTTGAAGGACCAAAAGAAAAAATTGGTAAATACAGTAACTATGAAATTCCTGATGACCTAAAAGCATTTAAGGGAAACTATAATGAAATGTATCCCGATTATCTTGCTGCAATAGAAAGTCTTGATGATAATTTAGGCAGATTGATTAGCGTATTAAAAGAAAAAGGAATATATGATAATACTGCGATTATTTATACATCCGACCACGGTTGTCATTTCAAGACAAGAAATATGGAATATAAACGCAGTTGTCACGATTCGTCAATCCATACTCCTCTTGTAATTAAATCAAAAGATTATCCAAAGGGTATAAGAGAAAACAAAATCGTTAGTCTTGTTGACTTACCACCAACGTTATTATCACTTGCAGAAATAGGAATTCCAAAACAGTATCAGGGAACTGCAATTTTAAATAAAGAAGATTGCGAGTGTGCATTTGTACAGATAAGTGAAACACAATGTGGCAGAGCAATCAGAACAAAGGATTTTACATATTCCGTTTCATCACCTTTACCATTATCATCTCATTCGCCGATTTATTTTGAAGATTATTTATATGATAATCGTACAGATAAAGAACAAAAAAATAACCTTATTAAATCAAAGGAATATAAAGAGGAAAGAGTCAAACTTAAAAATCTGCTTTTAGAACAAATTAAGAAAATAGAGGGAAAAACTCCTATAATTTTACCCGCTTTATTTGTAAAAAGTAAATAATTGAAGATTTTATTGTCAAATTATTCAATTTTACATTTAATTTAGAAGAATATTTGAATAAAATGCAGTTTTTACAATAATCACTTGCAAAAATGTGTATAATGGTATAGAATATTCAATCGAAATTGTATTTGGAGGTTAATCCATGTTTTTAAAAGAAATGAATAAGGAAGAGCTTATTGCTCTTAAAAATGAACTTACAGCAAAATATGAAGAAATCAAAAGTCAGGGACTTTCACTTGATATGTCTCGTGGTAAGCCCGGTGCTGACCAGCTTGATTTATCACTTGATATGCTTAATGTAATGAAAACAGCAGAAGATTCAAAAGCAGAAAATGGTTTTGATTGTCGTAACTATGGTGTTCTTGACGGTATTCCTGAATGCAAAATACTTTTTGCAGATTTACTTGAGGTTGATACTAAAAACATTATTATAGGTGGCTCATCAAGTCTTAACCTTATGTATGACTATATTAATCAGTGTATGTATATTGGTGTTGCTGGTTGTGAACCTTGGAGCAAACAGGGTAAAGTTAAATTCATCTGTAATGTTCCCGGTTATGACCGACACTTTGCTATTACAGAATTCTTTGGTATTGAAATGATTTCCGTTGAAATGACAACTGATGGTCCTGATGTTGCAAAAATCAAAGAACTTGTTAAAGACCCTATGGTTAAAGGTATGTTCTGTGTTCCAAAGTATTCAAATCCTAACGGTGTAACATATAGCGATGCTGTTGTAAAAGAACTTGCATCTATCCAGCCTGCAGCAAAGGATTTTAGAGTCATTTGGGATAATGCATATATCATTCACGAGTTAACAGATACACCTGATGTTCTTCTGAACATTTTTGATGCTTGTAAGGAATTTGGAACAGAAGATTATTTTGTTGAGTTCACATCCACATCAAAGATTTCATTCCCTGGTGCAGGTGTTTCTGCTATTGCAGCATCAGACAATAATATTGCTGAAATAAAGAAAAGACTTAATTTCCAGACAATCAGTTATGATAAACTTAATCAACTTCGTCATGTTAAGTATTTCAAAAATCTTGATGGTTTGAAAGCACATATGGCAAAACATGCTGAAATTATTGCACCAAAGTTCAATCTTGTTCTTCAGAAACTTGAGAGCGAGATTACACCTTTAGGTATTGGTGAATGGGTTAAGGCAAAAGGTGGTTATTTCATTAGCTATGACACAATTGGTTCAAGTGCAAAAAGAATTGGTGAACTTTGCAAAGATGCTGGTCTTGTACTCACAACAGTAGGTGCAACATATCCATATGGTATTGACCCGGAAGATAAGAATATAAGAATTGCACCTACATTCCCATCACTTGAGAATTTGGGCAAGGCTATGGATGTTTTCTGCCTTTGTGCAAAACTTGCTGCAATTGAAGCTTTGATATAAGGAGTTGTTTTTATGCCAGACATTACGGAAAAAGATAATATTTTAGTTTCTGCCGTAATTGTCTCGGCAGGTAATTCAACTCGTATGGGTGGAATTAATAAACAATTTTTAAGTATTGATAGCATTCCTGTTATAGTGCGTACTATCAGCGTATTTGATAAAACAGAAGCAATAGATGAAATTGTTGTTGTGACTCGTGAGAGTGATATTGAAGATGTCAAAGAACTCATTAATGAATATGATTTCAAAAAAGTATCTTGTGTAGTTGCAGGCGGTGAAACACGCCAAATAAGTGTATATAATGGTGTTATCAACACCTCATCACAAGCTGATTATATTGCAATTCACGATGGTGCTCGACCACTTGTAACTGAAAAAGTAATTACTGATACTCTTGAGATGGCTGTCAAATTCGGTGCGGCTGCAACAGGTGTAAAAGTAAAAGACACAGTAAAACAGGTGAATGATAACAATGACATTTTTGCGACACCTGACAGGAATTATTTAAGATTTATTCAAACTCCACAGATTTTTAATAAATCACTTTATTTAGATGCAGTTAATAATGTTGAAAACAGTAGAAATTTTACAGATGATTGTATGCTTATTGAAGCATATGGAAAGACTGTAAAAGTTGTAGATGGTGATTATGAAAACATTAAAATCACAACACCTGAAGATGTGGAATTAGCATTGAATTATATAAGGAAAAGGGGATAAGACAGATGTTTAGAATTGGTCACGGTTATGATGTTCATAAATTAGTGCAGGGAAGAAAACTTATCCTTGGTGGGGTTGAAATCGAAAATAATGGCATTGGTCTTTTGGGACATTCTGATGCTGATGTACTGCTTCATGCTATTTCTGATTCATTACTTGGTTCGTGTGCATTAGGGGATATCGGAAAACATTTTCCTGATACAGATGATGATTTTAAGGATGCAGATAGCTTAGTTCTTTTGAAAAAAGTTGTTGAGTTGATTAAACTCAAAGGCTATAAGGTTAATAACATCGATGCAATAGTAATTGCTCAAGCACCTAAACTTGCTCCGTATATTGACGATATGCGTGAAAATATTGCTTTGGCATTGGGTGTAAATGTTGATTATGTCAGTGTTAAAGCAACTACTGAAGAAAAACTTGGTTTTACAGGAGCAAAAGAAGGAATTTCCGCACATTGTGTCTGTCTTGTAGAACGAAAAGATAAAATTAAATTCATATAATTGATACCCGTCAGGCTTTAAGTGCTTGACGGATATTTTTTATCAAAAATTTTTTGTTATCATAAAATATAATGGGTGATTAAAGTGAACAGAGTAAATATAAAGTTTTCCACCGTCACATATGCCTTAAGAGCAAAGGAAATTATTGAACAAAACGGAGGTAAAGCAGTAATAAGAAAAAATCCGAATCCTTTAAGAAATGAAGGTTGCGGTTATGTTATTACAGCAACAGGTAATACAGAAAAAACTATAAATCTTTTAAACATTAATAAAGTTAAATATATTGGATATGTGTTTCTATGATATATTTAGATAACAGTGCGACATCATATCCTAAACCACAATGTGTTCTTGATGGAATTAATGACGCATTTAAATTATATGGTGCAAATCCCGGGCGTAGCTCTTACAAGATGGCAATTGATACAAGTGAACAGATATATAATTGCAGAAAAAATATTGCTGATTATTTTCACATGGACTTTGCTGAAAAAGTTATTTTTACTCATAATTGTACGACTGCATTGAATTTTGCAATAAAAGGGTTAGCCAAAAAGGGAAGTCATTTTATAATTTCAAATCTTGAACACAATGCTGTTGTAAGACCATTAGAAAGTTTAAAAAAATCAGGAATTTGTGAATATAGTATTGCTGAAATTGATGAAGATTTCTATTGTACACTCAAAAACTTTGAAAGAAAAATCAAAGATAATACTGTTGCGATTATTTGCACAGGAGCATCTAATGTTTTTGGTGTAATTCCACCTTATAAATCACTTGCATCGTTGGCTCATAAATATAATAAGTTGTTTATATTGGACTATTCTCAGATTGCAGGTGTTGTGCCATTAGATTTAAAAAAGACAAATATCGATATTGTGTGCTGTTCAGGTCATAAATGTCTTTTAGGCCCTACCGGTACAGGTTTACTTCTTATAAACAATGATATTGTGTTAAATACGATTTTAGAAGGTGGTACAGGAAGTAATTCATGGGATTTATCGCAACCGAATTATTATCCTGACAGACTTGAAAGCGGAACACAAAATATGGTGGGTATAATCGGTTTATCAAAAGCAGTTGAATATTTAAAAAAATATCAAAGATATAGTATATATAATCATGAAATTAAATTAATGAAATACTTCTATTCAAATATGAAATATTTTAAGAATGTGATTTTTTATACTGATATAATGAATGATAACAAACTATATGCTCCTATAATTTCATTTAATGTAAAAAATATGCATAGTGAGGAGGTTGCTCATAAGCTTTCGGAGTTTGATATTGCTGTAAGAGCAGGTCTTCATTGTGCTCCTTTAGCTCATAAAACCTATAAAACAGATAAAACAGGTACAGTTCGTATTTCTCCGTCATTATTTACTAAAAAAAGTGATATAGATTTATTAATAAATTCTTTAGGAAAAATTGCAAAATAGAATAAGTTGTGATACAATATATTGTGAATATGTATATTCGTTTGAATTTTACTATTTATTAACGAAATTTTTACAATATATTGTATTTTTTTAAGGAAAAGAGTGAGATAATTATGCTTGAAAATTTCGGCACATATTTTGAACAGGTTAAAAGAGCAATAGTTTCTTTCAACTCAATCAGTGATATTCTCGATGTTTTGCTTGTTGCTTTTGTTATTTATAGTGCCATAAAACTCATAAGAGACACGAGAGCATTTCAGCTTGTTAAAGGTGTTGTTTTACTTGCGGCAGTTTATTTTATGGTTTCGATTTTCAATATGGAGGCAAGTAAGTATCTTTTGAGTTTGTTGTTCGGAAACTTGCTTATTATTCTTGTAATAATTTTCTCACCTGAAATTCGTCATGCTCTTGAAAGTGTAGGAAGAAGTTCAGTTTCAAATATCAACTTGTTTAATCTTAAAAACCGTGATGAGTCAGCAATTCAGGAATCTATTAAAGCTTCAATTAACTCTGTTTGTAAAGCATGTAGTGATTTAAGCGACAAACAGATTGGAGCACTTATAGTTTTTGAAAAAGATACTATGCTTGGTGAAATTGCTAAAACAGGCACAATGCTTGATGCTACTGTTACAACAGAATTGATTTGTAACATTTTCTTCCCTAAAGCTCCTATGCATGACGGTGCTGTTATTATTAAAGACGGTCGTGTTGTTTCAGCAGGATGTATTCTTCCACTTACGGGTAAAAACGACCTCAGTAGTGAGCTCGGGACAAGACATAGAGCTGCTGTGGGTATGACCGAGTCAAGTGATGCTCTTGTTGTAGTCGTATCAGAAGAAACAGGTCAGATTTCAATTGCTGAAAAAGGTCAGCTTAATCGAGATATTTCTGATGGTGATTTGCGTGAAATTTTATCTCGCTCATTTATAAAAGTAAGTGATAAAGAAAGTAATAAGATTAAGAAAATTTTAAGAGGTAATAAAAATGAATCAGAAGAATAAACAGACAGAAACAAAGAATAGAATATCTTTTTCTGATTTATTAAAAGATAAACGATTTATGTTGTTTTTTTCATGCTTACTTGCATTTGTTTTATGGATGTGGGTTGCAATAGAAAAAAGCCCGGAAACACAGCGTGTTATTACAGGTGTTCCGGTTCAGATAAATCTTGAAAACAGTGTTCCTGAACAGTTAGGACTCAGTGTCTTCGGTAATTCAGAATTTACAATTGATGTTACAGTTAAAGGAAAGAAATATATTACATCATCATTAAGTGCTGATGACATTGATGTTATTGCAAACACAAATTATGTTGATGGCTCAGGTGTTAAAACACTTCAGTTAAAGGTTACTCCAAAAGAAAGTAATGCTGATTATGTAATTTCATCATATTCATCAAATTATGTTGAAGTATATTTTGATACATACAAGGAAATTGAATTGCCGTTAACAGGAGTAATTGAAACAGAATTGACATCTGTTGTGCCTGACGGTTGTGTTGTTGGTGATACGGTTCTTTCAAAAAATACAGTACTTGTTTCAGGACCTACTACAGAGGTTAATAAAGTTTCAAGTGTCACTGCAAATGTCACTATAGAAAAAGTATTAGATAAAACAACAGTTTTTGACCCTGTTTTTAAAATCGTTACAGATGATGGCTCATCTCTTGAATATGTAAAGCTTGTTACTGATGAATCGAATATTACAGTTACTGTTCCTGTATTAAAAGAAGTTGTTTTACCAACTACAATCGAATTCAGAAATGCTCCTTCTTATTTTATCAACAATCCACTTTCATATACAGTTTATCCGTCAACTGTAAAAGTAGCAGTGCCTGTTGATATGATTGAAACTACAGAATACTATGTTGTTGATACACTCGATTTTGCTGATATTTCAGGAAGTATTAACACATTTAATGTTGATGTTAATACATCTGCTAATTCCTTTAAAGTTTTAAGTAACATTTCAAAATTTACTGTGAAAATTGATGCTTCAGATATGGTGTCAAAAACAATAACCGTACCCGCAAAAAGTATTTCTGTTTTAAACAACAGAGATGACTTTTCAGTTTCTGTAATGAATAATAAGGATATTGCGGTAAAAGTTGTAGGTAAAGAAGGTTATATAGACAATATATCTGCTGATAATCTTTCTATTGTTGTCGATACAACAGAGCAAGAAATTACAAAAAATACGAATATTTTACAGGGATATGTTGTGGTTTTAGGTGATTTCCCGTGTTGGTGCGTAGGAAGATATGATGTTAAAGTAAAGGTAACACCATTAAACTAAATGAAAGGTGAGGTGACAAACAATGAGAAAATTTATTGCTATATTTTTATTAATTATTATTTGTTTGTCCCTTACAAGTTGTGATTATAATATTACATCTATTGAGAGTTTAATGCGACCACCTAAACTTAGTGGCGAAAGCAGTCTTCTTCAAAAAGCATTTGAAGAATCGGTTGCTGATATTAATGGTGTTATTATGAAAACACCGGTCAGTGGTCAGTATCGTTCATCGTATTTATATTTTGATTTGGAAAAAGACGGTGAACAGGAGGCTATTGTTTTCTATTCTAATCCTATGGATGATTCAATGGTCTGTGCTAATGTTTTTAAACACGTTAATGGTGAATGGAAAAATATATCAAAGATTAAAGGCAAAAACGAAGAAGTTTATGAAGTTAATTTTGCTGATATAAACGGCGATAATATTTCAGAAATTCTTATCAGTTGGACAGGTGCTGTTGTATCGGATAAAGTTAATTCATCAGATTTTGGTACCGGCAATGAAAGACTACTTTCCGTATATTCTTGCGATGGCATTACAACTACACTTCTTAAAACAGAAACATATTCAAATCTGTTTCTTAAAGATTTGAACAATGACGGTAGTGATGAAATCGTTATTTTCAAAATTGTTCTTGCAGATAATGAAAAGCAGACAATATCAAGGATTATTGTGTTTAACAATGATTTTTCAATAAAATCAGATGAAAAGCTATCAATGACCGGTATGTTAGAGATTAATAACATTACAACCGATAATATCGAAATAAATGAAAAAAAGCATACAAGGATATTTGTTGACGGTGCTATTAGTGAAGTAGGAGTAATTACAGAAATTATTGATATTGAAAATGAATCGTTTGATGTTTCTTTGCCTTTGTATGAAACGAATCAGTCACAGGAACCTTTAACATTAAGAGCATCAAGAACATATTGTAATGATGTTGATAATGATGGTGTCATTGAAATTCCTACTGATGAGGTTTTACCTTTTGGTTATCGCATTACTGAAAATTCTAATCAGCAAAATGAGCTATATATGACTGTATGGTCAGAGTATGTTGACTCTATATTATCCGTTGATTTTAAATGTCTTATGAATAGTTCGTTTAATTATATGTTTGTATTCCCTGATGATATTTTATCGACTATGTCTGCGGTATATAATGATAATAATTGCACATTAACATTTTATTCTGTGGATAGTGATGGTCAACTTGAAAAAGAATTGTTTTCAATCAAAGCGTTCTATGAACAGGATTGGGAAGATAATCATAATCAATATGTCAAGTTTGCAGAAAACAGTACTTATGTGTACGGATATCTGATTTTAAATGAAGATGATAATGAAAATTATGAAGATTTTATTCTTGAGAATTTTCAAATTATGAATCAGGAGTAATTTTATGAAATATGTATTAATCGCAGAAGACGAATCATCAATCAGAGATTTTGTTGTTATTAATCTTCGTCGTAGTGGATATGAAGTAATTGAAGCTGTTAATGGTGAAGATGCAATTAAAAAATTTGATGAACATATTAATGAAATTGATGTTGTAATTCTTGATATAACTATGCCTGTAATTGATGGTCTTGAAGTATGTAAATATATAAGGACAAAAAGCAGTCGAATTGGTATTGTTATGCTTACGGCAAGAACACAGGAAATGGATAAGGTTACCGGCCTTATGGTAGGTGCTGACGACTATGTTACAAAGCCGTTTTCACCATCCGAATTAATGGCTCGTATAGATGCTATTTACAGAAGAGTTTCTCTTACAAGTGAACCTGAAACAAGTAATTCACATCAGAATTCAATTTCTTTAAATGAATTTGTACTTGATTTGCGTAGTCATACACTAACTAAAAATGGAGTTCCGGTAGAATTAACTCAAGTTGAATTTCAGATTATCGAATACTTTTTTTCAAATCCCAATGTTGCTTTAGAAAGAAATAAAATTTTAAAGTTTGTATGGGGAGATTCTTATTTTGGTGATGAAAAAGTCGTTGATGTTAATATTCATAGATTAAGAAACAAAATTGAGGATGAACCATCACAACCTAAACATCTGACTACGGTCTGGGGTATGGGATATAAGTGGATAGTATAGCAAAAAAATTTTTTGATTGGCGGTGACAAAGGTGAAAAAAAGTATAGTAAAGCGATGGGCTTATACTGTCTTTGCAAGCACTGTTTTTGTTATCGTTGTAATTGGTGTTTTAATGGGTTTGTTCATTAAAAATCAATATTATGATGCTGTAAGAATGACTCTAAATTCCCGTGCAACATCATTGGTTATGTCTTATTTTAATTCACAGACAACTGTTTCTGATGAATTGTTCAATAAAATGGCAAAGAACTTTGTCGATAATTTTTCTGATAAAAATGTAATGGAAGTTTGGGTTATTGACAAAAATGGTCATGTAGTTGTATCTTCAACAGGTTTTTCAGTTAAGGGTGAGTCGTATCCTGATTATAACTATGCCAAGGCTGATGAGAATGGTAAAGGTGAATGGATAGGCAGAATGAAAAACAATGAAAAAGTTATGGCACTGACATACATTCTTCCCGAAAATTCACAAGGTGTGAATGGTGCTATTCGTTATATAATTTCACTTCAGGATATTGACAGACAAATCTATACAATATGGATTCTTATTGGATTTTTATTAATTCTTGTAATATGTTTTGTTATAACATCCGGTGCGTTCTTTATTAATTCAATTATTAATCCTGTTCGTAAAATCAATGAAACAGCATCAAAAATTGCAACAGGTGACTTTAATGTTTCCATTGAAAAACACAAATATGATGATGAAATTGGTCAGCTTTGTGACACAATTAATAATATGGCACACGAAATTGGCGAAACTGAACGGATGAAAAACGATTTCATTTCTACTGTTTCTCATGAATTAAGAACTCCCTTGACTGCAATTAAGGGTTGGGGAGAAACCATTAAACTTGCACAGAATGATGAGGAACTTGTTAATAAAGGACTTGATGTTATTGTTAATGAAACAGAACGATTATCTGACCTTGTTGAAGAGTTACTTGATTTCTCAAGAATGGAAAGTGGTAAATTATCCTTAAAAAAATCACAAATTGACATTGTAAAAGAGATTACTGAAGTTTTAGAAGTATTTGAAAGTCGTTCAAATCGTGAAGGAATTGATTTGAATGTTGATATTCCTTTCAAGAGTATAGTTATAAATGGTGACAAAAACAGATTAAAACAATCTTTTGTTAATATTATTGACAATAGTTTTAAATACACTTCAAAAGGTGGATATGTAAATGTTAAACTAAGAGTTAACAATTCAAGTGTGTTTATTTCGATAAAAGATAATGGTTGCGGTATTTCAAAGCATGATTTGCCAAAAATAAGACAAAAATTTTATAAAGCCAATAACAGTGCACGCGGAAGCGGTATTGGATTGGCTGTTACTGATGAAATAATTAAACTTCACGAGGGTGAAATGATTATTGAAAGTGAAATAGGCGTTGGTACAACCGTATCAATTATTTTACCGAGAAATAACAAGTAAGGAGAATATAAATTGAGCAATAAAAAACAACACAAAACTTCAATTGGCGGACAAGCCCTTATTGAAGGAATTATGATGAAAGGTCCAAAGGGTACTGCAATGTCTGTTAGATTACCTGATGGCACTATTGATACTGAAGTAGAAGAAAATACAGGTAAGAAGAATCCTATAATGAAAATACCTGTTGTCAGAGGTGTATATGCATTCGCTGATTCTATGATTTCAGGTTATAAATACCTTATGAAATCAGCAGATAAGGCATTGACTGAAGATGAAAAAGAGGAAGATATGTCTAAACTTGACAAGTGGTTAAGTGAGCATATGAGCGAAAATATGATGAATATTGTTACAGGTATTTCATCTGTTTTAGGTGTTGTCCTCGCAATGCTTGTTTTCCTCTATTTACCTATTGAAGCAGTTGATTTGTTTGATACATATCTTTTAAAAAGTGTTGATATTTCAAAATATCATCCATTGATTGAAGGCATTATGAGAATTATTATTTTTATTCTTTATATGTATCTTGTATCAAAAATGTCAATGATTAAAAGAGTATTTATGTATCATGGAGCTGAACATAAGACGATTTTCTGTTATGAAAACGGACTTGAATTATCAGTTGAAAATGTTCGCAAAATGTCAAGATTTCATCCGAGATGTGGCACAGCATTTATGTTTGTTATGCTCATTTTAAGTATGATAACATCATTTTCATTAGTTCTCATATTCCCTGAACTTGCAAATATAAATAAAATTCTTTGGATGGTAATTAAACTTGCAATTCTTCCGGTTGTAATGGGCATTGGATATGAGTTTATCAAATATGCAGGTAAGCACGAAAACATTATTGTTAAGATTTTGTCTTATCCCGGACTTTTAATGCAAAGAATTACAACAGTTGAGCCAACTGATGATATTATTGAGGTTGCTATTGAATCAATCAAAACAGTTATTACAGATAATCCTGAGGACGATATGATAAAATGACCATAAAAGAATTATATTCATACTGTTCTAATGAGTTATCGTTTACCGAATGTGGCGATTTTGAAGCAATGTGTATTTTCAATGATATTCTTGGTTTTACTAAGGAACAAATTATACTCAATAATCAAAATGTTACATCTTTTCATCAAGAAAAAATTGATGAAGTGATTGACAGAAGAAAAAACGGTGAGCCATTACAGTATATTTTAGGTAAATGGGATTTTTATGATTTAAGTTTTTCGGTAGGTGAGGGCGTTCTTATTCCAAGACCTGAAACAGAAATTCTCGTAGATTTTGCTCTTGAAAAATTAAAGAATGTTAAAAATCCTGTTGTTTATGACCTTTGTTCGGGTTCAGGATGTATCGGTCTTACTATTGCAAAGCATCTTAAAGATGCAAAAGTGTATCTTCTTGAAAAAGAAGAAAATGCTTTAAAATATTTATTGAAAAATAAAGATGATTTAAAACTTGATAATGTGTTTGTGATAAATGATGATTTGTTTACTGTTGATTTGTCACTTTTTCCTGAATGTGATTTAATTGTTTCAAATCCTCCATATATTATGACTGAAGAAATAGACAGTTTACAAAAAGAAGTATTGTTTGAACCTATAACTGCACTTGATGGTGGTATAGATGGATATGATTTTTACAGATGTCTTGCTGACAGATGGTCAGGTAAAGTAAAAAAAGGCGGTTATATAGCTATGGAGTGCGGTGAAAACCAAAGTAAATACATTATCGAACTTTTTAATGGCAAATATATTGAAAGTAATTTTATTTTTGATTTCAATAATATTGACAGAGTTGTTACTTTTAGAATATAATATTATTTTAGAAAACTGAAAGGAATATAAAATGCTTTTAGATATTTTCAGAGGTAATTCAGATGGTCTTAGTCTAATTGTTACATTTTTTTCAAGATTATTTGTAATTTTTTGTACTATGCCTATTCATGAATATGCCCACGCACTTATTGCTACAAAACTTGGTGACCAGACTCCGCGTTTGTCAGGCAGATTAACACTTAATCCAATGGCACATATTTCACCACTCGGTGCGGTTATGATTTTCCTTTGCGGATTTGGTTATGCAAAGCCTGTTAATGTTAACCCAAGGAATTTTAAAGACCCTAAAAAAGGTATGGCTTTAACTGCTATAGCAGGTCCTGTATCAAATCTTATAATGGGTTTTATTTGCATATTTTTAGCAAATATGTTCGCAAGTATTTTTAGTAATAATTCAACTGTTTTGCCTTATGCATTATATTATTTCCTTTATTTTGCAGGTGTGGTTAATGTTAATTTGGCAGTTTTTAACCTTTTACCAATTCCACCTTTGGATGGTTCAAGAATTTTACAGCTTTTAATTCCTGCAAAATACTATTATAAGTTTTTACAGTATGAAAGATATATTGTAATTGTTGTTTTTGTATTGATTTTGACAGGTGTTCTTTCAGGACCACTTTCATTTGTATCTGGATTAATTATTAATCTTTTTACATCTGTTGCAGGATTAATTTTTTAATTTGTAAGGAACGTTTATGGAAAAAATATCATATAAAATAGATGTTTTTGAAGGCCCTATGGACTTGCTTCTGCATCTTATTTCAAAACACAAATTGAATATATATGATATTCCGATTGTAACTCTTGTCGAACAGTATATTGATTATGTTCGTCAGATGCAGGAGGAAGATATGTATGTTGCATCTGAATTTCTTGAGATGGCGGCACGACTTGTATATCTTAAATCTGTATCCTTGTTACCCGTTCATACTGAAGCTGAAGAATTAAAAACAGAACTTCAGGGTGAGTTAATTGAGTATCGCGATATGAAAGCGATGGCAGAAAAATTATCGGAAAATACTGATGGTTTTTCAACATTTATAAGAAAACAAGAAAAAATCGAAGTTGACCAAACTTATAAAAGGTTTCACGAGGTTTCGGAACTTTTTGAAGCGTATATTTCTGCTGCAGGCAGAAAGTTAAAACAATTACCGCCACCAATTGAAGCTTTTCGTGAAATTGTCGTTAAAAAAGTTGTATCTGTAAGTTCAAAGATTTCTAATATTTTTAAAAAATTATCTTCAAAAAGCAAAAAATCAAATTGGAAGTCGATGTTTTCTGATGCCGAATCCCGTTCTGATATGGTTGCCACATTTTTAGCACTTCTTGAATTGACAAAATCAAAGAAGATTAAGGTTGTTGGTAATGGTGAAGAAGCAGAAGTTGAATTGATTGATTCGGACTTTACGGATGTTAGTGAGGAATGGAATTAATATGAAAGCAAGTAAATTACAGGCTGCGGTTGAGGCAATTCTTTTTGCTTCAGGTGAGCCGGTTGAACTTGACAAAATTGCACAGGTTTTAGAAATTGAACCTGATGTTTGTGAACAGGTAATTCTTAATCTGTCTGCAAAACTTGATGAAATGAATAGCGGAATATGTGTTTTAAAGCTTGACAATATGTACCAACTTTCTTCAAGAACAGAGTATGCAGAGGTTATTCGTGATGTCCTTGAATTGAGAAAGAATACTCCGTTGTCACCGGCTGCATTTGAAGTTCTTGCTGTTATAGCATATAATCAGCCAGTTACAAAATCTTTCATTGAACAGATTCGTGGTGTCGATTGCAGTGGTGTAATTGCAACACTTTGTCAAAAAAAACTTATTGAAGAAAAGGGAAGACTCGACTTGCCCGGAAGACCACTTATTTATGGTACAACCCCTGATTTTTTAAGATGTTTTTCAATATCATCACTTGATGAATTGCCTGACTTACCACAAAAAGAAACTGATTCGGTTGAAGAACAGAACGAAGAAAATAATCAAGTATTAGAATAAAAGAATTACTAAATTACACGAGGAGGTGTTATTTTGACTTTTTTATATATTCTTTTAGGAATTATCTTGTTTTTTGTTTTAATTTTAAGTATCAGAATTACAATTAACGCAGAATTTTTTGATGAATTCAAGTTGAGTTTGTCTTGGTTATTTATAAAAATTCAGATTCTTCCGTCAAAAAATAAGGATAAACCTAAAAAGGAAAAGAAGCCTAAAAAAGAAAAGCCAAAAGAAGAACCTGCTCCGGAGCCTGAACCTGACCCTGATGACCAACCAAAAGAAAAGAAAGAAAACATATTTGTTACATTCTATAATAATCAGGGATTTGACGGTGTTATTCAATTAATAAACAATGCTGTTTTTTCACTTGGAAAAATGTTCAGGTCATTTAAAAAGCATATAGTTATTCGCGAGTTATATTTATTTATGACTGTAACAGGTAATTGTGACGCAGCAGAAACTGCTATGAATTATGGACAAATCTGTCAGAAGGTTTTCCCTGCCATGTCATTTATCTGTTCTAATCTTCCTGTAAAAAAATACGATGTAGAAATTGAACCTGATTTTTTAGGACTTAAAAATTCAGCACAATTTGCATTATCAATACATATAAGACCGATTTTCTTTATAAATGCAGTAATCGTTCTTGTGTTCAGACTTCTATTTAAAGTTGTATTAAAATTCCTTAAGGGGATAAAAAATAAATCTAAAAATCAAAATATAAATGAAGGTGGTGCTTTATGATGAAAGATAAGTCATCAGCAGCAGGTATTCTCGAATCAACAATTGAAAAGGTTAAGGACCTTGTAAATGTCAGCACAATTATTGGTGAACCAATCAAGGTTGACGGTGGAGTTACAATTATTCCTGTATCAAAGGTTACATATGGCTTTGCATCAGGTGGTTCAGATTTTCCATCAAAATCTAATAAGGATATTTTTGGCGGTGGCGGTGGTGCCGGCGTTACAATTCTTCCAGTTGCGTTTTTGGTAATCGACGCTTACGGGAATGTTGATGTTAAGCATATTACTGCTTTTGATAATGCAGCAGAACGCATTGTAGGACTTGTTCCTGAAATGTTTGATAAGGTTTCTAATGCAGTTAATAAAGCAAAGATGGACAAGCTCAGCAATACAGCAATGGAAAGCGTTTCAGCAGAAGAAACAGTTGAATAATTTATAAGCAATCAACGTTGAGGGTTTTATACTCTCAACGGTGATTCTATATTATTTAGATAATAAAATTAAAGGTTTTAGGTGTAAATATGGCAGATAATAAGGTCAGACTTCAGAAATATTTATCAGAATGTGGTGTCGCATCAAGACGAAAGGCTGAAGACTTGATTATGGCAGGTAAAGTTAAGGTTAATGGTAAGCCTGCTTCTATCGGTGATAAAATTGACCCTAAGTGTGATACAGTTGTTGTTGCCGGTAAAAAAATTAAGAAGACAAAGAAAAACACTTATATTATGCTTCATAAACCGCGTGGGTTTATTACAACTCTCAGTGATGAAATGGGCAGAAAATGTGTTGCACAGCTTGTTGAAGATGTTGGAACAAGAGTTTATCCTGTTGGAAGACTTGACAGAGATTCTGAAGGACTTTTGTTATTGACTGATGATGGTGAATTTGCGAATGCTCTTACCCACCCAACACGACATGTTCCAAAAACATACCGTGTAACTGTTAGACCTACAATCACTGATGAACAAATTACTGCACTTACAACAGGTATTGAAATTGATGGTAGAATGACAATGCCATCAGAAGTGCGTGTTCTTGAGAAAAAAGAGGGCAGAGTTGTTCTTGAAATTATAATTTATGAGGGACGAAATCGACAAATCAGAAAGATGTGTGATTCTTTAGGCCTTGAAGTTGCAAGACTCAAGCGTACACAGATTGGTTCTGTTAAACTTGGTATGCTCAAACAAGGTGACTGGAGAAATCTTACTGAAGAAGAAGTACACAAGCTTATAGTTGCATCGTCTATTGACAGAAAGAATATGAAATAATGATTTTTTATAAGCCTATTAGTGATAAAACAAAAATCAAGGAAATTTTTTGTGACTATTCATTTGATGAAAATATCTTATATGGTGCATATATCGGACTTGATGAAAAATCAAATGAAGTAGGTAAGTGCCTTGTAAAAATAGATGGTTACAATTGCTATTTCCTCCAAATTGAATGCGATTTTTCTGATAAACTTCTTGTTGAGGGATTTTTGCGTTCAGGGTTAAATTTTTGTGCAAACAGAAATGCTTATATGTGTTATTGTGAGATTGACGATATTAGTGATGTTCTTTTGCATTTAGGATTTGAAAATAGAAATGGTGTTTACAGCGGTGATATTCCATCACTTTTAAAGGGAAGTTGCTGTAAATAGTTTTCACGGAGTTGAATTTATGATTAGAAGTATGACCGGATATGGTCGTTCACAAGCAGTAGTAGATACAATGAATATTACTGTTGAACTTAAAAGTGTAAACCACAGATATTTTGAATTTAATTCAAGAGTACCAAGAAATTATGGCTTTCTTGATGAAAAACTTAAAAGTTATATCGGTTCGCGTGTTTCAAGAGGTAAGGTTGAATGTTATGTTTCTGTTGAGAATTTGGAGGACGATGAAATCCAGATTCTTGTTAATCACTCTCTTGCACAGTCTTATTTAGGAGCATTAAAAGAACTTGCCGAAAGAAATGAACTTAATTTAAGAGATGATTTGGCAATGTCATCTCTTGCTCGATATAATGATATTTTTACTGTACATAAGCAGGAAGCAGATGAAGAAAAAATCTGGAACGCAGTTAAGACTGTTGCTGAAAAAGCAGTAGATAAGTTCATTGAAATGCGAGAAACAGAAGGTAATAAGCTTAAGAACGATGTTCTTTCAAGAGCAGAGTTGATACTTGAAAAGGTATCTGTCATCGAAGAGCGTTCACCTGAAACAGTTAAAGAATATAATGATAAATTATTAGCTCGTATTAACGAGTTTTTATCAGATGTACAGGTTGATGAACAAAGATTGTTGACTGAATGTGCGATTTTTGCTGATAAAGTTGCTGTTGCTGAAGAAACAGTAAGGCTTAGAAGTCATATCGACCAATTAAGACAGTTCCTTGATGGTGACGAAGCAGTTGGTAGAAAGACTGATTTCCTTGTACAGGAAATGAATCGCGAAGCAAATACAATCGGTTCAAAGGCACAGGATGTGACAATTGCTCGCTGTGTTATTGATATAAAGGCAGAAATTGAAAAAATCAGAGAACAGATTCAGAATATTGAATGAGGTATTATTATGAAATTGATAAATATCGGTTTTGGTAATGCCGTTAATGCTGACAGAGTTGTTGCTGTTATTTCAACAGATTCTGCTCCGGCAAAGCGTATTATTTCACAGGCTAAAGAAAAAAATATGCTGATTGATGCTACTCAGGGCAGAAAAACACAGGCAATTCTAATTATGGATAGTGACCATGTTGTTTCAACATACTTAAAGGCAGATACAATTTTGAATCGGAGTGAAATAGAGGAGTCCGGATATGGCGAATAAAGAGGGTATGCTTGTTCTTTTTTCAGGTCCGTCAGGAGTTGGTAAAGATACAGTTCTTAATGTGGTACTGAATAAGGATAAAAGTTTGCAGAAGTCAACTTCATTAACAACAAGAAAAATAAGAGAAGATGAAACTGACGGAAAAGATTATTATTTTATCACATTCCCAAAATTTGAGGAAATGGTTTCAAATGGTGAAGTTCTTGAATATGCACAGTATGGTGCAAATATGTATGGAACACCAAAAGCGCCTGTTGACAAATGGCTTAGTGAAGGTAAAACTGTAATATTAAAGATTGAAGTACAGGGTGCAAAAAACATTAAAGAAATGTATCCTGATTCAGTTGGTATATTCTTATTACCACCATCAATGGAAGTTTTAGAACAAAGACTTCGTTCAAGAGGTACGGAGGATGAAGAAGATATCCAACGACGCCTTGAAATTGCTCGTGATGAAATACATAAGAGTGTAGATTATGACTATTTTGTAATAAATGAAGATATCGATAGTGCATCTGATGATGTTTTAACTATCATCAAAGCTCTCGATTTTTCACATAAAAGAATGAATAATTTTATAAGCGAGGTAATAGATAATGTTTAATCCTGATTTAAGAAATGTACTTAAAAATCGTACAAGCCGTTATTCACTTGTTTCTGCAGTTGCTAAAAGAGCAAGAGAAATTTCAAGCGAAGCACAGGAAAATGAAGAAATTCTTAACGATAAGCCTGTAAGCATTGCTTTAGACGAAATTATTAGCGGTAAATTCCAGGTTGTTGAACCAGAAGAAATTCGTAATATCTAATTACAATTTAATAAATCAAAATAAGGAGGGGCAGATGTATGGGACTTTTAACTGTTGCAAAAGTTGCTGTTGAAAACACAGCATATTCTTTTGATATGTTATTCGATTATTCTGTCCCCGATTTTTTATGTACAGAAATATCACCCGGTAAAAGAGTTTTAGTACAGTTTGGTAATTCTTCAAAAAAACGTGTTGGAATTGTTTTTTCTGTTGAATCAGGTGTTATTCCAACAAAAAAACTTAAAAGTATTTCTTCTATTATAGATGATGAACCATTATTATCAAGAGAAATGCTGAAAACTGCTCATTTTATTCATGACAGGTACTTTTGTACTTATTTTGATGCGTGTAAACTTTTTTTACCATTGGGACTTTCCTTATCAGTTAATATTTTATATGCTGTAAATCCTGAATTTTCAGGTGTTGTTTCAGGTGAAAAAGAAACTGAAGTATATAAATTTTTAAAAGACAAAAAAGGTTTTACAAAGTCTGACAGAATAATTGCAGTATGTGAACTAAAAAAAACATCACTTCTTGACAAAATGGTTGACGAGGGTATTCTTCTTCGTAATGTTGATACACAACGCAGAATTAACGATTCAACGGTCAAAATGGTTAGTCTTAAAATTAATCTTGATGATAATGATGAGATTATCAATTCACTGACTAAAAAGCAAAAAGAAGTTGTTAATATACTTAACGATATTGGTACTGCGTCCGTTAAAGAACTTTGTTATTTTACAGGTTTTTCTGTTGCCGTTATAACTGCACTTGAACAAAAAGGTGTTATCGAATTATATGACGACGAAGTTTTACGAACACCATATGATGATACTTTTGAATGTGATGCGAATGAAATAATTTTATCAGACGAACAGAATAATGCCTTTAATGGTCTTTTATCACTTTATAATGATTCCGCACCAAAGGGTGCATTGTTATATGGTGTAACAGGAAGTGGTAAAACACAGGTTTATCTTAAACTGATTGATGAAGTTATAAAGTCTGATAAAGGGATTATAGTAATGATTCCGGAGATTTCCTTAACTCCACAAATGCTTTCGTTGTTCTATAAAAGATATGGTGACAAAGTTGCTGTTTTTCACAGTTCACTTTCTATGGGACAACGACTTGATGAGTGGAAAAGAATAAAAAGAGGGGAAGCACAGATTGCAATCGGAACTCGTTCCGCCGTTTTTGCTCCCTTTGAAAAACTTGGACTTATAATTATTGATGAAGAACAGGAACATACATATAAATCTGAAATGACTCCACGATATCATGCAAAAGAAGTTGCTCAATATCGTGTAGGCTGTCATAATGGTTTATTATTACTTTCTTCTGCTACACCATCTATTGATACATATACAAAGGCTAAATCAGGTATGTATTCCTTATTTAAATTATCAGAAAGATTTGGTAATGCTGTTTTGCCTGATGTAGAGCTGATTGATACAACGTATCAAAGTGATATGGTTCTTGAAAATGTCAGCAAACATCTTGCTGATGAAATTTGTGAGAACTATAAAAACCATAAACAAACTATTCTTTTGCTTAATAGAAGAGGATATAATACATATGCTTCATGCAGTGAGTGTGGAACGGTTAATTCTTGTCCTAATTGTAGTATATCACTCACATATCACATAAAAAATAACAGATTAATGTGTCACTATTGCGGTTATTCAGTGCCTTTTTCAGTTAAATGCAATAATTGCAGTAACGATACAGTTAAATTCAAAGGAATGGGAACACAAAAACTTGAAGAAGAACTCAATTTGATTGTTCCGAATGCTCGTATTTTGCGTATGGATGCTGATACAACATCTTCCCGATATTCCTATGAAAAATACTTCAAAAGCTTTGAAAATGGTGAATACGACATTTTAATCGGCACACAAATGGTTGCAAAGGGACTAAATTTTCCCAATGTAACACTTGTTGGTGTTTTAAATGTTGACCAGATGCTCTTTAATGATGATTATAAAAGCGGAGAAAGAGCCTTTGATTTAATAACTCAGGTTGTCGGTAGAAGCGGTAGAGGAGAGTATCCGGGTAAAGCGTTTATACAGACTGCTTTTCCTGATAGTGAAATTATCTGTATGGCAAAAGACCAGGATTATGATTCTTTTTATGACAGTGAAATAATGATAAGAAACAGTATGATTTATCCACCATATTGTGATTTATGCGTTATCGGATTTACTTCTGAAAATGAATATTCAGTTAATAAATCTGCAAATGACTTTTTAATGTTATTAAAGAAAATTCATTCAGAAAAATATGCGGATAATAAAATAATTGTATTAGGTCCTGTCGCACCGAGAATTCTTAAAATCGGCGGGAAATACAGAAACAGAATTATCATAAAATGTAAAAATGACAAATTATTCAGGGAAATGATTCGTGAAATTATGATTACTTTTGAAAAAGACAAAAATCATAATAATGTTACAGTATATGCTGATATTAACCCTGAAAGTATTTTTTAAGGAGAACAAAATGGCTATTAGAAATATAAGAACAGAAAATGACCCGATTTTAAGAAAGAAAAGTCGTGTGGTTGAAAGTTTTGATGAAAAATTATGGCAATTACTTGATGATATGAAAGAAACAATGGAAAAGGCTGAAGGTGTCGGACTTGCAGCTGTTCAGGTTGGCATTCTTAAAAGAGTTGTTGTAATAAATGTTGGTGACGGATTAATGGAACTTATTAATCCTGAAATATTAGAAACCGAAGGTGTTCAATGTAGTGCCGAGGGTTGCTTATCTTTACCGGGCAAACAAGGTACAACAATTAGACCTATGACAGTTAAGGTAAAAGCACAGAACAGAAATGGTAATTGGTGTGTTTACAAAGGTACTGAATTAAAAGCAAAAGCATTTTGTCACGAAATTGACCATCTTGATGGTGTTTTATATATTGATAAACTAGCATCAAAAGATGAAATTGAAAAATTTTGTAAGGACTGATTGTAACAATGCGTATTATTTTTATGGGAACACCTGATTTTGCTGTTCCGTGTTTAAAGGCGTTGATAGAAAGCGATAATGAAGTTGTTGGTGTTTTTACTCAACCTGATAAACCAAAGGGAAGAGGTTATGAATTAGCACCTCCTCCTGTAAAAGTGTGTGCTGTTGAAAATAACTTACAGGTGTTTCAGCCGGTAACAATGAGGGATGGTACAGCACTTGAAATAATCAACTCATTAAATGCTGATTTGATTGTTGTTGTTGCTTTTGGAAAAATACTTCCTAAAGAAATTCTTGAAAGTGTACAATATGGTTGTATTAATATTCATGCGTCTTTATTACCACATCTTCGTGGTGCTGCACCAATTCAATGGAGCATCATCAATGGTGATGAAATTACAGGTGTAACTGCTCAACAAATGGACATAGGAATTGATTCAGGTGATGTTCTTATGACTGAAACAATGAGCATTCCTGATGATATGAATGCAGGTGAACTTTTTGACGCACTTTCAGAGATGGGTGCCAATGTTTTAATGAAAACAATTGACAGCGTAAAGAATGGTACATTGAATTCTATTAAACAAGATGATTCAAAATCCACATATGCTTCAATGCTTTCAAAGGAACTTTGTCCTGTTGATTTTTCAAAATCTGCTAAAGATGTTCATAATCTTGTTCGTGGACTTTATCCTTGGCCTGTTGCAACAACAAAAATTAACGGTAAAACATATAAAATCCATAAATCCCAAAAAGTTTCTGAAAAATTTAATGGAAAATGTGGAGAAATTGTCGATAATAATAACAGACTTGTTGTTATGTGTGGTGACGGAAATTGTGTTGAAATTCTTGAAATTCAGGCAGAAGGAAAAAGAAAAACTGATACAGCAAGTTTCTTAAGAGGTCATAAAATTGAGATAGGAACAGTATTAGGAGAATAAAAATGAACGGTTATTTTTCATATTACTATATGTCGAACTATTATTATATTATTTTAGTTTTACCAATGATAATTCTTTCTATGATTGCATCAGCAAGAGTTAATTCATCATTTAAACGATATTCAAAAGTGATGTCAAGTCGAAGAATCACAGGTGCACAGGCTGCTTTTGAAGTTCTTCGCTATTATGGAATTACTAATGTGCAAATTGAGCGTGTATCAGGTAATCTTACTGACCACTTTGACCCAAGAACAAATGTAATCAGGTTATCGGACAATGTTTATAATTCAACATCTGTTGCTGCTATCGGAGTTGCTTGTCATGAAGCAGGTCATGCCGCACAGTATGCACAAAGTTATGTTCCGATAAAATTAAGAAATAAGGTTCTTCCGTTGGCAAATTTAGGCTCAAAATTAGGTGTTCCTCTTGCCATAATCGGGTATTTTCTTAACTTTGGACCTTTAGCTATGGCTGGTGTGATTTTCTTTTCATTTGCTGTTATATTCCAGCTTATCACATTACCTGTTGAATTTAACGCAAGTAAGAGAGCGCTAAATGTTATTAGTGATGTTGACATTTTAAGTGATGAAGAGAAAAAAGGTGCAAAAAGTGTTCTTTCTGCAGCTGCAATGACTTATGTTGCTTCTCTTGCAGTAAGTGTTGCAAGTTTGTTACGACTTATTTTGACTATTAACAGAAGAAGAGATTAAATATGGACGACAGATTATTAGCTTTTAAAATTCTAAGTAAAATTGAACATGATAAAGCATATTCTAATATAACTCTTGACACACTTCTTACAAAACATGAAGCAACATCATCTTCTTTTGTTTGTGCATTGGTTTATGGAGTTCTTGAACGCAAAATAACGCTTGATTATATTCTCTCACAGTTTTTAACTCAACCTATCAAGAAATTAAATCCTCAAGTTCTTACTATTTTAAGAATGGGTGTTTATCAGCTTAAATTTATGGATAAAATTCCTGTGTCTGCTGCTGTTAATGAAAGTGTCAAGCTTTCAAAAAAATCAAAGTGTGGCTTTGCATCAGGTCTTATTAACTCTGTTTTAAGGAAAGTATCTTCAACAGAAATTAAATTACCTCAAACTGATAACAAAATATATGATTTAAGTATTGCATATTCATGTCCTGAATCTCTTGTTTCACAATTTGTTGATGATTATGGACTTACATATACTGAAAAAATATTAGAAGAATCCGTAGGTGCTGTTCCATTATTTATCAGAGTAAATACCTTAAAAATCTCACCTGAAGAACTTGTTTGTGAGTTAAAAAAAGAGAATATTATTGCTAAAATAAGCGATGATAATGACTCTTCATTGGAAATTATAGATGGAATGTCTGTATTTAAATCAAAATGCTATGAAAAAGGCTTTTTCCACGCACAAGATTTAGCATCACAACAATGTATTAGCGACCTTGCACCAAAAAAAGGTGATATTGTATTTGATATGTGTGCAGCACCGGGTGGAAAATCATTTACTATGGCACAGTTAATGGGAAACAATGGTGAAATTTACGCTTTTGATTTGTACGACCACAAAATCAAGCTTATTGATGATGGTGCAAAACGATTAGGTATAAATATCATTAATGTACAAATAGGAGATGCATCAATATTTAATCCTGATTTGCCAAAAGCTGATAAAATACTTTGCGATGTGCCTTGTGCAGGTCTTGGCGTTATAAGACGAAAGCCTGAGATTAAGTACAAGGACTTTGGATTTATTGACAAATTATGTGAATTGCAATATAATATTCTAAATAATGCTTCATTGTACTTGAAGGATAAAGGGGTGCTTATGTACTCAACTTGTTCTTTAAGTAAAAAAGAAAATCAGAATGTTTGTGAAAGATTTTTAAATGAACATAAGGAATTTAAAAATGGTGGTATGGTTACTGTTGAGCCTTGTCACAATTCTGATGGATTTTTCTATGCTAAATTGATTAAGGAATAAAACTGATGCTTAAAGATATTCGTTCATTAAGTTATGATGAGCTTGCAGATGAAATAATTGAACTTGGTTTTCCAAAGTTCAGAGTCAATCAGATTTTTTCATGGATTCATGAAAAATGTGTTTCATCATTTGATGAAATGACAAATATTTCAAAAGATATGCGAGCAAAATTAAATGAATATTTTTATTTTAATAACTGTGTAATCAATACAAAACTTGTTTCAAAAATTGATGATACGGTTAAATATCTTTTTACACTTGCTGATGGTGAATATGTTGAAAGCGTTGTTATGAAATATAAATATGGTTATTCGATTTGTATTTCAACACAAGTTGGCTGTAAAATGGGATGTACATTTTGTGCTTCTGCTATTGGTGGATTTGTTAGACAGCTTTCAACAGGTGAAATGCTTTCTGAAATTTATACTGCACAGAAAGATTTAAATGTTAAAATAAATCATCTTGTGCTTATGGGTACAGGTGAGCCACTTGATAACTATGATAATGTAATGAAAATGCTTGGACTTATCACCCATGAAAAAGGTCAGAATATGAGTATGCGACATATTTCATTATCGACCTGTGGTATTGTTCCTAAAATCTATGAATTGGCTGAAGAAAAATTAGGTCTTACTTTATCTGTTTCATTACATGCACCGAACGATAATATTCGTAATCAATCAATGCCTGTGAATAAGGTTTATAAAACAGATGAATTATTAAAAGCCTGTAAGTATTATGCCGATACGACAAGTCGCAGAATATCATTTGAATATGCAATGATTAAAGGCGTTAATGATAGTGATGAGTGTGCTTATGAATTAGCTGACAGATTAAAAAATATTTTATGTCACGTCAATCTTATTCCTGTCAATAATGTCCGTGAAACAAATTATATAAAAAGTTCTGTTGAAAGACAGAAAAGATTTATAGATATTTTGTCATCAAGAGGTATTACTGCGACAGTTCGAAGAACACTTGGCAGTGATATAAATGCTTCTTGCGGACAATTAAGAGCATCTAAAAAGAAAGGTGGGTGAGTATATTGAAAATTGTAGCAAAAACTGATATCGGTCTTGTTCGTTCATCAAATCAGGACTCATATGCTGCCGGTGAATTACCGGGTTCAGTTGCTTGGGCGGTAGTTTGTGACGGTATGGGCGGTGTTGCAGGTGGCAACTACGCAAGTTCTACTGCAGTTAATCTTATTTCAAAAAGAATTTCATCATCATATCGAGCGGGTATGAGCGGTACATCTATTAAAAATATGCTCACATCTGCTATTGTTGCAGCAAATATTAGTGTGTATGATATGGGTCAGGCGGATTCAGATTTGACAGGAATGGGTACAACGGTTGTCGTTGCTATTATTGCTGATGAATGTGTTTATATTGCCCATGTTGGTGATTCGCGTGCATATATTTTATCTAACGGAAAACTTACACAGTTGACTAAAGACCATTCTTTTGTACAGGAAATGGTTGACAGCGGCAAATTAACTGCCGATGAAGCAAAAGACGACCCGAGAAAAAATCTTATAACAAGAGCTTTAGGTGTTAACGACGATATTCGTGTTGATTTTTGTCAGGAATTCATTTCGGAAAATGAAGTTTTGATATTGTGTACAGACGGTCTTACTAATTTTGTTGAACCACAGGAAATATATGAATTAACAGATGATAACAAGTTTTATGAATTTGCTGAAAGATTGGTTAACCGAGCAAACAGTAACGGTGGCGGTGACAATATTACGGTTGTCACAATGTCGTATTAATTTGGACGGAAGGAGATAAGTTATGGATAATTTTTGTGGCAAAAGAATTGACGGAAGATATGAAATCAAGGAAATAATCGGTGTTGGCGGAATGGCTGTTGTTTATAAGGCATACGATAACATTGACGACAGAATTGTTGCTATTAAAATTCTTAAAGATGAGTATCTTTCTAACGAAGAATTTAAACGAAGATTTAAAAATGAATCAAAGGCTATTGCTGTCCTTTCTCATCCGAATATTGTTCGAGTTTTTAATGTTAGTTTTGGTGACCGAATTCAATATATTGTAATGGAATATGTTAACGGAATTACATTAAAAGAATACATTGAACAGCAGGGTGCAATTAACTGGAAAGAAGCAGTCCATTTTATGGGACAGATTCTTGCTGCACTTCAACACGCTCATGATAAAGGAATTGTTCATCAGGACATTAAACCACAGAACATATTACTTCTTCAGGACGGTACAATCAAGGTTACTGACTTTGGTATTGCAAGATTCAGCCGTACAGATTCAAATACAACATCAGATAAAGCAATTGGTTCAGTTCACTACATCAGCCCTGAACAGGCAAGAGGCGAAGTAACTGATGATAAGGCAGATATCTATTCTGTTGGTGTTGTTATGTACGAAATGCTTACAGGACAGTTACCATTTCAATCTGACAGCGCTGTGTCTGTTGCTATAATGCAACTTCAGCAGGATCCTAAATTGCCTCGTGAAATTGTACCTACAATTCCATTAGGCCTTGAACAGATTACAATGAGAGCAATGCAGAAAAGTCCAAATAGTCGTTATGGTTCTGCTGCAGAAATGCTTATGGATATAAACGAGTTTAAGAGAAATCCTTCTGTTAAATTCGATTATAACTACTTTGTTGATAGTGAACCAACAAAATATATAAGAACTAATAATGTACCTAACAGAGAGCAGCGAGTTGTGAATGAAAATAATACAGCTGAAAAAAGTGCTATGAACAAAACAACGGCAGTTATGATGGGTGCTGTTGCAGGTATTATAGTTTTAGCACTTATAATAGGTGCTATTTTGATGGGCACAAGTAACCAGAAAGTAGAAGTTCCTAATTTTACCGGTTTTAATTATTACACCCAGATTGAAAATGTTAAAACATATACTGACATCTTCAATTTTGAAATTAAAATAGAAGAAAATTCTACTTTAGAAGACGGTACAGTTATAACACAAGACCCTGACTCAAGTACAAAAGTTAAAAAAGGTTCTACAATTACATTGACAATTGCACAGAAAAATAGCATTTTACTTGATGCATCAATAATTGGAATGACAGAAGAAAAAGCAAAAAGTTATCTTAATTCAAGAAGTATTATTTCAACTGTTATTACAGAATATTCAGATACCGTTACACCGGGTTGTGTTGTAAGAACATCACCGGAAATAGGTTCGACTGTAAGAATTGGTTCTGAGGTTGTTTTATACATTGCAACCGATACTCAGGAAACTGTTAAAATGCCTGATATTCAAGGCTCATCAAAAGAAGCGGCTGAACAAGCGCTTAATGCTGTTGACCTTGAAGTTGGAACAATTACAGAAGTTAATAGTGAACTTGAAGCAGGAATTGTTGTTCAGCAGAGTGTCGAAAAAGATACTGAAGTTCCTATTGGCTCAAAAATTGATTTTTCAGTAAGTAACGGTATTCCACCTGCATCATCAGTTGATGTTTATGTTACATTACCATCAGTTAATAAGACAGGTATTTTAAAGATATATCTTAATAGTGTTCTTTTCTACACATCAGAAGAACTTTATCTTGACGGTGCAACAAAGCAGTTTACATTGTCAGGTTCGGGTTCTGAAAACAATTATACAATTACTATTGATGATTCTCCAGTTCAGAAGGGTAAGGTTGATTTTACACAAGAACCTGCTGTGATTACTGAAGTTGAAGAAATCACCTTTGAAAATAAAGTTGTATTGATAAATGTTGAAGGAATGAGAGAACAAGAGGCTATTGATAAACTTAAAAATGCAGGATTTAAAAATGTTGAAACTGTAAAACAGCCAAGTGTGACAGTTCCATATGGTGTCGTTATATCTCAGATTCCAAATGCTGACGGTATTACTAAATATTCAACAAATGAATCTATAACTTTAAATGTAAGTTCAGGTGCTCCTGCAACATATTAATTGATTTATGGAAAAATATAAAGGTATAATTACAAAAGGTATTGGCGGCTTCTATTATGTTGAAGTCGCCAATGCGACATATGAATGTAAAGCAAGAGGTATTTTCAGAAAAAACAAGATTACTCCTCTTGTTGGTGATACAGTAGAAATAACTGTTAATGACAATGCAGAAAATACCATTGATTTAATCTGCGATAGGAAAAATTCACTTAACAGACCGCCCGTATCCAATATTGACAATTTAATAATAGTTGTTTCAACAGTTGAACCAAAACCTAACTTTTTTGTTATTGATAAGCTTATAGCAACTGCTGAATACAAAAACATTGAACCATATATTGTCATTTCAAAAACTGATTTGTCTTCATATGAAGATATATTCAATGTTTATAAAAATTCAGGAATTACTGTTATTGCTCTTGATGATAATGATTCACTTGATAAAATAAAATCAATTATGAGTGGTAAAATCAGTGCTTTTACCGGTAATTCGGGTGTTGGAAAAACAACCTTGTTGAATAAACTTGATAATACACTTAATTTATCAACAGCTGCAATAAGTGATAAATTGGGACGAGGTCGCCATACAACTCGTCAGGCACAACTTTTTAATGTTTGTGGTGGATATGTTATTGATACACCGGGTTTTTCTTCTTTTGAGTTTGAAAAGACAGAGGTTATCAAGAAAGATGATTTGCCATATTGTTTCAGAGAATTCAGAGAATATCTCGGTACTTGTAAATTTACATCATGTGCTCATGTTAATGATAAAGGCTGTACCATTTGTGAGGCGGTTAAAAACGGTGAAATAAGCGAAGTGCGACATAACAATTATATCCAGATGTATAATCAGGCAAAGGAAATTAAAGAATGGGAAATATAAATAAAAGATGTATAATTATCGGCGGCGGAGATTGTACCGTCGATATCTTAAAATCCAATATTACATCTGATTATTTTGTTATTTGTGCTGATAGTGGTTTCGATATAGCAGAAGAAGCCGTAATTCGCGTTGACCTTTTAATTGGTGATTTTGACTCAATTAAACACATCCCTGCAAATGTGAATACGATTAAACTCCCTGTTGAAAAAGATGTTACAGACTGTTTAGCAGCCTTTAACGAGGGCGTAAAACTTGGTTTTAAATCATTTGTTATTTTTGGTGGCACAGGCGGACGATTTGAACATACTTTTGCTAACATATCCTTAATGGCGAATGCCTCAAAATCAGGTATATCACTTGAAATTATTGATGATAAACATATTTTCAGAAGCATTACCAATTCTTCAATAAAAATTGCAAAAAAAGATAATCAACAGATTTCGGTTTTTGCTTATGGTGGAAACGCATCGGGTGTTACATTAGAAGGATTTCATTATTCACTTGATGATTATACACTTGACCCATTCAATGGTGCATTAGGAACAAGCAACGACATAATTGATGATTATGGTGAAATATCAGTAAAAAACGGAACAATAATTATAATTGAAACTCAATTGTAACAAAGAAAACCTCCTTGCGTATAATGTAGTAAATACATATGCAGGGAGGTATTTTTATGGGAAGAAGAAAAGGCTCAAAAGGAATAGTTTTTATTGCGTTAGGACTTGGATTATTAATATCTTTGATTCTTCCCGCAAAAGCTGTAATAGTCATTCTTGCAATAACTATTGTGCTGTGTGGAATATCTCTTTGCAGGGGTTAGGGGAGGCCTTTTTATGAAAGTTGTTGTAATGAAAAGTCCAAAATTTTTAGGTGGAATATTGCGAAAATTATTCGGTATCCCAAAAACAGAAATACAGTAAAAAATATCCGCCCAATATGGGTGGATATTTTTGTATAATAAAATTACACGTTATTTATAGGTGTCTCTTAATAAACCAAAGTTATTGAGTCAAAACTGTTGCAATTCTTTTATGTCAATGTTAAAATTATATCATAAGTAACATCCTGATATGTCGTTAATTAAGGAGAATAAATATGAAAAAAATAATTGCATTGATTCTTTCAATCGTTATGCTGTTGTCAGCGTGTGTCCCTGCTTTCGCATTAAGTTTCAAGGACAAAGACACACTCAGGTTAGTTGTTCCCCAGAATTGGGAAATGGACATAGGTGATTCAAGAACTGTTGAAGCAGTTTTCTCGTCCGATGTTACAAACAGAGTTCTCACATGGAGTACACAGCCAGAAGAAATTGCATCTGTTGATGAATGGGGCAGAGTAACAGCACTCAAAGAAGGTACAGTTACTGTTACTGCACAAACTTCTGACGGACTCACATCTTCTGCTGTTCTCACAGTAACAAAAACACCTACAAAAATTAAGGATTCAAACAAGGGCAAGACAGACTACAACGGTGAAGCTGAAGATGAAAACGATGTTCTTCAGAAAATCGTTACTCGTTACAAAAAAAGTGACAGTGCAGATGTTCCTGCAAATGTGAAGGACGAAAGTACTTATCAGGACGCTAAAACCGTAACTGCTGATGATGGTGCAGTGTGGGAAATTACCGATTATGGTGTTCTTCGTACAGATAACAACGCAACTAATTCCCGTGATATCGAACAGCGATTTATGGGTGACAGATATTTTTTCAGTGCTGATTCCGGTAACGGAAATGTTCTTGCTATTTTCTCTGACGGAGGAAACGGTATCTGGACAGTTATGGCTGAAGGTTATACTCATATTGAAATGATTGAAATGAATGGTACTGACAAAGCTGCAATTATGAGCGAAAACACTCAGGAAGATGTTGCAAGACGCGGTATGGTAGCAAATTCATACTACAACGAAGCTATCGGTGACTTTGTTCCGTCAGAAACCGACAATGATGGTTTGTGGACTTCTATGTATGGTGCAGGTGAGCTTATGCGCTATGCAGTTCTTCGTGACGACCCGAATGCAACTGTCGAGGAAATTGAAAAAGCTCGAAAAACTGCAACTCTTTCAACAGAGGCTGTTCTCTTCCTTACATATATTTCAATGCGTCAAGGCACTACAGAAGGTTATGTAAGAGCACAAAGAAACGGTAATGTTACAGACCTGAATATGGGTAAATATTATACAAGTGAAGCTCTTGTTGAAGGCGGAGATTATTCTCAGAACGTTCCCGACAGCAGTCCTGCAGATTCTTTTGAAAAAATGAATAAAACTTATATGAATATCGGTCGTCGTACATACATTATGTCCGATGACCACCTTGCGCTTCTCAATCCTGATTCATGGACATTACCGTCTGCTGAAACAGATAATCAGTATGCAAAAAGAACAAGACTTCTTGAAGGCTTCTGGGCAAGAACATATTCTCTCCGGGAAGAAAATTTTGCTCTTGACGGTAATATTTATTGGAGTCACAATGGTGACGGTACGGCAACAGGTGTTTCAACATTAGACCCTTCTGATGATGAATACCTTCTTCACGGTGAAAATTTAAGAGGCGTTGTTGTTGACGCTTCCGGTGAATTGCCGGAAAGACTTTGGAACGACCTTGTGGGTAGTGGTTATGATTTAACTGACATTGTGTATAAAGGCGATACAAGTGCAGACGAAATTATCGGACATCTATTTATTTATAAGTTAGCTTACGATATTCTTGGCGAGGAAGACCCTGAACTGAAAGCACTTATTGTAAATACAATAGAAAAGTTTGCTCAGCATCTTGTTGATAACGGATATTGTCTTTGTGACGGAACAGGCCAGCCTACAACCTGGGGAAAGTTTAACAGAACATACTTCCATAACGGTCAGGCTTTAGGTGGTGCTCCTCTTCAGTCAGCAGTTCTTCTGACAGTATTCAAACTTGCTGCTTATGTGACAGGCAATCAAAAATGGGAAGATGAATATCGTATGGCGGCCCTCGACCCTGCATATGAATATGCAACGATTATGACCCAGAACTGGGAACGCTATAAAATGGCTATTATGGAATACGCAGCAAGTGTATCAAAAGTTATCCCACTTTTGCTCAGACCGTTTATGGAAACTAAAACAATAAAGACTGTATATCGTATGATTCTTAACGATTCCGATGAAGAAATGGCTATGCTTGCTTACTACCTTCTTTTCCAGATGGAGGACGATGAGGAACTTCTCGCTTATTACAGAGAGGGTATTGATGATTGGTGGTATTCAATAAGCTTCAGCGAAAATCCTCTTTGGTATTATATCTATCAGCTTGCTTATCCTGATGAAGAAAAGACAGACTATTATGGAAACAGACTTATTGATACTGCTGCGTGGTCACTTTCACGTCATCCGATTGAAACAATAAAATACCTTGCAACAAATGAAAACCGAGATGATATCAGAGAACTTGACCTTGAAGAGGATTGTGGAGTTGGTGGTACAAACGAGCTCAGTTATGACCCGAATGTGGTGAAACCGTTGTTCTGGAGAAGTAACAGTGAAATTATCAGGCTCATAGGTGTTGTTTTTAGTGTGTCAAGACTTCAATGGAAGGTTGCTGCTCCGGATGAGCGTTCTCTCCATAAGTTCAACAGTCTGACCTTCAGGCTCGACGGTGCCCATTCACCTTACGAAATGGAAGGCTCTACAACATACACTCTTCCATATTGGATGGGCAGATATCACGGTATGTTGAAGTAGATAAAGTTAATAATTTAATCTATAAAGAAAAAGGATTCGAAAAGTAAAATCAATTTCAGAGTTATTCTATTAAAAATTATATATAATATTTTAATTAAAAAGAGTGGCTGAAAAGCCACTCTTAATTATTTATATATTGAAATAGGTTATTAACCAAAATATCTCCTAAGAAGACCTTCAAAAGCCTTACCGTGTCTTGCCTCGTCACGAGCCATTTCATGAACTGTGTCGTGAATAGCGTCAAGTCCCTGTTCCTTTGCGCGCTTTGCAAGGTCAAATTTACCCATTGTTGCACCGTTTTCAGCGTCAACTCTCATTTCAAGATTTTTCTTTGTGCTGTCTGTTACAACTTCACCAAGGAGCTCTGCAAATTTTGCAGCGTGTTCTGCTTCTTCATATGCTGCTTTTTCCCAGTAAAGACCGATTTCAGGATAACCTTCACGATGAGCAACTCTTGCCATAGCAAGGTACATACCAACTTCTGAGCATTCACCTTCGAAGTTTGCTCGAAGGTCCATAATAATGTCTTCTGAAACACCCTTAGCAACACCTATAACATGTTCTGCAGCCCAAGTTCTTTCGTCTTCTTTAACTTCGTTGAATTTGTCAGCAGGAACTTTACACTGTGGGCATCTTTCAGGAGCTGAATCTCCTTCGTGAACATAACCGCAAACTGAACATACAAATTTTTTCATTTCTTTTTCCTCCAAAAATATAATTTTAATTTATTTTATTACAATTTTTACATAAGCCAAAGGCCATTAAACTGTAATTAGTAACTTTGTTTATTATCTCATCAGAAAAGGTGAGAGAGTTAATATTGAAATTCATCAAATCATAAACATTACCGCAAGTTGTGCATTTGAAATGAGCATGAGGATTGACATTTCCGTCAAAACGGTCTGTCGAGCCGTCTGGAATTCTTAAAACCATACCATTTTCTTCAAGTTGAGTAAGATTTCTATACAACGTTCCTAAACTTATATTAGGTATTATCTCACGAACTGAAAGATATAAATCCATAGCAGTCGGATGGTCAAAGCGTGAACATAGCTCGTTAATTATAGCATCACGCTGTTTGCTTTTTCTCTCTATTGCCATTTCATTCACCTCACTATCAGTAATGATTATCATTATTATAACATGAAAATTTATATTGTCAATAGTTTTTGAAAAAAATATTTTTATTTAAAATTAATGGAAATATTATCCAACTTGACGATTAATAAGATTTTTGGTAAAATATTGTCAAAATAGATTAAGGATGTGAGCAGAATGCAAAATAAAAAATTCAGAAGTTTTATTTCTATTGTTTTAATTATTTCAATTTTATTTTCATTCTCCTTTGTTTTTTCTGCTTCTGCTGCAACAAAAACAGGATACATAACACATGACAGTTTGAGAGTAAGAACAACTCCTACAACTGTTTCAACTGAAAATATTTTAAAGCATAATGACACAACAATAAATTTACATACAAATGATACTGTTACAATTATTGAAAAAGTAAATTCTCTTGGCGATGATAATTATACCACATGGTATAAAATCAAGTTTACATATAGTGGAAAATCATATGAAGGTTATGTTCCTACAAATTATGTTAAAGAAAAAGTTACAGATACTTCTGGTGTTGTTTTAGATGGTGTTCCTGAATTATATAAGGAATATATAAAAAATCTAAAGGAAGAACATCCTGATTGGAAATTTGTATTTTATGATACAGGGATTGAATGGTCAAATCTTTTTACAAAAGATGCACAAGGTTATATTGGCAGAAGTCTTATTGAAAATGTTTTTCCTATTTCATATCGTTCTACTGAATCAGGGGCATACAATTGGCGAACTGACAAGTTTATTGCACAGGATGCAGGTCGTTGGTATCAGGCAAATACACAAACAATTGAATACTATATGGACCCGAGAAACTTTATGACTGACGAAAGCATTTTTATGTTTGAGTCTTTGAAGTATGATGAAAAAGCTCATACTATTGAAGGTATTGAATCTATTTTAAAAAGTTCATTTATGGTTGATAAAACCATTACGAACTTTGATGGTGAAGAAGTATCATATGCACAGGCATTTATGGACGCAGCAAAAACGTCAGGGGTAAGTCCATATCATCTCGCTTCAAGAGCAATTCAGGAAGTTGGTACAAGCGGTACAAGTGGTTCTGTTAATGGTTCTTCAGGGTATTATAATTATTATAATATCGGTGCAAATAGCGGTTCTGACCCGGTTGCAAACGGCTTGAAATACGCAGCAACTACTGATGAGAGATATAATCTTCCTTGGAATACACCTTATAAAGCTATTGTGGGCGGTGCAAAATGGATTGGCACAGGTTATATTGATAAAGGACAGGATACATTATACTATCAAAAATTTAATGTTGTAAAAAAAGTCTGGACTCATCAATATATGACTAATATTATGGCTCCATATCAAGAATCAGAAGATATTTTCAAATCATACAAAAGCTTGAATATTCTTGATTTATCATATGTCTTTGTTATTCCTTATTATAAAAATATGCCTTCAAAAGCATGTCAACTTCCAAAGAAAAGTGATGCAAGTCCTAATAACTGGTTAAGTTCATTGACCGTTGAAGGTTGCACATTTGAATTTGACGGTGGTAAGACGTCAGGATATTCTGTTACCGTTGCTGAATCAGTTTCTTCTGTTAACATAACTGCTAAATCAGTAAATTCAAAGGCAACAATTACAGGTATAGGTAAAGTTGAGTTGTCAAGCGGAACCAATTCACATAAAGTAATTGTTAAAGCAGAAAACGGTAATACAAGAACATATTATATTGATATTATAAGAAGCACTGAAAATATTATTCCATTAAAAGGTATTTCTCTTGATAAAAATGAATTATCAATGTTTAATGGTGAGTCAAAAACTTTAACTGTTAAATATAATCCGTCAAATACAACCAATAACAAATCTGTAGTATGGACATCTTCCGATTCCTCGGTTGCTAAAGTAAACAATGGAGAAGTTATTGCAGTCGGAAAAGGTGAAGCGACAATTACAGCAAAGGTTGGTACATATACAGCAACCTGTAAGGTAATTGTTTCAAACAGTGTTATCGTTGGTGATATTGATGCAGATGGACAGGTTACTATTTCTGACGCACTTATGATTTTTAAGTATAAAACAAACGAAATTACTCTTTCACAAACTGCCTTAAAAGCAGCAGATACTGATAAAAACGGAAAAGTTGAATTAGCCGATGCATTAAGAATTTTTAAATATAAGAGTGGAGAAATAGAATCTCTATAATAAATAAGCCGACCATTCTGGTCGGCTTAAAATTATATCAAATTATAAATATTTATTAATAAAGTTGCAAATTGAATTCCAATATAATTCAGGATTAGCACAAGAGTTCCTTGCGTGTGGTGAGTTTGGAATTGTAACTTTTTCCTTTTCGCTGGCACAAGCATCATATACTTTATCAAGCATTTCATAAGGTACAAATGTATCTTTATCGCCATGAAGGAAAATAGTTGGAGTTTTTGATTTTTTCAGTTGTTCAACTGATGATGCTTTTTTAAAATCAAAACCTGAATAAATCTTATTGATTGTATTTGCACTGTATAAAGTAGGGAATGCATGCATTTTAAAATTATTCTTTATTTTATTATCAAATATATCCCATACAGATGTATATCCACAGTCGGCAACTGCAGCTACAACATTACTTGGAAGTTCTTCTCCTGTTGTCATCATAGTTGTTGCTGCACCCATTGAAACACCATGAAGAATGATTTTTATATCAGGATTACTCTCAACAAGATAGTTAATCCAATCAATAACATCAAGTCTGTCATTCCAACCCATTGTAACAACATTCGATTCGCTGTCAGCGTGTCCGTTAAGACTTGGCATAAGAACATTATAACCTAATTCGTGATATTTCTGTGCATAAACACCCATTGAACAAGGACTGGAAGTATATCCATGAATGACTATAACACAAATATTAGTTTCATTTTCAGCAAAGATATAGTCAGCGTGAAGGTTTTTATGAAAATTAGATGATTTTATTGCTATTTTTTCTTTGTCAGCATTTTTAAACCAATCTTTTCCAACTTCCATTAACTTGTTTAGTCTGATTTTTTCTTCATCATCTTTTTTTGAACCGCTTGCAATCTTTGCAACAAAAGGAGTTTCCAATCCTTTTTTAGTAAGTGTAAAATGATAAAAACAGTTTCCAATCATATAATAGGTTGCGAGTGCTGATGTACCGACTATTCCGGCTGTTTTCAAAACTTTTTTAGTTGACTTTTTCATAAAATTTCATCCCTTTTTCTTTATTCTACATCTATTTATCAACATTGTCCATTCTTTTTTATTATATAATGATATTTTTTTTATTAAGTGTTGTTTTATTAAAAAAAATCTGTTAAAATAAGATGAAAATTGAAATATAAAGGAAAATTTATATGGCTAATGAATTTACTGTTATGAAAACTTCATTATTTGGTGGTTTTAAAAAATCAGATGTTCTCAATGTTATTGAGCAATTACAGACTGAAACTGCTGATGTTAAGGAAAGTCTTGATGTTAAGAGAGAAGAAGTTCTTGAATTAAAGAACAAACTCAATGAACTTCAGGATAAGTTAGGTGAACTTACAAATCTCGGTGACAGACTTGCTGAAAAAGAAAAGGAAGTTGATGAACTTAAGGAAAAGCTTGAGGCTGCACTTCTTGAAAACAAACAATTAAGTGAAAAGTCCGTTGAATATGATGAAAAGTCTGAAAAACTTCGTCGTGCTGAAAAACAGATTGGTGCGGCATATATTGATGCTCGTCGTTATTCTGATGATTTGGTTGAAAACGCAAAAAGCAAAGCAAAGGATATCGGCGCGTTTGCTTCACAAGATATCAAGCGTGAAGCAACTGAAATTGAATCACTTTTAAAAGATGTTGATGCTATTTCTAAAAAGTTTAATTCTTCTATTGAACAGCTTCACAAAGATGTATATGCACTTAGTTCAAAGCTTAATTCTTCTGCATCAAACTTGTTGAATTTACATACTGATTTATCAGAACTTGAATCACACAACTTTGAATATGATACAGTTGCTGATGATAATTCTAATGGTGATGTGACATATACAGTTCGAAATGAGGATTATGTTTCAGTTTCTTATGATGAGGAGTAACAATGGCTGAATTTTACTTTGATACAAATGAAGTATTAAATAATATTCAAATATTAAATGCAGGTGACCGTGTTTTTCTTTCAGGTGTAGTTTATACAGCAAGAGATGCTGCACATAAAAGGATTAAAGAAATGATTGATAATAATCAAGATACACCATTTCCTTTAAATGACTCATTCGTTTACTACGCAGGTCCTACTCCAACACCTGAAGGGCTGGCTATTGGTAGTTGTGGTCCTACAACATCAAGCAGAATGGATTTTTATGCACCGTTATTTCTTGATATGGGATTGAAAGGTATGATTGGCAAAGGTCCGCGTAATCAGGATGTTATTGATGCAATAATCAGAAATAAAGCCATATATTTTTGTGCAACAGGCGGTGCAGGTGCTTTGGCTTCAAAATGTATTGTTAGTTGTGATGTTATAGCTTTTGATGATTTAGGTTGTGAATCTGTTAAAAAGCTTGTGTTTAAAGAATTTCCATTAATTGTTGGGATAGACAGTGAAGGTAATACAATATTTTAAAATATAGGAGAATTCAGATGCATTCACAGATTTGTGAGTTAAGAAATAAAATAATTGAAAAAGAATTTAATAAAATGAATCCTATGCAGTTGAAAGCGGTCTTGTCAGTAAATGGACCGCTTTTAATTCTTGCAGGTGCAGGTAGTGGTAAAACAACAGTTCTTGTAAACAGAATTGCTAATTTAATTAAATATGGTAATGCATACAATTCTAATGAAATATACGGAAGAATTGAAGACGATTCATATGATTTAATGAAGTCATATTATAATGGCAATGACTCAGTATATCCATATATAAAAAATATTCTGTCAGTTGATTCACCAAAGCCTTGGGAAATACTCGCCTTTACATTTACTAATAAGGCTGCAAATGAACTTAAAGACAGATTATCTTTAAGAATTGGTGATGAGGCAAATGATATTTGGGCAGGTACTTTCCATTCCATATGCGTTCGTATTTTGCGCAGAAATGCCGAAATTTTAGGCTTTTCAAAACAATTCACCATATATGATACTGATGACAGTAAACGCATTATGAAAGATTGTCAGCGACTTCTTAATATTGATGATAAGTTTTTACCACACAAGTCCATTCTTGCCGAAATCAGTAAAGCAAAGGATATGCTTGTTTCTCCTGATGAATTTCTTAATCTTGGTAGCGGGAATTATCGAGAAAAACAAATAGGGGAATGTTATGTAAAATATCAGAAGCTTTTAAAAAATGCTGATGCAATGGATTTTGATGATATTATCTATTATACTGTTAAACTTCTTGAAAACCACCCTGATGTAAGAGAATATTATCAGAATAAATTTAAGTATGTTCTTGTTGATGAGTATCAGGACACAAACCACGCACAGTTTATGCTTACAAAGCTTCTTTCAGAAGGTTATAACAATATTTGCGTAGTTGGTGATGACGACCAGAGTATTTATAAATTCCGTGGTGCTACAATTGAGAATATTTTAAGTTTTGAAAAGAACTTCAAAAATGCACAGGTTATAAGACTTGAACAGAATTATCGTTCAACACAAAATATTCTTGACGCTGCAAATGCTGTTATTGCGAATAACGAACAACGAAAAGGCAAAAACCTTTGGACTGCCAATGGTAAAGGCGATAAAATCATCTTAAATACTCTTGTAGATGAATACTATGAAGGTAAATTCATCGCTGAAGAAATTATGAAAACAATGGGTTCAACAGGTAAGTTCAGTGATTTTGCTGTTCTTTATCGTATGAACTCAATGTCAAACTCCATTGAAAGATGTCTTGTAAGAAGCGGTATTCCATACAGAATCATCGGTGGACATAAGTTCTATGACCGTATGGAAATTAAGGATGCTATTGCATATCTTTCTGTAATTTCTAATCACGATGACAGCGTTCGTCTTGAACGAATTATAAATGTACCTAAACGCGGAATTGGTGCTACAACAATCGCAAATGCAAAAGAAATCTCTGATGCACTTAATATAAGTCTTTTTCAAGTTTTTAAAACTGCAGATGAATATGAGAAATTAAAACGCAGTTCACAAAAACTCATCGAATTTACACAGATGATTGAAAGTTTTTCAAAATTACTTGAGCAGGAATCTATGTCATCTGTTTTCATCTCTTTACTTAATGAAACAGGATATAAAACATACATAGAAACTACTGAAAAAGAAAAAGCTGAAGAAAGACTTCAAAACCTTGATGAGTTGAACTCGAACCTTATAAGATATATGGAAGAAAATCCTGAAGGGGAATTATCTGATTTTCTTGAAGAAGTAGCATTACTTACTGATATTGATAATTACAATTCAGATAGTGATACTGTTGTTCTTATGACTTTGCACGCATCAAAAGGTCTTGAGTTTCCTGTTGTATTCATTCCCGGAATGGAAGAAGGTGTTTTCCCGGGACTTCAATCTCTTTATGATTCGTCTGAAATTGAAGAAGAACGCCGTCTTGCTTATGTTGGTATTACAAGAGCAAAAGAGAAACTATACTTGTTAAATACACGCTCAAGAATAGTTTTCGGGTCAACAAAATATAACAGACCATCACGATTTATTGAAGAATTACCAAAAGATTGTTTTGAAACTCTTGTTAAACCTAAAACACCAATCCGTAATAATGCTTCTACGAATGTTAATAAGAGTAAACCGATTACATCAGGTTTTGGTGTAGGATTTAATTCAACTGCAAAAAAATCAACCGATACATTTATGGTGGGTGAAACAGTTTCTCACCGCGTATTTGGTAAAGGTATGATTACATCATTACGACCAATGGGTAATGATGTACTTATGGAAATTGCATTTGAAAAAGTTGGCACAAAAAAGATTATGCAAAATATGGGTGCCGTAAAAAAAGTATAAAATTAAGAGGTCGTGAAAACGACCTCTTTTTTACTACCAAATAAATGGTATTAAACGATATTTAACTTTCTGTTTGTATTCTTTATATCCGTTAAGTTCTTTTTCAAGCAACTGTTCTTCATTTTTTATTCTCTTTGCAATTATAAATGGATATGCATGGAAAATTATAAATGAATAAACTGAACCCAATACAATTGGAATTGATAAGAAAAGAAGTAATGTCACACTGTACATCGGATGTCTTACTACACCGTAAAGACCGGTGTTAATAACCTTTTGGTTTTCTTCAACTTTTATTGTTCTTGATAGATATGTGTTTTCACGAAGAACCTCTGCATAGAGTACATATGCAAAAAGAAAAACAATTGATGCACCGATTGAAACAACTTTTGGAAGTATGTACCAATCAAATCTATATCCAAGACCTGCAACAATAAAACCGGCTATAAACATAAGTCCACTGAGTTTAACAACAAAACTTTGTTCACTTTCTTTTTCTTTAGCATCAAGTCGTTTCTTTAATAGTTCAGGATTTTTAAACATCATTACTATACCTGCAAAAAACATTGGCACGAACATTATTCCCATAAATAACCAACCATTAAAAAATGATAAATTGCCTGCAGGTAAAAAGATTAATAATCCAATAATGACAACACCAAGAAGGAATTTTGTTATTGCTTCGACAAATAATTTTTTAGTCATAATAAACACCTTAAAATTCCGAGAATGGATTATAAATATTTTGCTGACTAACGTGAATTAATTCTCTTTGCTGGTTGTATCTGTAAAAACTAAGAATAAGACCAACAGCAAAATAAATACAAAGATTTGACGAACCACCGGCACTAAAGAAGGGGAGTGTAATACCAATAACAGGTAAAAACATCAAACACATACCAACATTGATAATTACTTGTCCTGCAATCATAGCGGCAACACCATAACACATTGTTTTAATGTTACCAACATTATCGTGTCTGCCTGTATTTATTATTCTTAAAACAATAAATGTCAATATCAATAATGCAACGATACATCCAATAAGACCTAATTCTTCACCAATAACAGTGAAAATCATATCATTTTCAGCTTCAGGAATTGCGTTAGGAGTTTGTGTTAATGAGCCTTGTAAAAAACCTTGTCCTGTGATTCCGCCACCGCCAAGGGCTGCGAGTCCTCGTTTTTGCTGATATATAATATCGGGATACAAATCAGGGTAGGCAAGTGCTAAAAATCTATCTTTTTGAATGTTATCTAATAAGAACATCCACGCAAGTGGTAATGCAGCAACTATAAGAAGTCCACCTGCCAAGAAATAACCCCAATGAAGTCCTGCAATAAATAACATTGCAATTGCAATAATCATAAATACAAGTGCAGAGCCCATATCACCTGTTTTAATAACAAGTCCGATTGGAATAAGTGCGTGAACACCAAGTTGTAAAATAGAAATTGGGTGGTTTATATTACCTTTTAGTTTTTCAAGATGTACTCCGAAGGTGATTATGAAACCTATTTTAACAATTTCAGACGGTTGAAAATATATAAAACCTAAGTCAATCCAAGTTTTTGCATCAGGTCGTTCAATTGGACCAACGCCGATAGCAAAAAGCAAAACCATAAGACCAATACAGACTAAACCAATAAGAGGTGCCATTTTTAATATAAATTCATAGTCGATAACAGATATAACAAGTGCTATGAAAATACCTGCACAAACAGCAGCAACCATAACTATGAAATCTCGTGAAAACATTCCACCATCGCCAACAGTCCATTTAGTTGCACTTAAAACAGAAACAGAGCCAAATACGGATGCTAAAATGCATAGTAATAGCAATGTTTTGTCAGTTTCTTTTATAAAGTGTTTAATTTCTTTAAAAACTTGTTTCATTTTATATTATCCTTAATTGCAGAGTTAATTTTTTCTCTTGTATTTAACATCCATTCATCTGAATGTGGGTAATCCGAAAAAGTAATATTATGTTTACTATTTTCTTCAATTATTGAAACGCAAGTGGTCTTGTCAGTAAGATTTTTAAGAGTATTAAGTGCAGCCATATCTTGCAATGCATCATAGAATACTTTTAATCTTATTGAATGATTTGCTGTTCCGTCTTTTGCAGGATAAACAACATAACTGTCGCCTGACGGGAATTTACCGCCTGCATCACTTACTTTATACGGGTCTATAAGGGCTTTTGACAACTGTGTGTAATAAAAGTTATAACCCCAATGTAAAAAGCCTTTTACATCATATTTGAACATCTGATAACCGATAACTCTTGTGCGTATTGAATCATTACAGAAAAATCGGTTTGAAACATACTTTTTGTTCTGTGCACTACAGTAATAAGTCCAGAGTTCGTCTGTTTTACCTATAAATTTATTAATATGGTCATTTGACGGAATAGGGGAAGACACAATACCAAGTTTATAATACCATATGTCCGATAATGCATCAACAATTTTATATCCTTTATAGAGCTTGTGTATCAGCTTTGATGCCTTTGAATATGAACGAAGCATAGAAAAATTAGGCTCATCACTGACATGAAGTAAAGTTTTATCTTTTAAATTTCGATTTTCTAAATATAGTTTTAATTCTGTTGATAATTGAGTTAGAAATTTTTTGTATTCTTTCGATGATGCCTTTGTTTCCCAACCAAATATCTTCTTGTATTCACCGTCAACTGTTGCCATAATTTTTGGTGCATAATTTGCACCCCATTGAGTATAGAAATGTGATAATTCAAAATATTCAATACCACAATTGTGTGCCATATCAATCCATTGTGTTAACTTATCAAAATTAAATGAATATATACCATTTTCAACTGTAACATCAATAAGTTGAACAGTTGGTCTTTCTTTTCCTGCTTCCGTATCAAGAGGAGGTGTAAAAATTGGCGTAAGAACACAATTCATACCGTACTCGTTAGCGGTTTTCAAAAAGTTTTTTGTAATTCTCCAATATTCATCTGAAAATGCTTCAATGTTATAATAAGACATAAGACAGTCTGTGTGAAACCAACAAGTGTAGATAAAATTATCAAAATCAAGGTCATAGTCTATAACTTCAATTTGTAAGTATTTACTTGCAATAACACTATCATTTTCAATAACTGATATTTCAATATTGTCAGTGCCAACAAAAGTACTTTCAGGGATTAATTCTATCCAGAATAAATTAACACCTTTTTTGAATGTAACAGTATCTGCAAATGGTAACAATAAATCAGGATAATATTCGTCTTCGCTGAATCTGTAATAATCATCAGCACCTTTTGCCATCGGATAATCAGATTTAATATATTCAACTGAATATTTACGAATATTTTTGATGTGTGATGATACAGATAAAGCACCATTAAATTCTTTATCACAAACCACAGCAACCTGAAATGACTTCTTTTCGTTTTTAAGGATTGAAAAACCTTTGTAGTCTTTTTGTGGTAAAGTATCATTATGATATATTTTTTCAAGTGAAGATAATAATCTTAATTCAACGTTTTTATCCATAAAAAGTCACCTCAAATAACAATATATAAATTTTATATTATTTTAATTAATTTGTAAAGGTCTGTATTTTTAATATATTTTACTTGCTTAATTAAATTTTAAGTGGTAAAATAAATTGTTAAGTAATAAGTTGAAGGTGAAATTTTGAAAAAAAGAGAAGATGTAAGAAATATTGCCATTATTGCCCATGTTGACCATGGCAAAACAACACTTGTTGATGAGTTGCTCAAACAAGGTGGTATTTTCAGAACTAACGAAGTTGTTCAGGACAGAGTTATGGACTCAAATGACCTTGAACGAGAAAGAGGAATTACTATTCTTTCAAAAAATACTTCTGTTAAATATAAGGATTATAAAATCAATATTGTTGATACACCCGGACATGCTGATTTCGGTGGCGAAGTTGAACGAATCTTAATGATGGTTGATGGTGTTCTTTTACTTGTTGATGCATTTGAAGGTTGTATGCCACAGACAAGATTTGTATTAAAAAAAGCACTTGGACTTAATAAAAAAGTACTTGTTGTTGTAAATAAGATTGATCGTCCCGGTGCAAGACCTGATGAGGTTATTGACGAAGTTCTTGATTTGTTTATTGAATTAGGTGCAAGTGATGAACAGATTGAATTCCCGGTTATTTATGCATCTGCAAGAGATGGTTATGCATCACTTGATTCTTCTGTCAGAGAAGGTGATATGCGTCCTTTGTTTGATGCTATTATTGAAAATATTGAACCACCAATAGGTGATTCAGAAGCACCATTACAAGTTCTTTTTTCAAGCCTTGATTATGACGATTATATCGGTCGTATCGGTGTCGGCAGAGTTGAAAGAGGTACAATTAAAAGAAACGATTCACTTGTTTTATGTAAAACAGATGGTAGTGAAGATAATGTTCGTATTTCACGATTATATCAATTCGATGGTTTGAAACGAGTTGAAGTTGACTCTGCATCTGTTGGTGATATCATTTGTATTGCAGGTATTACAGATTTGAATATCGGCGAAACATTATGCTCGCCTGATTGTATTGAGCCGTTACCGTTTATAAAAATTGACGAACCTACAATTTCTATGAATTTCATTGTTAATGATAGTCCTTTTGCAGGTAAAGAGGGCAAATTTGTTACCTCACGAAATCTTCGTGACAGACTTTTCAAAGAAGTTGAAACTAATGTCAGTATGCGAGTTGAAGAAACTGAGTCAACTGATACATTTAAGGTTTCCGGTCGTGGTGAATTACATTTATCAATTTTAATTGAAACAATGAGAAGACAGGGCTATGAATTTCAGGTTTCACGACCAAAAGTTATTACAAAAATGCAGGACGGCATTCTCTATGAACCGATTGAATTGTTAATTGTTGAAGTTCCTGAGGAATATGTTGGTTCAGTTATGATGAAAATTGGTTCTCGTCGTGGTGAACTTGAAAATATGGGTACTCGTGAAGGTGGAACAACACATCTTGAATTTAAAATTCCTGCACGTGGTCTTATTGGTTATCGTTCTGAATTTATGACAGATACAAATGGTAATGGTATTATGAATAACTTGTTTTCTGGCTATGAACCATTTAAAGGTGAAATTGAAACTCGTGAAAGAGGTTCAATTGTTGCTCACGAAACAGGTGAAAGTACAGCATATGGATTGTTCAATACTCAGGACAGAGGTCGCTTGTTTATTGGTCCCGGTGTTCCTGTCTATGAAGGAATGATTGTCGGCGAATGTTCAAAGAATGAAGATTTGACTTGTAATATTTGTAAAACCAAGCATCTTACAAATACACGAGCATCCGGTTCAGATGATGCACTTCGACTTGTTCCATATACTATTTTAAGCCTTGAACAATCAATGGAATTTATTAAGGATGATGAGTTAATGGAGGTTACTCCTGTAAGTATCAGACTCCGTAAGACAATTCTTTCAAAGGATTTAAGACTTAAACAACAATTTAAGAAAAATTGATTGAATGGAGATGATATTCTGAAAGGAATGAAAATAGGAATTGACTTCGGTTCATCTTCTCTTAAAATTTTTGCTGAAGGTAAAGGAATTGTTGCTGATGACCCATCAGTTGTCGCATTCGATAGTTTAAGTGGCAATCCCATTGCATTCGGAGTTGCTGCTGATAATGTATATGGTCGTTGTGGAAATGATATAGAAATATCAAAAGTTATTAAGAATGCTGTTGTTTCTGATTTCGTTATGGCTGAAAGAATGTTAAGATTTTATCTTCAAAGAGTATGCGGAAACAGAATTTATAAACCTAATATTATTCTTTCGCTTCCTTCGAACATTTCTAATCTTGAAAAAAATACTTTTCTTGATATAATAACATTAGCAGGTGCCGGTAGAGTTTGTATGGTTGACGGAATACTTGCTTCTGCAATCGGCTGTGGAATTGATACAGATAAATTAGGCGGACGAATGGTTATTGATATCGGACATCATATTACCGAATTTGCAATTGTTTCTTTAGGTGGTGTTGCTGCTAAAGGAGTTATCAAAAGAGGTAGTTATGAAATTGATAAAGCAATTATTAACCATCTGAAGCGTGACAGAGATATTCTTATCGGTCCGCATACTGCAAGAGAAATCAAAAATAAAATCACATCTGCTATTGACCGAGAGTGTGAAACAGCATTATTTGTATCAGGAAAAAGTTGTCTTGATGATTTACCTATTTCATTTGAAGTAACATCGTCAGAAATTTTTCCTTATATCGATGAACAAGTTAATTTGATAATAAAAGAAATTCATAACGAAATATTGAATGTTTCACCTGACCTTTTGGCTGACGCTGCCGACCACGGCATTTTGCTTTGTGGCGGTGGTTCACTTGTATTTGATATAGCAGAAAGATTATCTTATGAACTTGATATTAGATGTGAAGTAGTTGAGGAGCCAATATTAGCGAAAATCAAAGGTTTAGGAAGACTTATGTCCGATGAAAAATTGTTAGAAAACAATGGATATCGTTTCATCTTTAAGGATGAAATTAAAAATAGAAAAAACAAATAATGGGGGAATTTTTATGAAAAAAACAACCAAATCAATCATTTCATTTGTTCTTTGTATCTGTATGTTGATACCAATGTTTACAATGGTATCTTCAGCAGAAGAAAGTTACAGTTCAGCAGCTGAATATGTTCAGTCATCTGATACAGGTGTTGAAGTTGATGAAAAATTAGAAAGAAACATCTTTTTGTATGGACTTCTTAACAAGGTTAGTAATTTCTTAATCAACAATGTTGTTGCAAAGGCTTTAGGTGTAATCGTACCTGATTCATATGCTGTTCTTGATTATGAAGAATTTGATGTTGATTCTTATGATAATTTCTATCCTGGTATGGATGAATTTATTGATGAACCACAAGGCGACAAGGTGTGGAGTCTTGGTTATGGTAAAGCATCAATTTTACCTGAAAATTTTGGCGAAAAATCTTACGCAAAAGGTGCATACATTCCTTATGTTTACGGAAATGAAATGTACAAAGATGATGACGGAAACTATGAAGATTTAATGGCAAGAGTTGTTGTAATGAATGACGGCTCAGGTAGAGGTAATGTTGTATTTATCGCTGTTGATGCTATGGGACTTGCAAACTCTGATGTAAGAATTGTTCGTGAAGGCTTAAAAGAAATTGCTGAAAAGAATAATATTGTAAGCATTAATGTTTCATGTACACACATTCATACAGGTATTGACTCACAGGGTGTTTGGACTGACCCAGTCGGTTGTCTTCTTAATAACACTCTCACTGATAGTGTGAAATATGGTGTTCCTCGTGATTTCATCGATTCACTTGTTAAAGGAACACAGAAAGCTGTTAAATATGCTTTAGCAGATATGACAACAGGTAAGATGCTTTATTCTTCAGTGAACGTTGACGAATATGTTTTCGACAGAACAGCTCCAATTTCATATGACCCAAATCTTTACAAACTTGAGTTTGTTCCATTTGCAAAGAGCAAAACTCCAACTATAATTGCTACATATGGTTGTCATCCTGAATCAGCAAGTTTTGACTGGAATCAGGATGAAAGTGACCCATTGAAACTTGATAGAAAATTCTCTGCTGACTTTATTTGGTACACAGAAAAACTTTTAAATTCAGCTGGATATAACTTCATTTTCATTCAGGGTAATGTTTCTACAGTTTCGTCATCAAGAGGCAATTCAAATGATGGACTTGATGGTTCAGCACATTATGGTTGTATGAGATATGGCTATGAAATCGGATATATTCTTCTTGGTATGAGTATGACCAAGTCAGAAAGAATTGCTCTTAATGAAAAAACAGGCGATAAGCTTGAAATAGCAAAGTATAATGGACAGGAAGAATATACAGTATGGTACGATGGACTTCCAACTGTTAAAAGGGAAGAAGTAAAACCTGTACTTAACATTAAATCGGTACAATTTACTGTTCAGATTGAAAACAATCTCGTAGCTTTACTTGGTAAAACATCAATTGCAGATAACCTTGTTCTTAAAGATAACAACTGGAATTATTATACAGTAACTGAAGTTGGATATCTTGAAATTGGTGACAATATGAAAGTATATATGAGTCCGGGTGAAACATTTGGTGAACTTCTTTTTGGCGGAAACGGTGCAAAAGGATTCCCAATGAAACCAATCAGAGAATACACAGGTGAAGATATCATAATTATGGACCTTATGAATGATGCAGCAGGTTATGTTGCTAATGAAGCAAATTATGTAATGGCTGGTTTTCAGTATAACGAACTCACAGGTGAATTTGACAGCGATACATGGTGCTTGATTTCATATGGTAAACACGCAGGTACAACATTTATTAAAAACTTCTACACAATTTTTGATAGTGTAAGATAAATATAAAAAACAAGGAACAGTTCAATCGAGCTGTTCCTTAATTTTTTTACTATACTAAAAACCAATTTCTTTTGCTGTTTGTTTAAGAAATTCACAAGAATTTATAAAGGCTGTTCTTTCGCTTTCTTTTAAATCAAGAACAATTATATCTTCAACACCATTTCTTCCAATTATAGCAGGTAAGCCTGCATAAACATCTTTTACGCCATATTGACCGTTAAGCATAACAGAAACCGTTAATGCACTTTTTTCATCTCCAAATATTGCTCTGACGATTCTTACAAGAGCCATTCCAATTCCATAATATGTTGCAGTCTTTGCTTTTATTATTTCTTGTGCAGCACCTGTTACATCTTTGCTTAATTTGTATAAGTCATCAAAAGAAAATCTTCCGTTTGAAGAATCAACGATATCATGCACCTTTTTTGTAGTGATGTATGCCTGTGACCAAGGTACGATTTCACTATCACCGTGTTCACCAATTACATAGGCATGAACATTTCGTGGGTCAATTGAAAAATAATCACCGAGCAAATATCGAAGTCGAGCAGTATCAAGCGTTGTACCACTACCAATAACACGAGATGGGTCAAATCGTGATAATTCAAGTGTGATTTTTGTCATAATATCAACAGGGTTTGTTGCAACAAGGAAAATGCCATCAAAACCACTATTTACAATAGGTTCAATGATTGATTTGAATACTTCATAATTTCTTTTTAAAAGTGCAATTCTGCCTTCGCCATCTTTTTGTGCAACACCGGCAGCAATAACAACTATATCGGAATCGTGACAATCAGAATATTCACCTGCGTAAATCAACATATTTCTTTTAGCAAAGGGAAGACCGTGGTTAAGGTCCATAGCCTCTCCCTTTGCTTTTTCTTTATTAATATCAATAAGCACAAGTTGGTCACATTCACCGCTGTTTAAAAGAGCATAAGCAAAACTCATTCCAACAAAACCTGTACCAACAAGTGCAACTTTTTTTAAATCTCCGCTTTTCATTTGTTTCATCCTTTATTTTATAATAATTTTATACGTTTCAAGCCAATAGTTTATCTGTAAAAAATAGGCTATTGTCTGTGGAGTTGTCATCAACTGACCATACCAAGGTTCATTTCTACTTGTTTTAAGTAGTTTTTCCAACTCCGACTTTTTTATAAATGTTAACACAGGTGACGATGGATTTTCAATAACATCTTTTAGTTTTTTTGAAACAATTTCTAAATAAACAGGATTATGGGTTTTCGGGTATGGACTTTTCTTTCTCCAGAGAATTTCTTCAGGGAGTATTCCTTCCATTGCTTTTCTTAACAATCCTTTTTCATATAAGTTATAATCTTTATATTTCCAAGGTACAGAATAAAGATATTCTGCAATTCTGTAATCGCAGAAAGGAACTCGAACCTCAAGACCGTTGTACATACTCATTCTGTCTTTTCTGTCAAGAAGTGTTTGCATAAACCAATCAAGATTAAGTTTCATCATTTCTTTCATTCTTGACTCAAGAGGGGATATGTTATCAATTTTAGATGCATTGATAATTGTATCTTTGTATTTTGAATATACAAATGCTTCAGCATCTGGTAATTTAATATCGTCCTTAACAAATGACTTTCTGTATTCAGTTGTCTGTGACCACGGGAACCCATTTATTGCTCGGATATTTTTATCTCTGTACCAAGGATATCCTCCAAAAATTTCATCGGCACATTCACCTGATAATGCAACTGTACAATGCTTTTTTATTTCTTTACAGAAAAGTAAAAGCGACGAATCAACATCAGCCATACCCGGTAAATCTCTTGCATCAACAGAATCAAAAAGAGCATCTGCAAGGTCTTGATTATTTAAAGTTATTAAATGATGTTCACATTGTAAATAATCAACCATTTTATTGATAAATTCATTATCATTGTTTGGTTGAAATTTACTTGACTTAAAGTATTTATCATTATCTTCGTAAGTGACGGAAAATGTGTGTAATTTTTGACCTTTTTCATTAAAATATGAATTTGCTATTGATGAAATAATACTTGAATCAAGACCACCTGATAAAAATGTGCCAACAGGTACATCGGATACTAACTGTCTTGTTATTGCATCTTTTACAAGGAATCGGACTTTTTCAACTGTTTCATCAAAACTGTCTGTGTGTTCTTTATCTTTTAATGTCCAATATTTTTTTATTTTAATTCCACTTTTATTGTAATATCCGCAACAAGCAGGTTTAAGTTCGTTAATATTTTTAAAAACACCGCAACCGGGTGTTCTACCCGGACCTAAAAACATTATTTCAGCGATTGAATTTTCGTCAATTATAGGATCAACATATTTGTGTTCAAGCAATGCTTTGATTTCTGAACCAAATATAAATGAATCATTTACAATTGAATAAAAAAATGGTTTAACACCTATTCTATCTCGTGCAAAAAACAGACTTTGATTGTTTTCATCCCATATTGCAAAAGCAAAAATACCATTAAGTTTATTAACTGATTCATCGTTCCATTGAACGTAAGCTTTTAATATAACTTCTGTGTCAGAATTTGTATAAAACTTGTGACCTGATTCTAAAAGTTCATTTCTCACTTCGTCTGTGTTATAAAGTTCACCGTTATAAACAATTGTGTATTTATTTTCGCCATATTTGACTGTCATCGGTTGAATTCCGTTTTCAATATCAATAACGGCAAGTCTTGAATGTATTAATGCTGCATTATCGTTTAAATACAATCCTTTTTGGTCAGGTCCACGAGGTTCTAAAACCTTTTGCATTCGTAAAAATGAGTCTTTATTTTTAATAACAGATTGTGAATAAGAAACTTCACCTGCAATACCACACATAAAATCACCTCAAAAAATATGCTTCATAATAGAATATGATTTTATAAAATAAAAATTCTTCAAAAATGTTTAATTATTTTTATTGATGTGGTAATATATAGAAAATAATAAAGTTAAGGTGTTATTATGGATATAAGAGAAAAAATGCACAGCGGAGATTTATATTTGTCAATGGACGAGGATTTGTTCAATGAACAGCTTACATATCTTGATAAATTATATGATTTTAATGCTACAAGACCGTCTGAACTCCCAAAGCGTACAGAAATGCTCAAAAAAATGTTTGCAGAAATAGGGGAGGATTGTTACATCGAACCACCGCTTCATGCAAACTGGGCAGGTAAAAATGTTCATTTCGGCAAAGGTGTTTATGCTAATTTTAATCTGACACTTGTTGACGATACACATATTTATGTTGGAGATTATACGATGATTGGCCCTAATGTTGTTTTGGCAACAGCAGGACATCCGATTTTTCCTGAACTCCGACCACTTGCATATCAGTATAATATGCCGATACACATCGGTAAAAACTGTTGGCTCGGTGCAGGAGTTGTCGTATTACCCGGTGTAACAATCGGTGATAATTCAGTAATCGGTGCAGGAAGTATTGTCACAAAAGATATCCCTGCAAATGTTGTTGCCGTCGGTAACCCATGCAAAGTATTACGCGAAATCAACGACCACGATAAAGAATATTACTTCAAAGACAGGAAGATTGAATTATAAGTATGGAAAAGCAACTTGATATTTTAAAATATGTAATTGAAGAATTACGCTTGGATAAAAGTGTTACTGGAATTATGTTAATGGGTTCTGTTGCTTATGAGAATGCAAGTGATGATTCAGATTTAGATATTCTTGTTTTATGCAATGAAGATAAATTTGTCAGTAAATACATTGAGAATATTTTTGTTGAAATTCATTTTCAAAAATATAATACAATGTTGAAAAAACTTAAATCAAATCCTATTGAAGTTTATAAATATATTTACTCGAAAATATTGTTTGATGATGGTAAATTAAATAAATTGTGTTTTAAAGCAAATGAAATTTATGATAGTTATATAACCCCCATTAATGAAATTAATGGTATTAAATATTGGCTTTCTTCTACAAAAACTAAATTAATTTCAGCAATAAAATACAATGATATGGAAAAGGTGTCTTATATTATTTCAACAAATTCATGGAAACTACTTGAAGGAATTTGGGCTCTTAATAATAAACCTATGCCACCTTCAAGTATAGCATTTAATAAATATGATGTCCTAAACCATATACCTAGTGAAAATTGGTTTAATGATTTATTTGTTGGTGATATTATATCAAGAAGCAAAACATTTATTAATATTATTGATTGGATTTGCAACCAATAATAAATGATACCCACAAAGAACTAATTTCTTTGTGGGTATTTTGGATGGTCTTTAGCAAAGATATAATCCCCCGGTTCTACCGGGGGATAAAAAAAGCTTTAGTAAAAATAAAACGTGGCGAGCAATGGCAAGCCACGAAAAGCAGTAGAGAAAAGATTAACCTCCAAGTATAATAGTGATGGTT